>JBGCFV010000050.1:0-9032 GCA_045107075.1 Gammaproteobacteria bacterium
GTTAGTTGGCCGCCAGACCTGCGTCATCTTGTAGTTTGGACTTTTGGGGTCAAGTCTGTCCATATCCTATTTCTTGGATTGGTGTCTAACCGTCTCGGGATTTCCGGCCTGGCACCAACTAACCCGTTTTTGGAATGGCTCCCTTCGGTCCGCTTTATTTCCAAAAACGGGTTAGTTGGCTGTCAGACCTGCGTCTTCTTGTAGTTTGGACAACTCTCTTGTTGTGGGTGGTGTTTTTGGCGTTTTCTTTTCTCGCGCGCTCTCGCTAGGCTTGCGCGAGATGAATCACCAACGGCGACTCAGGGAATATCAGCGGCAGCTGAATTCCCGCTTGCATCAGTGACGCGCCGCTAAATTTAGCGCCTTCCAGTCGGGATAGTATGGACTCCGGTCTTTTGGTTGGCGGGTCAGGCCATATGATTCGAAGTGTGTATGTTTTATTTTCATCGAGACCGGCAAGACGCAGGCGGCCGGGTAACGAGTGCGGCTGGCTGCGTAGTAGCGTGTAGGAGAACAGTGCTTCTTTGCGGTTGGCGCTCACAATGCCAAAGGCATTTTCGTAGTCGGGGCGATTTAGTCTGACCAGGTCACCTGAGAAAATGAGTCGTCGATGTTGTTTGTGTAACTCAATGGCCGCGGCCAGTTCGGTTTTTTCTTCGTCACCCATTTCCAGCAGGTTGGCTTCAACACCCATGTCGCCGAACATGGCGGTGGCGCCGCGCAGGGCCATGGTTAACCTGCGTCCGGTGATGTGGCAGTCTGCCGGTCCGACGTGTGAGCCCATGAACTCGGCCGGGAAGAAAAGCGAAAATCCTCGCTGAATGAACAGTCGATCCAGTGCATCGTTTGAGTCGGACGTCCAGATGCGATCGGTGTGTTCCAAGATGCCGAAGTCAGCGCGACCACCGCCTGAGGAGCAGCTTTCAATTTCGACGGTTGGGTGTGCTTTGCGAATACGTTCCAACAGCGCGTAAAGAGCGCGTGTTTGGGCGTGTACAACGACAACGCCCTGCGCGTTTCCGGGCTGATGAAGGTCGCGATTCATATCCCATTTTATGTAGGTAACGGGGTACTCACCAAGCAGTGCGTCGATTCGTTCGAACAGGTATGACTGTACATCGGGGTTGGTTAAATCGAGTACCAGTTGATGACGAGCTAGCACGTTCGGCGCGGGTGAGGCCTGTAACGCCCAGTCGGGATGCGCTCTGTACAGGTCGCTGTCGGGATTAACCATTTCGGGTTCCAGCCACAGGCCGAACTCAAGCCCGTGTTCTGCGATGCATTCGGCGAGTGGATGCAGTCCGTTGGGAAACAGCTTTTCTTCGACGTACCAGTCGCCGAGGCCTGCTTTGTCGGAGCGGCGATGGCGGAACCAGCCGTCGTCCAGTACAAATCGTTCGGCGCCCACTTCTGCTGCGGCGGCGACGAGATCGAGCAATTTGCTTTCGCTTAGGTCAAAGTAAACGGCTTCCCACGAGTTAAAGTGCACCAGCTTGTCTTTTTGTTTCATCATCGGTGCGGTTAAATGACTGCGCACGTAGCGATGGTAGTTTTGCGACAGCTGATTTAAACCTTGCGTTGCGCAGGTCGCGTAAAGTGCGGGTGACGTATAGCTTTCACCTTCTGTAAGAATCATTTCGCCGGGATAAAAAAGCTCACCCAGCTGGGCACATACACGACCGTCTGCCAGTTCATCTACGGCGACACGGTGATTGCCGCTCCATCCCAGGTGAAAACCATAGGCCGTGCCCGACTGTTGACTCGTATACGAGTCGTGGGTGATTACGCCCGGAAAGGCGTCGTGGGATGTTCGACCGCTGCGATTTTCGCGCACGTAGCTACCTTGCGAGCGCGTCTGTGACTGCAGTCGGAATTCGCCCGACCAGCGGCCCGCAAAGCCCAGTATTTCGGTGCAGAAATCGGGTATGGGTATACAAGGTGCATTGCACTCGTCAACCACCAGTGGCTGGTCGTGGCGATTGGTTAAGGTGGTAGTGGCTTTCAGGACGTTGCTGTCCGGATCCAAAGACAAGGTGTGCACCAGCTCGACGTCAGTGCCCGCACATTCGGACTGAACAACAAGAGAATGCTCGCGCTCGTCGACCCGCAATACAACGGAGTAGCCGTTCCACTGCACGCCGTTTCGGTGCATTAGCAAACCGGGGTGGCCGAGGTAACCCGAAGCTGACATAGGTGTCAGCGCAATAGGAGCTTCAACGTGTTCGCGTGCGGGTGCTTCCTCACGTGCCGCGAGTACTGCGAGTTCTTCAGGTCCTGTTGCGTCTGACAGCCGAGGTCCCCAGTAGCAAATGGCCGGTAAGTCGCCGCTGCAATCGAGCACCAGCGAGCAGTCGTTGCTATGGAGTGTGTAAAACGAATGGGTAGCCGTGTTTTTCATCGTGCAAGAGTACACAAAGACCACGGCATCGCAAACAATCGCGCGGTGAACGCCGGAGCGCTTTTGATCAATTCACCTGGAGGTTGATCGGGGTGGCGACAGCCGAACCGGTTACAGGGTGTCGCTTATTCCCAGACAGGAGCGGGGCGACCGTCGATGAAGGCGTGCATGCAGCTCCACAGGTAGCGCCAACCAGTGTCTTTTTCATGGGTTCCGCTCTCGGAGACGTTGCCCAGGCTGACCTCGGAAAAGCGAAGCTCGGTCAGTTTGTCACTTTTTGCGACAAGGTCCCATGTGCCGAACCACTGCGTTGGGCCACCAAATGAGGGGAACACGGAGCCGAGTACCTCGAGTTTCTTGCCGGGATTGAGACCAACAACGTTGCCCCAGAGCACGCCACCGCCGTTGTCCCACTGCTCGTACATTCGACCGCCAGGTTGCTGTTCCAGAACGAAACCGCGGCTACCGTCTTCACCGCCCGCGTAAAAGTCGGCGGGCCACCATTTACCAATGTCACTGGTGAGCGCCTCCCAGACTTTGGCGGCGGGTGCTTCGATGTCTATTTTCATGCTAACCGTAGCCATGTTGGCTGCTTCGATGTTCATATTAGTCTCCTGAAACACTGAGTTCGGCAATACGTTTGAGTCGCAACAGGCGATCGGCCGGAATGTCTTCGAACGGTTTAATCCAGCGGCGATAAATGGACTGAAGCGGTAACGGGTTAAGGTGGTTTAGCCGCTCGCGGCCTTTGCGTTCCACCATAATTAAGTTCGCCTTTTCCAGCACCTTGAGATGTTTCATCACCGCGAAACGGGAGAAGTCGAAATGGGCGCAAAGTGCGTTAGTGGTGAGCGCTTCGACTCGCAGTAGATCAAGGATCTTACGTCTTGAACCGTCATTCATGGCATTCCAGACCCACTCTTCGCTACTGGCTGAATTCCCTGTGTCGCCAGCAGAAATGTAGACATCGTCAGTTACTGTTTTTGAATTAGAAATGGGCATGTAAGCACTAATTATTTATGTGACCTTATAGTCACATAAAGAAAACAAAGCTGTCAATGGCCAAATGGCTGGCTTTAGGTGACTATCACTACATTGAGACGCGAGGAAAAGACGATGTCCGCAAAATGGAGTTTGCACAAAAGCAGTCGTAAAGAGTTGCCTTCAATCAAGGCCGAGATTTGGTTGCAGGACCCGCTGGTAGCGGCCGAAAATCCGCGTATTGGGCTCAAGACTATTGAGCTTAAAGGCGAGTCGGGGCTGGGCCCGGGACCCACGAGTGCGCGAGTGTCCGTCGTTGACTACAGCGCAGACAATGACGTGGTGTACGAACCGGCGGCGCCAAAAAAAGACTGCACGGGTTTTGTGGTTGGGCGCACGACCCGAATTCGTAATTTTAAACATCACCAGGTAAACGTGTGGGCACTTATTACCCGCACGCTTAATTTTTTGGAAGGCGACCGGGTGTTTGGCCGGCGCATTCCGTGGGCTTTTCCTGGCGGTCGGCTTCTCGTGATGCCCCACGCGGGCTACTGGGAAAACGCGTTTTACGACCGGGAAACAGGCGGGCTGCATTTCTTTTATTTCGAAGACATCGAAACGGGCGAGACGGTATACACCTGTCTGTCGCACGACATTGTTACCCACGAGTTGGGCCACGCCGTTCTCGACGGCTTGAAACCTTATTACAACGAAATTACGTCACCAGCTACGGCGGGCTTCCACGAGTTTTTTGGCGACGCGGTGGCCATGCACTCGTCGCTTACGTTGCGCGAGGTGGTTGTTGCCGCTGTTGGCCGAAACTACAAAGGACTTAAAGACGGTAATTTTATTAACCGCATAGCCGCCCAGTTTGGTGCTGCTGTTTATGGCAGAGCAGATCGCAGCTATCTGCGCAGTGCGCTCACAACCAAAACCATGGCCGACATTAAGGGTGTGTTTGAAGAGCACGAATACTCGGAAGTAATGACGGGGGCATACTACGACTACCTGTTGAAAGCCTACGAGCGTTTTGTGCCGATTACGCTTGCGAAGCTAAAGAAAAAGAACCCCGACAAGAAAATGGACGGTGGGATTGCGGTAGCTTCGCTAATCAAGGCGGCCGAACTCACCGGTCGGCTGTTTTTGCGCGCCATAGATTACTGCCCGCCGGTGGATATCGATTTTGCCGAGTACGCTCGTGCCGTCGTGGCGTCGGACCGGGTGGCGTATCCCGTTGATAAACACGACTTCAGAGAAGACTTGTACACTGTGTTTAGGAACCGAGGCATTGTTTCCAGCCGGGCAGACCTCGAGCCGACTTACAAATTCTACAATTCGGATTTACGTGACTACGACATTGACGCTGTCGCCGCTTCTACCACTGACGCCTACAGCTTCGTGGACGCCAATCGGGAGGTGCTTGATATTCCTCGTACCGCCAACTTCGAAATTACTAACTTGTATCGCACACGAAAAACAGGCCCGGAACAATTTCGGCCGCCGCGTGAAACGGTTATCGAGTTTGTTTGGTCTGTAGACGTTGTGATAAGCGGCGCTGAATTTGCCGCCGTGTCGGGTGCAAGAATGCCGCTTTATTGCGGTGGCACGCTGGTGTTTGACCAGAACGGTAATCTGTTGCACTACTGCCTGAAAACCGAAACCAAGTTACGCAAGCAGGCACTGGCAGAGTACGTTGCGTACCTTAACCGTGAGGGTTTTGTGTCTCTGGACAAAGGCGAGGCGGGTATCGGCGCAGCCGGGCGAGATTCCAACAGAGTAATAGGGCGTTTGCAAGACGGCCGTTTGCACATGCATAGGTCGTCGGCGTTTCGTCATAGCGGTCGTGAGGAGGGCGCAGCGCATGGCGAATGACAAAATACGCATACGCATGTACCAGCTGGGCTTTGGTGACTGCTACCTGGTTAGCGTTCCCGACGGGAGTAAAACGCGCCACATATGCGTCGACTTTGGCAACGTGGCTGGAAAGGGTGGTCGTAACGCGCCGTTTGAAACGATTGCCAAAGACATCGAAAAAGAAACCAACGGACACCTCGATGTTGCGGTGATGACGCACGAACATATGGATCATATGGAAGGCTACTATCACCAGCGTAAAATATTTAACCGCATGACCGTTGACTGGGTGTGGATGAGCGCGCCCAGTCACCCTGACTACTATGAAAAATACCCCAACGCCCGACCGGTAAAAAAACTTCAGCAGCTAACTGACGCGTTTCATCGTCAGGTTGGCAAGCGTCGCATTGGTTTGGCACCTTCCTTTGACACGCTGCTGCGTAACAATTTGAGTAACGTTGATCGGGTTAACTATTTACGTGAACTGCCCAAGAAAGGTGTGCTGTATCTGCGCCGGGGCAATAGCGTTCGCCGCAAGCCGTTTCGTCACGTTAAGTGTCGGGTTATGGCGCCTGAAAAAGACATGAGTGTGTACTACGGCAGGCGAAGCCAGCAGCACCTGCATCACATGATCAACTCGCTGGCAGCGTCTGCGGGTGAATCCTCTGATGACCGCTGGGAATTTCCACACGTGAAACAATCGAAGAGACCTCCCCAGCTGTCAGACAGCGACTGGAAACGCCTGCGCGGTCGAATCATGAGAGGGTCAGTTGAAGGAATTCGCACCATTGATAAAGCGAAGAACAACACGTCACTCGTTTTTCAGCTAAGCGTGGGTGAGCGCAGTTTACTGTTCACGGGAGACGCAGAGCTCAGGAGCTGGGACAAGCTGGTCGAAAAAAACCAGAGTTGGTTAAAGCCGGTCGACTTCATGAAAATTTCGCATCACGGCAGCCACAACGGAACGCCTCTCGACATGCTGGATACGCTTTTGCCTCGAAGTCGTAAGGATAAAGCAAAAATAATGGTGTCGACCAAGCGACATGTGTACGGAACCAAAAACCCGGTGCCGGATGAGTCGCTGATGAATGAGCTGAGTACTCGCGGTGAGTTGATTAACTCCGACGGTATGGATGAGCCGTGGATTGATGTTGTTCTTGATGTTTAATCTTTATGGTTGGTAGCCGCGCATTATCATGAATGAAGAAACTGTTCGGGGGGTTCCCGCGTCCCTGTTTCCAACTCTCGCCAATTGGATAGATTCAACCAATAGGGTAATGGAATATCGAGAGCCTGATGCTCCCGATATTCTCGACGTTCAATATCTGCATGTTCGTGTTGACAGCTACAACTCAAAAGAATGGGCGGCGGTGTTTCCGAAACTCCAGAAGGTTCGGTATTTGGACATTAAGGGCGTCATAACTGACCGCATTCTGGAAGGTGTCGGAAAGATAGTGAATCTGGAAAGGCTGGATGCTGGTCGTGTGGCAGCGAAATCTCTCGACGCTTTGTCTGAATTGAAGAAACTTGAATACCTGGCTCTGTCTCACTTATCGGCTATCGATAACATTGAGGTTATCTCGCAGTTGAGATGCTTGCGGTCGTTATATCTCGGCATAGGGCCGAAGGTTCGTTCGCTGTCGGGTCTCGGTGCTCGACGGCTACCACACCTTAAATGCGTGCTCCTCTCCGGTAGTAATGCAGCGAAAGCCCTGAATCTTGACGATATAAGTCATATAGCAATGCAGACAGGACTTGAATACTTCTTACCTTGGTACGTTAAGTGTGATGATCCAGATCTGGGTTGTTTGGAAAAAGTAGCGAATCTAAAGGTATTTGGATGTTGTGACAGACGCTGGTGGCGTGACGATCAGTTGCAGGCGCTGGAAGATAAAGGGGTCACTATTGAATTTAATAAGCCTGCAAAAAGCACAAGTGAATGAGAGTTGATTGTGTTCATACCGCTGCTTTGCACGGTGGCCAAGAATGATCCGGACGCAATGTTCTCGCTGCCTCAGGGTGTCGTGGTTTATCAAGCTTTCGATAAGTTGCAGTACGAAGGGTCAATTTCTTGCTGGTTCTCTCCAAATCCCCGGTGAACCCGTGGCAGAATGTAAGTATGAAATATAACTCTTTACTATTAGCCTCGAGCCTAATCTCATTTTCTGCAAGCGCTCATGACACAGTCTTGTCCGTCAGCACAGCTGCCAATGAAGCGCAGGCCTACATAGAGCGTATTGAAGCGTTTGACGACGCTGGGCCACGCATTAACGCTGTGATATCGGTAAATCCCAAAGCTCCGGCTCTGGCTCGAGAAGCTGAGCGCAAGGGCTTGCCTCTCGCCGGTCGAACGGTTTTGGTTAAAGACAATATTGAGACCGTTGAGTGGCCCACCACGGCCGGTTCGCTTGCGCTGCGTAACAACATGACAGGACGTGACGCTCCGTTAATCGCGAAACTGCGTGCAAGTGGTGGCGTTGTGCTGGGTAAGACCAACTTGTCCGAATGGGCCAACTTTCGCAGTAATAAATCCACCAGCGGCTGGAGTGCCGTAGGCGGCCTGACACGCAATCCACACGCTATTGGCCGTAATGCCTGCGGTTCGTCGGCGGGTAGTGGTGCAGCCGTGGCAGCGGGGTTTGCCTGGGCTGCTATTGGTACCGAAACCAACGGTTCGATTACGTGCCCGGCCAGTGTGAACGGAATTGTCGGCTTTAAGCCAACGGTCGGAATGGTAAGCCGCACGCACGTTGTTCCAATTAGCGCGACTCAGGATACAGCCGGACCAATGACGCGCGACGTTCATGACGCCGCCATGCTCTTAAACGCAATCGCGGGCAGCGATCCTGCGGATGCGGCTTCTGCCGACGCTGACCGATATGCAAACGATTTCACTACCGGGTTGGCCAACTACTCTCTCAAAGGTGTGCGTATCGGTGTCATGCATGATCGGGTCGGGTCGAACGAGGGTGTTGAAGCTCTGTTCGATCAAGCGCTACGCGATTTGGAAGCAGCCGGCGCTGTAGTAGTTAACGTGACGTTTGACTGGCCGGATAACTATGGTGGCGTAGCCTTCGAAGCCATGCTGTTCGAGTTTCATCAGGGCATCAACGCTTATCTCGCCACGCTTCCGGGCGAAGACATGCCGAACACCTTGGACGACCTCAAGGCGTTCAATACGGAACACGCCGAGGAAGAGCTACGCTGGTTTGACCAGGCGTTGTTTAAACAGGCGCTTACCTTTACTAACGAGGACGCTTATGCGAAGGCGCGTGCCAAGACCGTGCATACCTCAGGAAAAGAAGGCATAGATTTACTGCTTAAAGATTATGCGGTCGAGTTTTTGATTGCTCCCACAACCGGGCCTGCGTGGACGACAGACCTGGTTAACGGTGATAACTACAACGGCAGTATCGGTGCGGGCTCACTGCCCGCTCGGGCGGGCTACCCGCACATCACGGTACCCATGGGTGCTGTAGAAGGTTTGCCGGTGGGTCTTAGTATCTTTGCGGGCAAGTGGCAGGACCATGCGGTGCTCAAAGCTGGTGCGGCGTATGAACGCGCACGCACGGCACCGCTTGCGGTTCCTTCTTTTAAGCGCTGGACGCCTGATAAATAGTCTGGGCACTCAGGTCTACGAGCCGATGAGGTAATTGCACGGTTTTTGCGTGCCCTTCATATGTTGCCGCTAATTAGTGATTTAAAATCCGTTCGCAGTGTGAATTAGAACGTCGGTTCGTACTTCGCACGGGCTGGTATTTTACTCAATTTGAGTCTTGATTTAAGTATGTTCGATATA
>JBGCFV010000051.1:0-5766 GCA_045107075.1 Gammaproteobacteria bacterium
CACCAGATTCCAGAGTGTTCGCCGCCTGCGACGTCCCCGCGGGGACGTGCAGTGTGACTTCATAACCGTCACAGCCCGACTCGGCGAGTGACACTAACGCATCGGCGCGTCGCGTTTTGGCAGAAGACGTCTCCGCGGGGAAGTTTTTCTCACACTCAGTGACCGCGTTAATGATCTTTTCGGCAAGCTCAGCCGGTAGCCGACCAAAAAACTCCACGCTGCCGTCTTCGTTTTCACGCCAGCTAAACTCGCGACTCTCGAAGGCAGCATCCGTTCGAGTCTCGAGATCAACTTCACGTTCAGTTCGAATCTCGCAGCGGACCACGCGTTCAAGTTGAGCAGCCGTGCCGCTCAGTGCAATGTTGAGCAAGAAGTCTTCGTTGTCTTTGTTGGCAATGCGGGTAACCGCACGGACCTTTGAAAAACTCAGTTCACCTTGCTCGAAAGACGCAGAGATTTTCTCAAGGTCGACCAGCGCGTGTGCCACACGAAGTTTTTCGCGGGCCGTGTGCGTGCTAATACCGCAGCGCCAGTTCAGCCACTGCGCACAGGTTTTCGCTCCCATCTCGGCCCACGCTTCGCGTTCGTCAAACTCTCGAATCTTGACCAGGAAGCGATAGGTAGCGGCGTGGATGTGGGCGGCCAGACAGGAGATTTCGTCAGCCAGAATTTCGTTACGGGTGGCCTGATTATTGGCGTATTCCATGTGCTTTCCTTAGCTGGTTATACATACAGTATAGTAGCATATTTTGTTATATAACATGGATTTATATGTGTATTATGGTCAGGAATCGGCAGAATTATTGTTCCTCGCAAACGTGGAGTACGAACAGTTGGAAAAGAGAGGGTCTTCGTTTTGGGCGGGATGTTCAGCAGCTGTAGCTATTGGCGGCTATGTGGCTGCTCTGGTGTCGGTATTTAATTTATGCGTAAGAATATTTAACTTAGGTATTAGCTCGCTCTTTACTCCTGTAATTGAGTTTTGGCAGAAATACGTCATCGGCATCATTGTCGAGTTGAACGTGCGAGTTCCGTGGTTAATTCCCGATTGGCCTCCTGATCTTTACGCCGTCGTCTTGATCTGCACGTCCATTCTAATCTCCGGCAACGACCGCTTTCAGTACTTTGATGATCGTGAGAGTGAGGGGCACTGGGCGGCACGTCTTGGCATACCTGTTGCCGGCGTTTTGATCTTTGCAATACCGTACGTCAACGTCATCGTAGCGGTTTTCTGGATGGTCCGGTTTTGGTACGTTCTAACCAGCTTCCGTTTCGCGATGCCTGCCGGGCTTGATCCTGAACGCCAGCAATCGCTCCTTAGACTGCATCGCTATCTTTGGGGGATTATTGTGGGTGTGGTGGTTGTGCTTCTTCTTAATTCGGTTGCCTAACAAATTAGTAGTGGTCTCTTTTTAATCCAAGCTGATCAAGTCGCCACCGAAGCGTTTCTACACGGTCCTGCCCAAAGAACGGCTCATTTCTTACCACCATGGTCGGCACACCCCAATGTCCTGCCGCGTCCAGGTCTGCGTGATTGCGATCGATTTCGGCAAGATGATCACCGTTTTCAATCGCCTTTTCCATTTGGTTTAAATCCAAACCTGCGGAGCGTGCCGTTTTTTCCAGGTGGTCGCCTTTGTTCCAGTTCTCTGTTCCGCCAAAAATTAGAGCAGAAACTTCCTTGGCAAAAAGTAGGCCCTTGCCGCATCGTTGAGCTTCCACCCCGAGTTTTGCCAAATGCATTATAAGTGGCTGATCATCAGCGACCTGCAGTGTTTCGTAGTCCTGTACCACCGGGTCAGGTTTCGGTGGAAAAATCATGGGCATGCCCAAGAACTCAGCTCGACGAAGAGAATCCATCACGATGTACATGGCTGGCTTTCGATTAGAGCCATCAAACAAAGCGCTCTTGGCTCTTACCGCAATCGGCAATACGACTTTTAGATTTATTTGAATGTCGTAGTCTTCGGTAAGTTTTATCAAGTCGGGCGTTACGAGATAAGAGTAGGGGCTTCTGAACGACCAATATACATCGATTATTTCCATTGGGTTCTCCGTGTGGAAGTGAGTGCTCCAAGATACATGGCTTTTTTGAGTCAAGGCGGTAACTAATCAGAGCGATCAGATATGAGTATCGAAAAACGTACGAAGAAAGAGAGGTCTTACAGTGACAGACCATCCTGGGCCGATAGCGCAAGCACAGAGGCTTAGCGACGGCGAAGGGCTATAACGGTAGGGAGGGAATTGGTGGGCCCGGTAGGACTTGAACCTACGACCAAGGGATTATGAGTCCCCTGCTCTAACCAACTGAGCTACAGGCCCTTTGTGAGGAGGGCAAGTATAACCATACGGGGCGAAAACCACCACGCTTGGGACAGGGTGTTTTGGTCCGTTTTGGTTAAAGTTGGGGTGTTTTTTCGGGCTGCGGGAGGTTTGTGTCGGCGCGGAGGTTCATCAGGTGCTGGGAGGCTTCTTCGCGCTGCTGTTTTAGCTGCTCAATTCGGGCTGTTTTGGCTTTGACTTTGGCTGAGTTGGCCTGTTGGCCGGAGGTTTCCAGGTTCCACAAAATGTTGCGTGTGTTCTCGAGTTCTTTGCTGATCGCCTCGAGGCGGGCGTTTACCTCGAAAATCTTGTGGCCGTAGATGTAGCCTGTCTGGTATTCGTCCCACTTGGGGGCGGCGCAGCTTTCAGCCGGCCCCTGGCCCATTTCACCGGCCCATATGCCGCGTTTGTACGTGCAGAATTTTTCCAGCCCGTAGTCAAAGCCCATGCGGTATGCGAGTGGCGCGTCTTTGGCGGCGCAGTCATTGCCTGCTTCTGACGACTGGTCTTCGCTTCCTCCCATTGCGTGGGAGAAGCCGCGGTCGTGCCACGTGTCTGAATTGCAAAATTCCGGCGCGGTGGTGGCGCAGCCAGAAAGTGCGGCTGCTGCAAGAACAATTGTTAAGTAAATTCGTTTCATAAATTTTCAGATGGCGAGCTGTTTGTTAGAGTCGCCGGTTAACTCCGTGAGTCAGGCGTCGTTCAATACATAGTTAGTGACGAGCGCGGTTAACCAAGACATGTAGTGTGCGCAGGTTTGAGATTGTGTTCTCAGACGCGAATCACAGTTCGTTTAACGTCGTGTTGGACTATGTTAAGACAGAGGATGTTTCTCAAGTTAGGCGTCTATAAACGGTCTTGCTTGTTAAATAAGTCTTAGTGCATCGGGCAGCAACGTGCTCGCATCATCGGCGAACTTTTGTGTTGCTAAATCGTCTGCACGAGTTTTGCCCTGATTGAGTAACACCAGCGGCAGTTCGCGTTGATGAAAGTCTCTGGCGATTCTAAAGCCTGAAAACACTATTAACGACGAGCCAATGACGAGCAGGCGCTGCGTTTCTTGCTGGGCTTTTAGCGTGGCTTCTACCGTCGCTCTTGGAATAGTTTCACCGAAAAACACGACGTCCGGTTTCAGTCGACCGCCGCATAGTTCACACCACGGAGGTTGGAACCCCGCATAGGCGTCGTCTTGCAGTTCTACGTCGCCATCCGGTTTGCGGTTCGCCAAATTGTATTCGCGCTGGGCTTCGTGGGCGTCAAGCCACTCCGTGTTGTGTTCACGAATTTGACTCTGTAGCTCGTCGCGAACGTGTGAGTCGCCGCAGGACTGACACGACACGGTACCGAGCTGGCCGTGAAGGTTAATGACGTTACTTGATCCGGCGCGCGGATGCAGGCCGTCCACGTTTTGGGTGATGAGCGTATGCATCAGACCCGACTGTTCCAGTGTGGCCAGCGCGTGATGGGCCGCATTCGGCTGCGCAAATCCCATGGTGCGCCAACCGACCGAGCTGCGGGCCCAGTAGCGTCTGTAAATAAAGTCGCTGTCCATGAACTCGCGAAACTGTACGGGTTTGGCGTGCTTCCAGTTGCCGTCGGCGTCACGATACTCGGGAATGCCCGAGGCCGTACTAATGCCTGCTCCTGTCAGAACAAGCAGCGGGCCGGGCGAGGAAAGGAATTCAGCGAGTCGGGAAGCGTTGGTCATTCAAATAGTCGATTGTGTTGTGAGTTATTAGACCGCGAGTGTATCGGCTTAAGTAAAATGTCACGTGAAGTGTATTCCTTTTGACCCCGCCGCCCAAGCCTCGTACAGTCGGACTCTTGCCTGTGACAACGAATCGTGCGGAAAAGACTATGAGTAAAGTGGTTAGGTTTTCCTCCAACATGGAGCCGATTGAAGTCACCAAGCGTGGCTACGCGGTGATTCGCGATCCGCTGTTAAATAAAGGCACGGCGTTTAGCGCCGACGAGCGTCGAGCGTTGGGTATCGAAGGACTTTTGCCTCACCAAATTCATGAGCAAAGCGTGCAGTGCGACCGTATTCATCTCCGCTTGTCAAAGCAGCCAAACGATCTGGCAAAGTACGAAGCCATTAACGGACTTCAGGATCGCAACGAGCACCTTTTCTATTACGTGCTCTGTGAACACCTTGAAGAACTGCTGCCTATTATCTACACACCGACAGTGGGTCTTGCGACCAAAAAATACAGTCACGTGTTCCGACGAGCGCGTGGCATCTGGATTACTCCTGAGCATCGTGGTCGCATAAAAGAGGTGCTGAGCAACGCCGCGTTCAGCCGCGACGTTAAGCTCATGGTCGTTACCGACAACGAGTCCATTCTGGGTATTGGCGACCAAGGCGCTGGCGGCATGGCCATATCCGTTGGCAAGCTTTCTTTGTATTGTGCTGCAGCCGGCATACATCCATCGACTACCTTACCGGTCAGTCTGGATGTAGGCACGGAGAACGCAAACTTGCTTGACGACCCGCTGTATCTTGGCTGGCGTCAGCGCAGACTTCGGGGTGATGATTACGATTCATTGGTCGAGGAGTTTGTTGAAGCGGTAAACGACACCTTTCCAAACGTCATGCTGCAGTGGGAAGACTTTCGCAAAGACAACGCATTGGCGATTCTTGATCGCTACAAGTGCCGCATTGCTTCGTTTAACGATGACATTCAGGGCACAGGAGCTGTAGCGCTTGCGGGCATACAGTCGTCTCTTCGTGTCACCGGACAAAAACTTGCAGACCAGCGTGTGGTCATTCTGGGCGCCGGCGCTGCTGGCTTGGGCATTGCGCGACAAATCAAGAACGGTATTGCCAAAGCCGGCTGTGACGAAGCTGCTCAAATGGCAGCGGTCGCTGTACTTGATAGTCGCGGTTTGCTGGTCAGCGACGGGCCTATGCGCGACGCGTACAAAACGGAGTTGGCCTGGAGCAAAGAGCTGGCAAAAGAATACAATCTCACAGATTCATCCGAGCGCGATTTGCTCAACGTGGTAGAGCGCTACCGGCCGACGGTTCTCATTGGCTCTTCTGGGCAGGCCGGTGCGTTTTCTCAGGAAGTAATTGAAGCCATGAGTGCCAACGTTGAGCGCCCTGTGATCATGCCTTTTTCCAATCCGAACGAACTGTCTGAGGCGCGTCCGCGCGACGTCTACGACTGGACGCACGGCAAAGCCCTTGTCGCCACGGGTAGTCCGTTCGCCGACGTCACGTTTAACAACAAGACGTATAAAGTCGGGCAGGGTAACAACGCGTTTATTTTCCCGGGAGTTGGATTGGGCGCGTTAATATCCAAAGCTACTTCTATTACCGACGAAATGATATCCGCTTCAGCCGAAGCGCTGGCGCTTTCGCTAACCGCCGCCGAACTACAGCAGGGTCTGCTCTTCCCGCGAATTTCGCGGCTGAGAGAGGTGAGTCTGGCCGTGGCCTGT
>JBGCFV010000052.1:0-12193 GCA_045107075.1 Gammaproteobacteria bacterium
CTCACGGTTTCGCTACTCACTTCCTCCCCACGTTCGGTCACCCTTACGCAGTTGTGATTCACTTCGCTCGCTGTGGTCAGCTCACGGGAGGACCTTCACCTCCAAGATCGCGCCCATGCTGGGCGCACAAAAAAGCCCCGCAGTGCGGGGCTTTCTCGTACCTAAAGGTACAAACTAACTAAGCGATTAATTAGTCGGTGGTACTTCAGCAGCCGGTCCTGGTGGTTGCAGGAAGAAAGACGTAACAATTGCGTAATCAGCAAAGTTACACAATCCGTCACCGTTAATGTCTTCATCAACATCACCACAGGCCGTACCGAAGAGAGGCCTCCAAGCGTTTACGTCGAGGAAGTTCACAACACCGTTGTTGTCAAAATCCGGATCACAAATGTTACCGAAACCGTCACCGTTGGTGTCACGCTGATCAGCGTTCGGCACAAGTGTGCAGTTATCCTCATCATCTGGCACGCCGTCGCCATCGGTATCTGACGTAGGTGCAGTGGCTTCCAAACACCATTCCTGTAGCGTACCAGCGTCCTCATCGAAGAAGTCCGACAGGCTAAGCGTCCAAATACCCTCGGCCGATTCGCCATTAAACGCGGCAAGTGCTTCAGTCGGAGCCAACGTACCACCTATTGCAGGAGGAGTAGCAGAACACTCGTCGTCAGCTGCTGCGATGGCATCGTCGTCGAGGGTCACATTGATATTTTCGTTGCCACAACCAAATTGAGCATCGACTTCCGGCAGTCCGGGCCGATCCAACAAGGTAACGGTGGTGCCTGTAGATTCGTTAGTGAGCGTTATCACAAGGTCACCCACCCACGTGTGGTCAATGTCGAGTGTGACGTTAAGGTCTGTCAACTGGCCACCCGTCAGAGTCAGAGAGTCTGATGCGCCAGTGGTGTCGGTGTCAGGAATAAACAACGCAGGAGCACTGCAGCCTTCCGGAATCAATTCACACACGCTTGGCTGGCCGGGTGGGGTATCACAAGAGAAACCAGACTCTACGCTGCAACTGGCCGAACAGCCGTCACCGTCAATCAGGTTACCGTCGTCGCACTGCTCGCCACCTTGCAAAAGACCGTTGCCACAAACGATTTCTGCGCCGCCAAGAAATTCTCCACCCAAGGCTTCAATTTGAGCGCGAAACAAAGCTGTGCCCGTCCACCAGGAGACATCACCGTACACGCTGGTGTTGGTAGTTCCTCCTGACAAGACACCCGCAATCAGCCATTCGCCGTCTAATTGGACCATAACCGGGCCACCGCTATCGCCAGGCGCTGTCGTGGCCTCAATGGGCAATGGTGTGGCGCTGCCGCTCGGAATTTGGTTAGCTGCAGCCGTACCGTCGTCGAAGTCAGTCGAGATGATGTTGCTACCAGCCTGACTTGCGGGGGTGCCATACACATCGATGATGTTCTCACCGCCCCAACGCAGTCCGTCAGAACTGAATTGATGCCCTTGACTACCCACGCCGTTAAATCCGTAACCCAGCGTCGCTGCGACCATGCCTACAAGGCTATTCGTCTCGTCTATCAGTCGTGTGGGTGTCGCAATGTTCGCCGGTACTGAGGAAGTCAGCGTATGTATTGAGACATCGCCACCGTCGAGAAGAGTGCCGCCTCCGTCTGGCAAAGTCGACGACTGAACGGTTGCTGAGAAAATGCCACCGCCACTCGAGTCGTCACCAAAAATAAACGTATCGCCAGCACTAATGCTACAGTGCCGAGCAGACAGCACAACGTTTGGTGCAATGAGTGTACCCGTGCAGCCAACGCTAGAGGCCACAACCGCATCGAAAGGTGCAGCGTATGCCTGTGAACCCGCTGGACCAATGGTGTCGTTTATAACAATTCGAGGAAAGACGCCGTCCGCTGCTTCAGGACTGCCCGGTGCATAGCTTTTCGAGTCAAGCTGGCGCTGCGAAAGAACACGCCCGGTCATTGCGTCGACTACCGTCTCGAGACCGGTTGGTGCCGCTACTTTGCCCGAATCAGCTAGTGAGGTTGTTACCTCCCACGCCGGAATAGCCTCATTGCCACTTCGAAACCAAACCAGTTTGGATACCGAACCGGTTTTTCCTACCGCCCTAATCGAACGTTCCGCCGTGCTTGCTTTAACAGCTGGTTTGGAAAGGTTGAGTTTGAGTGCTTGCGAAGAATCGTCGAACACATGCGTAACCTGACCGTCAGACGACTCAAGCACAATGACTCGGCCGCCGTGCAGAGGAATGTCCTGAATGTACTTTTGAAACACAACCGCGTTTTGGAACGTTCTGCTTTCAAATTCTACTCGCTCAATTCGAAACTCACCTTGCTGCAAGTAAGCGGTATTACTTTTTTGCGCGAGATACTCGCGCACAGATTGTTCGTCAGCCGATGCAATGCGACCTGAAAACAGACTGACAAAAAGAATCGTAGCCATAGCGGCCAACGAAAGATATTTGGTTTTTGCGTGAACCCTACTGAAAGGATTAAACACAAAGCTCGGATTATTCGGCGTCATGGTTGTACCTGTATGGTTGATTGAGAAAAAAGGCGACTAAGATTGGTGCAGCTAGCTTATACAAGCAGCACCCAATTAGCAGTTATTTTGTTCTTAGACCATATCATATGGCCACCGATGGGCAAGTGAGAATACGGCCCACGAAGCTTGTGGACTTCTGCCTACACGCACTGTGTTTATCAATGGAGCATACCCCAAATTCGTCCTATTCCTTACTAAACCTTGTCCATGTCGCTTCAGGTTAAGCTCAACACGAAAGCGTAAGCCATGGTCATACCGAACATGAATAAAAATCGTTCATACATAACCGAACGGTTAGCAAGCTAGTCAGCGGGTGTAAACCGAGAGAATTTGGCCACGGAAGTATTTGAGTTGAATTGATCAGCAATATGCTGATTGCAAGGAATACGGGAACAGCGTTTTTTATAGCCTTAGCGAGTTACTAAACGTGCGCCAGCCTGAAAACATTCTTATAATCGCGCTTTTTGTGGTGTTAGTTCTGCAAGCGCAATTGATATCGCAAACTTAGAAAACGATTTTTGCATCGCGGCATTCATTGCGTAGCTTCTTTAATTACAGACGCTTCGCCAAGCGGTGCGTAAAACGGACAGACCACGGTTCCAACGAATCGCCACCCGATCTAAAATCCGAGCTGAACCGTGGTCTGTCCCCGTCCCCTATTACGCTATTACGAAACGGCCAGACCCCTAAAGTTTGTAGCGAACCTGCCGATAACCGTCCGTATCCCAACCGCTTTGTAAAAATAAAGGACTCACATGGATGTCAGTGGCATAGCACAACTTGCAACCAACCTTGCTAGCCAGCGCATTAGTGAAAACGTAAGCGTGGCCGTATCAAAGTTAGCTAACGACAATGCTAAAGCGACTGGGGAAGCAGTCGTACAGCTCATTGAAGCAGTCCCACAACCCGAAGGCAGTCTTGGACACAACATTAACGTGACGGTATAAATTCGATATTTTTCAAACGGCGATTGATACGAAATTACCTGACGTCGCCATCACTTGAGATTACAGTGCCGGTCGTAACGCTACAACTTGTTCTGCGAATAAGAAATCAACAGCGATTGAGGTGCCTTCATCCCACTAGCCGGACAGTGAGCCGTGTTCGTGATGGCCATTTCTTAACCATTTGCTCAAATTGTCGAATGGAAACGCTCCCTCACATTAATTAACCTTGCCCTGGCAACCATCAACTCAGGGAATGAAAAGTGAAATGGCGCGCAACCCACGCCAACACCTACCGGGCTGTTTCTATCATGTCATTCTTCGGGGTAACGCTCGGCGGAATATTTTTAACGACACCACCGATCGAACCTGTTGGGAAGAATTCATCCGCGATGGTTTGGAGACTCACCAACACCGCATTCTTGCGTACTGCTGGATGACCAATCACATTCACATGCTCGTTCAGGTTGGAAATTTGCCCTTGGGTGGCTTTATCGGAACTCTGGCCAGCCGCTACGCCAAAGCGTTTAACAAGAAGTATGAGCGCTGCGGGCACCTGTTCGAACGACGCTATCGGGCGCCGCTGGTTGCGACTGATAACTATCTCCTTGAACTCGTTCGTTACATACATCAGAACCCACTGCGCGCGAACATGGTGAGTGCCGTAGGGGAGTACTCTTGGAGTAGTCATAGCGACTATGTAACCGGCGGAGTGTCTGACTTTGTCTGTACACGAGTCGTGCTCGCTTTGTTTAGCTCCAATGTTCAAAAAGCCCGGCAGCAATACGCACATTTTGTCAGCGCGTCACCTAGTCAAAGCGATATCGATAAATTCCGAAGAGGCGAAGATGAGTGTGAAGACAAACCTGTGGATCACCCGCTCATTTGGACCCCTGCGTCTGATGGCAATACTGATCATCAAGAAACGCTTGATCAATTGATTGAACGAATTTGTCGGTTCAACAAGGTTAGCGAAGAGGATCTGCGCTCACCTTCCAGAATGCGGGAACATACCAAGGTGCGCGCAATCATCGCATTGGAAGCCTTTGACTGTGGAATTGCCACCGTAACCGAAATCGCGAATCGATTTAATCGATCACAACCGGGTTTATCGCGCGCAATGAATCGTCTTCGTCGGGAGAGGAATAAGTTATAACGTTACGACCGGCACCGTCTTCCCCGGCACCGTCTTCCCCGAACTGATGTCTCGGCACCAGTTTGAGCAGTTGAGAGAAGACAGTGTTATGATGAGCCAAGGCTTGGTTCCTCCTATTGATAGAGTGTTTTCGTAAGACAACTCATTGTATCAATTTGAGAAAACCAAGCCTTTTTTATTTCTGTTTATGGGACAGCAGTGGGCCTGTCCCCTATTACACGGCGCTTCTTGTTGAATTCAGTGAGCAAGGTCAAACGGTTTAAATGATGAAACACCACGATTTAATTTTGCTGGGAGGCGGACATACTCATGTTTTGCTGATTAAGGCGCTGGCGATGAAGCCAATCGACGGCGTGCGTGTGACTCTGGTGTCTGAGCAAACCTTGACGCCCTACTCTGGTATGTTGCCGGGTTTCGTCGCGGGTCACTACTCTCTGGAGCAGACCAATATCGACCTGAACAAGCTATGTCGTAAAGCTGGCGTGCGCTGGATTAAAGCGCGTGCTGAACACGTCGACCCTGATCTAAAACGCATTGTGCTGGCTGACCAGGCGAGTTTGGAGTTCGACGTTCTCTCGATTGATATTGGCTCTACACCGGACCAAAGTATTAAAGGAGCGCGTGCCTTCACGACCGGCGTTAAACCTATTTCGGGTTTTCAGCAACAATGGAGTTCTCTTTTAACATCGTCCAGGCAAAAGCAAGGCGATATATCCAAACCATTGCATTGGGGTGTGATAGGCGCGGGTGCAGGTGGTGTTGAGTTAGTACTGGCGATGGCTCACCGAATGAAAGCACGTCAACAGCTGAACTTTCACCTTGTTTATCGTGGCGCCTCAGTACTACCCGGATACCCGGCGAAGGTCATTAAACGCATTGAACAAAAACTGCATGAGCTAAACGTCCGCTTACACCCCGGGTTTTCGGTTTGTGAAGTTAACGGAGGTGGTTTACGCAGTGCTAGCGGTGACGCTCTAAAACTTGATCAAAGCATATGGTGTACTGGTGCTGTAGGTGCCGCCTGGTTAAGTGATAGTGAACTGGAGACTACGGATAAAAATTTCATCAAGGTTAACGAATATCTGCAAAGCATGTCTTACGCTCATGTGTTTGCAGTAGGTGATATTGCCGAGATGGTGGATGATCCACGACCTAAAGCAGGCGTCTTTGCAGTGAGGCAAGCGCCGGGGCTGGAAGAAAATTTGCGGCGCTATTTTTCTGATAGACCACTGAAAAAGGTAAGCCTGCAGTCCAGTTTTCTAAGTTTGCTTGCCCTTGGTGACAAAAGTGCAGTCGCCAGTCGTAATGGATTTACCCTCCACGGTCGCTGGGTTTGGCGTTGGAAAAATTCAATTGATCAAAAGTTTATGGATCAATTCGTAAACCTGTCAATGTCAATGACGCCACCGACGGATGAACAGCAAGACGACATGACAATGCATTGTGCCGGTTGCGGCAGCAAGCTTGGGCCAGACCTGCTAATGAATAATCTTGCAAAGATAAAGGGTGCCGAGCATGCCGTAGCTGAGGATGCAAGCCTTTGGCAACCTACAGAAAATCATTCACTGGTACAGAGCATTGACGGTTTTCGTAGCTTCACTTCCGATGAATATCGTTTCGCACGAATCTGTGTAAACCACGCTCTAAGCGATATTAATGCCATGGGAGCCTCCGCGACACACGCGCAGGCCTGGATAAATTTAAGCTTCAATCACCCGCGTTTGCAACAACGAGACCACCTTAGAATACTGCAAGCCATTGTCGATGGAGTACAAGAACAAGGCGCCAAGCTCAGCGGGGGTCACAGCAGTGAAGGCGCTGAAACCCATCTGGGCATTGTCGCAAACGGTGAAGTGTTACCAGACTCACAGTGGCCAAAAGCAGGTGCCCAACCAGGCGATATTCTGTTGCTCTCAAAACCACTGGGCACAGGCGTTATTTTGGCAGCCGATATGCAAGGTGCCGCCGATGCGAATGCAGCCGACGCGGCGTATGAGACCATGTTGAGCTCTAACTATAAAGCCGCGCAACAATTGCGGGCTACTAAATCAAGTGCAGTAACCGACGTGACGGGCTTTGGTTTGCTAGGGCACTTGTTGGAAATGCTTGACGGCGCTTCGTCAAAGCTTGGGCAGAGCCTGGTTGCTGAACTGACCATAGCCAACATACCCGTAATTTCGGGCGCACAAAAACTTGCAGCAGATGGATGGCGCTCAAGCTTATACCCACAACTAGTACCGTATTTTGAGCGTTGTAACGGCGCAGAGCACATCACAAGTGATCAGCTTGATCTACTGATTGACCCGCAAACCAGTGGCGGCTTGTTGGCATCGGTAAGCCCCGGTAATGCAGAGCGGCTGCTGGAGCAAGGCGGTGAATTTGTGGTTATCGGGACCGTTGAACTTTCTACCGACGTAGCCAAAGAACAGTCTTAC
Organism: Gammaproteobacteria bacterium; assembly: GCA_045107075.1. Classification (GTDB taxonomy): domain Bacteria; phylum Pseudomonadota; class Gammaproteobacteria; order Steroidobacterales; family SZUA-146; genus SZUA-146. The sequence goes on from JBGCFV010000052.1 coordinate 7,062, forward strand.
ATCAATATCAGTTAGAAAAGAAGACAAGCGGATTAGCGATAAGAGTGGCAGCAGGCAGATCCAGAAGTTCGTTAAACAAAAGGCAAATACACTATGATACGACTCGCGATTTTTATTTCTCTGATGACCATGTGTCATTTTTCAGCCGCTCAGGACACCTCGCCCGTGGCCGTGGTGCAACAACAACTTGATACCTACAATGCACAAGATATCGATGGCTTCGCCGCAGTATTTGCTGAAGATGCCGAAATCTTTAAGAATATCGGCGACACCAAAGCCGCCTTAATTGGCCGCGACGCTATCCACGCAGCTTATGGCAAGATTTTCAAACAGAACCCGCACAACAAATCAACGCTGATGGGTCGCATGGTGCAAGGCAATTTTGTGCTTGACCACGAGTGGATCACGGGCAGAGATAGTGAGTTCAAGATAATCGCGATTTATGAAGTACAGGACGGCTTGATCGCACGGGCCTGGTTCGTACGCTAGCTGGCGGCAACGTAATTAATGTCGCTGATAACGTGCTTTGTGGACTATCGGCATGGTCGGAGCACCAAGGCGAGTTCATGTAGGCGATAGAAAATGAGTCATTTTCGAATTCACAAAAATTGTGGATACGCCACGGTCATGGCATGCGCTGGTAAGCAAGTGCTTCATGACACGAGTGAACGCCACCGCCGAACGTTATTGCGACAAAATGCCACGCCCACACACTGGCAGGATGCTGCTCCTACCGGTGTTGTTTGAATTAACAGGGCCGCATTTGGACGCCACAGAGTGTAAGTGCCAATTGCTGCACTAACCTGAAATATAGCTTTCCAACTGCTCAATCGTAAATTTCTGCTCGGCAATAACGACTTTGACCAAGTCGCCCAGTGATAACACCCCAATCACTTTACGATCTTCAACGACCGGCATGTGTCGAAATTTGCCGTTCATCATGATGGCCATACATTCTTCAACCTGTTGCGAAAGCCCCGCGCAAATCACTTTAGAGGTCATCACGTGCTCGACCAGTGTGTCGCGCGACGAGCGGTCTTTCAAGATAATCTTTCGTGCGTAGTCCCGCTCACTGAAAATTCCTACTAGCTCGTCGTCGTCCATGACCACAAGTGCACCAATCTGTTTTTCGGCCATGAGCTTTATTGCATTGTAAACTGATGCCGAAGGCTCAATAGACCAGACGTAGCCGCCCTTTTTTTCAATCAGTGTCTTGATAGATCTCATAGCAATTTTCCTTGATTCTAAGAGTTGCTCAAACTACACAGTCAGTGTCCAAAGTATAAACATCCTGCCGGGGATACGCCATAAGCCCGGTATGGGTTCCATGAAAAATCTGGCGAACACAGAACTAGCCATGCATCCTGCCACAATAGAATACATCACTATTACTAATCACGGCAGGAGGATACCGCTCATGCGCCGTGTCCCGGTAGAATTTATCTTTTCAGAGTTACCAAGAGAGTTGTAGTGTACATTTTAGGGCAATGCTCCTGCCAAATATCCTAAACCCACTACTTTCCACACTTAAATGTACAATTTTGATTTCGGTAAGAGCGCTCCAAGCAAGTGACGGTTAAATTGCGAATCCGAATGACTCAGTGCTACAGAACAATCTAGCTTTGATCCTTGCTCACTCCAGAGAAGCTGATGAGGCAAGATCTGTATTCAATAAGATTGACAGGAACTCGTTGTCGTATAACACAGAGATGACGGGTTCTACCCCGGTAAAGCGGACAGTTACTAATTGGTGTCAACCAGGTTCATTCGTAAGAAATTAATCTCGAGTACAAAACCCAATTCTGTTGGTAACACCATTTAACACCATACGTCACCATTTGCCTCGGACACGAGATAAACCGTCATAAAACGCTGCTGCACATTGCGATTTTACCAATCTATATTCGTTAACTTGAATACTATCGCTAATTCTAAAACTTCTCACTTCTCTCCTCTAGTCACGTTCTGCCAGAAATCTGTATAAACCAATCGCCCACCTTTTGAGTGAGCTTACCGATTTACTTGATGCGAAGGTTTCTCGCGTTCGTGATCGAGTTTTGAGACTGATGCGGATCGCAGGGACTCAGGCGATCCGCGGCAATCAGAAGCCCAAGATACACAACTCTGAAAAGACGTGTGTTGAGATACCGCACCACTTGGACCGACAGTTTGATGTGGTTGAACCGCACCGGTGCTGGGTTAGCGACATTACCTATATTCGAACCTGTGGAGGGTTTTTGTTTCTAGCGGTTGTGATGGATCTATTCTCGCGGAAGGTCGAAGGCTAGTCTATAGCATCCACAATAACGGACGCTTTAACGATGGCGTATTGGCGCCGCAAACCCGGTCAAACAGTGCGGATTTATTCGGACCTAGGCTCGAAGTACCGCAACCGCGAGTGGTAACGATTCCTGAACACGCTCAACATCAAGCCGGCATGAGTCGTCGCGGCAACTGTCACGACAATACCTCGGCTGAGAGCTTTTTTGCAAAATTAAAAAAGAGGAGAAGATACGCCGAGTTAGTTTCCGCACTCAAGAAGAGGCACGACGGATAATCTTCAACTACATCGAGATGTACTACACTCCAAGGCGATATCATACGAGCAACAATAAAGGGGTGCCAGCGGTTTACGAACAGCAGTATTTTATGAATCAGGACAGTGTCTAGAAAGCTCAGGCCGTATCATTTTTTTTGGGTATTATTTGACCGTCTCGTCCGCGTGTTTCGAGAGCGATCGGCGAGAAAGACACTACTCACGAAGGCGAAAACGAGTGGCAGACTTCTAACAATGTAATCGCTTAGATACGTATGTGTGCTATTTGCATCGCAATTTTATTGAACACACTCTAACCTGAGGATCAAGCCCGCCCAGAACAGACTGCCAATACCATCGGTTCAATAACGAGAACTGAAATCTCTCTGCGAACAAAATACTGGAATCTTGTGGCTATTGCTCTTGCAGATTATTGAAATTACGCGCCGCCAACTCTTCCTTCCATGTTTGGAGCTCCGATGCATAGCGAAAAGTGGGAGTATCATCTAAAAACAAGGAGTACGCCTCACCCAATCGGTCTGCACATTTTTGAAACTCAAACTTGGCTTCAGTTACATGCCCGGCCTCAGTCATGGCAATACCCAAATAGTAACGGAGCAACCAAAAATCGGTCAACTGCAGGCCAGCCTGTAGTTCATCGATAGCATCAGTTTTATCGCCCGTTTTCAACGTGACCAGACCATTTAACAATTTTGCATAGGCTCGTGACTGCGAGTCGAGTTTTGCCTCCAGAGCGGATACGATTTGTTTAGCCTCGTCAATTCGATCGAGTTCGATATACATCAATGCCGCTGGAACAACTTGAGAAGTACTCGACGATTGTTCTAATGAATCTTCAATTAGCTCTACAACCTGGTCAGCGTCCTTGGATAGTTCTATCTGAGCATAAGCGAGCATCATTGTCTTGGTGGCAATGGCACGCGTATTCGAATTCAATTTATCTTTTTCGATTCCTTCTTGTAATAGCTCCAGCGCAGCTTGCGCTTCACCACGCCACAAATGCATGTCCGCCATGCCGATGTTAGCCAGTGATTCACCCCTCTTGCCGGTGGCTGCCATTTTATCGTAAGCTTGCCGAGCCCCATCAATATCACCTGCCACTAAGGCTGCACTTGCAAAGGGTAAAAAAGCCATGGGGTAATTGGGGTTTAACGCTAGCGATTTCTCAGCCTGTTCTGTTGCAGTTTCAAAGTCACTTGCATACATGGCGTAGAGTGAGTAGTTGGCAAGAAATACCGGACGGTTAGGATAAACTTTTACAAGTTTACGACCCGCCTCCAGCGCTTTGTCAAACTGAAGCTCATAGAAATACGCAACGGCAAGATTATTGAAGCCAACATCATCCGCTGGAAACTTTTGAACTAGCGATTCGTAGTTTTCTATGGCTTTCTTGCTGTTTCGATTAACAATGCTGTAGTACACACCCATTGTCCGATAGCGTTCTCGTTCGGTCATTCCGTCCAGAAAACTGAGAGCTTTTTCCCACGCTTCGCTGGCAACATCGGTCATACCAAGTCTGGTCGCGCTCAAAGCGAGGCCGGAGTAGGCTCGCCCGAATTCCGGATCGTAGCCAACAGCGGACTGATAGAGCCCGATGGCTTCATCGTCTTTACCGTCCTTTGCCAGCCGCTGAGCCAGAACGTAATCGTGCATTGCTTCAAGCGAAACAGTCGTAAACGTCTCCTGACCTTGTTCTGATTTTTCAGTGTTGATATCGCCAAGCTCTCTTCGTAACTTTAAAGCCAACTCTCCAACGACCATGAGCACTTCTGACTTGCTCCTTGCTCTTTGATTAAACTCGGCGAGTAATTCGCCGTTAATCTGATCGACTTCAAAGACGGAAACCTCGTACTTGTCGGCAGATTTCGTTACTTCACCACTAACAACTACAGAAATACCTTCGCGAGCCGATACCAGTCTTGCCCCCGCTGAATCGAGTGTGGCCGTCTCGTTAATTTTCGCAAGAACTCTTGCTGCCGATGTACGATCATAAGCTTTAACGAACGAAGACTCTTCAAGTCCGATACTCAAGACTTGCTCAAGCGCTCCATCAAATACTTCTTCACCTGTAAGATTAGAAAAATCTGCGATTAAAACTGAAACCGGTTCCATCTCATCGGAAACCCGTGTATCTCGCGGTTTCAGGTTCAAGAAAAGCGAGCCCATCAATCCGACGGATAACAAACCAATAACAGCGAAGTTAGCTTTACGGCCTGTGCTTAGAGCTTTTGAAGCTTCCGAAACATCACGATCGTGTTGAATACCGTCGTCGGTAACATCAAACATCCACGACAACAAAATGGCAATAGGTAAACCGATGATTGAAATCGTGACGAGTGCACGCATTATCCAATCGGGCGCGTCATAAATCGGAAGGAGCAAGCCCGCGACTTGCAGTACGATCCACACTCCACCAACATACAGTCCGACCGTTCGGAAAACGTGGCGTCGCTGGAGTTCCTTTATTAATTTCTGCATTACTTGTCGGTTTCGATCGAATTATGATTATTGCAATATTTTCGGGATTTTCAGCGTACTTTCCCGAAACAGTACCAAGTGATTAGTGCGCTGAAAA
>JBGCFV010000053.1:0-20953 GCA_045107075.1 Gammaproteobacteria bacterium
TGTTCTCAAACATAAAAGTCAGTTCAGCGGTGCCAACTTCAAAGGTAACGTCTTGTGAAACAGTACCGATTTCTGAGGCGCCAATGCCACCAAACCAGGCCCAAACGTCGCCGTCAGCAGGACCTGTTCCTGTGCCCGTGCCGCAAGCAAAAAGAGTGCAAAGCGGTGTACCAAAGTTTGTTGATGTTTGTGTCCAGGCGGAACCGTCTTCAAAGCTGCCATCCACTACGATTTCGGAAGCCATGATTGAAGAAGTTGCAAAGAGTGCAGTTAGCGCGAGCGTAGCGCGCAATTTAAAATTATTTTTCATTTGTATTATCCCCAGTTAAATCTCACATCGACGAATGTCGATGCGTTCTGTAAGAATAGCATTTCACTGATATTCTCGGTAGTAACCCTGTAACGTTGGTATTACGTTAAAGCGACAAAATAACTTGACCACTACAGAAGGCAGTATTGCTGTCCGGGATTCATGCAATTGATCTTCTCTCAAAGTAATCGAATGGATGATTAACGACGACAAAACGTTCGACTGCCCTCGAAATATACGATGGGTCGATTTAGTAACGCTCTAAAATGGGTCATCGTGAACGTTTATCAAGGGTTTATACAAATTTGGTCGCCTTATTTTTGTGCGATGCGTTTTCTAATAAGTGGCCAATCAGCATGACTGAGCTGCAGATGACAGAGGTTTTGTATCGGATATTCGCCTTGTATGACCCATTTTGAGCTTGGGCACTTACCGAGTTTGCGCCGATTTTATTCTGAGTCATCTTAACCTTAGATCGCATTTTAGTCTGAAACTAAACGGGTGAAAGCGATTGTTAGTTGGGTAGAGGACATTATTTTCGGCGCATGTGTGATGATTTGTTTGGTCATGCGAATAACTTTGCATGAACATGATGTCGCAAGAGGAATTACATGTGAGCCTTAAACGCCGGGACAGCGTGATGCAAGAACGTTTCACCACGTTGCTGACACAGCACTCGGGAATTGTTTTCAAAGTCGCGCTCACCTACTGCTGGCACAAAGATGATCGTGCCGAACTTCAACAAGAAATTACGACACAGCTGTGGCGTGCTTTTCCAAAGTACGACCCCGGGCAGCGCTTTTCCACCTGGATGTATCGCATCGCATTAAACGTAGCGATTTCGTGGTTACGCAAACACAGTCTGACAAAACGTCACTTTGTGCCGTATGACGAGCGTGACGATTCTCGTGCCGATCCGGCTGGTGAGGTAAACGATGATCCTCGTCTCGAACTTTTGCAGCGGTTTATCGAGCAGCTGGACCCGTTGAACAGGGCGGTGATGCTGCTGTATCTCGAAGAGCACAGCTACCGGGATATCGCCCACATTATTGGCATTACAGAGACTAACGTGGCGAGCAAGATTAGCCGCTTAAAGCAACGTGTTCGACAGTTTGATTCGTCTCAGTAACGACTAAGGAAAGACACATGGAATTTAATGAAATGAAAGAGGCCTGGCAGCAGCTGGACAAAAAGCTGAGTCGTCAAAACGTGCTTCAGCTTGCGCTGCTACGTGAAAAGCATTTAGGTGCTGCGCAGTCCAAACTGCGACCGTTGTTTTGGGGCATGGCACTGCAGATGGCGTTTGGTTTGCTCAGTGTTTTGATTGCAGCACCTTTTTGGATTAAGAATCTTGAGACACCAGTGCTGTGGCTGAGCGGATTTAGTGTTCACGCTTATGGTCTGCTTGTCATGGTGATGGCTGGGTACATCATGCTAAAGATTAACCGTCTGGATATGAGCGCTCCTGTTGTTGGCATTCAAAAACAGATTATTGAATTGAAGAAATCGTACATTCGAAGTGGGTGGCTGGTTGGCTTGCCGTGGTGGGTGCTGTGGATTCCGTATTCAGTTGTTGTCACTAATATGCGTTATGGCTTGTTTGCAGAACACATGCCAGCGTCCTTTGTGGTGAGCGCGGTAGTTTGTACCGTGTGCATGATTGCCACTGTTTTAGGAGTGAAGTGGGCGCAAAGCCCTCGGCGGCCTGAGCTTGCGGCTAAAACCGAAACGCTTTTGGCCGGAGTAAGTTTAACGAACGCTCAGCAGTCTCTTGACGAGTTACTTCAGTTTGAACAAGAAGAACCGAATCAGGGCTGAGTAAATTCAGAAGAAAAGAAGCGGTAAGCTTGCGGCAAGCAATAGAGTGCGAGGCACTGCTGTCCCACATAGATATTCAAACAAGCGTATAAGTGAGTGCGACCACTATTTTTGCATCGCCGCTTTTGCTCTATGCAGGAACAAGGCTTCACCCGGTTTCATGCCGAATTCCTGGTTCATCTGATTGTCGAAGCCGCGTTCGGCTAGCGCAACGCCTGAGCGAGAGAGTCGAGTCTCCGTTTCGATTCTTCGATACTCGTTTCTTCTCTTCGAAAAGACTCGGCAGGTGGATGGATCGACATAGCCGTAAAAGTCTTCTTTTGTCTGAGCCCAAAATTGGTCGCAGCCTTTGTCGAACAGAGGTTGAATATCGTTTGCCGTTAAGCCGGACAAAACTGGGTCACCGGTTCTCGCGTCGATAAATTTTTCAGGGTTGTTTAGAGTGAAGGAGCGCTGCACGATTTGTCCCGTTGACGTATCGGCCTCCAGTACGAGTATTCTTTGACGATACAGCTTGAGTTTTTGCCCGCGGTTAGACTGTGAGTAGTACACGTGCTCGCCAAGTGCGGGTGCGGTAACACGCTGGCGCGATAGCGTATGCCTGACGCTCGTGCGTGAGCCGGGCTTTGCGTGAGTGTCGAAGTGGCCCTCGAAATAAGTAGCCAGTTTCGCAAGCTCCAACGAAGTAGTTGGTTGCGGCGTCGTTGAGCATGCGCTCAGCAGCATTAATATGACGGCCGTAACCAGAAGTTCCGACCGTCGCTGTTCGCACTGCAAGCTGGCTCGCATGGAGAGTCCTCTTTAATTGAGCGGAATGGCTGTGGTGAATTTGAGTTCTTCCATGGAAAAACTTGAGCTCACATCCGAAAAATCGACACGCTCAATGAGTCTTTGGTACGCCGTGTCGAATCCGGCTATGTCTTTGACGATCACCCGGAGCAGGTAGTCGCTGTCACCACTGAGTCTGTACGCTTCTACAATTTCCGGTAGAGAGTTCACCGCCTTGCGGAACGTTTCCAGCCATTTCGCGTTGTGCTGATTTGTCTTTACGGCCACGAACACGGTAATCGGCAAGTCCAGTTTGGTGCGATCAAGCAGGGCTACACGTTTTTGAATGTAACCGTTTTTCTCCAGTTCGCGAATGCGGCGCCAGCAGGGCGTGCGTGAGAGCCCGACCTGCTCGGCAATCTGAGCAACCTGCAGCGTGGCGTCTTGTTGTAAAAGGTCCAAGATTTGACGATCTTTGGAATCTATAGAATTCATGTTTAAATTATACTCAAATATTAGGATCAGATTCTAATAAATTGCGTTAGAGGACTAATATACGCAACACATGAATAAAGGGTTGTTGATACTATTTGGCTATCATTCATGCACTTACAGGTAGTCCAATGGCCGCTTCTCCCAGTACCGTTATGGCTCAGATGAGACCAAATTGCCGCGCGTTGACCCCAGCTCCGCTTGTCAACGAACCTCGATTTGTTCGCTATCTTGAAACCGTCGACAGTATTGTTGAAACGCCGCAAATCGGCATGGCCAGGCAAGTGTCAGATGCGCTCAAAGAGCTCATTGCTGCGCCTGACTGGCTACCGGCCGAGTGCTGCGAGCCAAGCGAAGAATGCTACCGTAGACATCTGCTGTACGCCGACCCGGAGGGTAGATATACCGTACTGGCTTTGGCTTGGCTTCACGGTCAATCGTCTCCCATACACGGGCACACCGCCTGGTGTGCCATGGGCGTTTACTCCGGCTTCCCAAGTGCCGCAGGCTACACGTGCGAAGATGGCCAGAACCCGGTGCAAACAAATGTGCATCATTGTTCGCCCGGGCAAGTAGATAGCCTGGAACCCGGTGCCGACAAGCCGCACAGAGTGTTCAATGATTCCAATGACCTCGTGATAACCATTCACACGTACGGTCGCGATCTTGTTGACGAGCCCTGCAGTATTAATATTCTGTTTTAGGCGTACTATTTTTGGCTTCTGCCGCTCTCGATAGTGAGCGCAGTACCAGTCTAATTTGGAATTCTCCAAGCGCCCTTAATCGGCGTCGTACTCTACAATGGCCGCCTCTTTGGCTATCCGGTCAGCGTAGGCTTGCACCTTAGGCGCTACGGTGCTGGTAACGTCAGCTGGCACGTGTTCGATAAACCCGGCGGTAAATGAGCGTAGCTGAATGAACACCTTCATGTCGGCCACGGTAAACCGGTTGTCCGCCAGGTAATGACCACCTGCGGCTTCGAGGCGTGCATCCAGTAATTTAAGGTATCGGGTAATGGGGCCGTCGAGCAGTTTCTTGCGAGCCGCAACAAGCGCGTCGTCTTTCAAGCCAAAGGTTTGCACCAGCTTGTGAATCAGGTCTTCCGTAGCGTCCATCACTTCGTCGCACTTGTAGGCTTCCCATGAGTCTTCCGGATAGAAACCGGTGAGTTTTCCGTAGTAACGCAGCAGCGAGTTGGTTTGTGTGTAGGTGTGACCGTCTTTCTCAAGAACCGGCACCGCACCCATTGGAAAATTCATGTAGGTCTGACCAAATTCGGCAAACGAAATACGGTGATCTTCAAAGGGTATGTTGCCGGCTTTGAACAATATTCGCAGAGGTTCCCCGCGGCCGCTGGTGGTGTCGAAGTAGGTTAACTTTAAATCACTCATTGTTTTCTCCATGTGCACTGCGACCCGCTCGTAACGTTTCGTGTCGCTGGCCGCACGCACTCGGGTGCAGAACGTTCGTGGTGTACGAACGAAGTTCGGCTAGGTTAACTCTTTTGGAGTGTTGCAGGCTAATTGAATTGACCTGTCAGCATAGCAAGGTTGATGAACCAGTCTGATTAACCAAAACGCCCGGTTACGTAGTCTTCGGTAAGCTTGTGCTGTGGCGTGGTGAAGATCATATCGGTATTGCCCACTTCGATAAGCCGACCGAGATGGAAATAAGCGGTTCGCTGTGACACGCGAGCGGCTTGCTGCATGGAGTGGGTAACGATTGCGATGGTGTAGTTCTGTGACAGTTCGTCAATCAAGTCTTCGATGCGAGCCGTTGCAATGGGATCGAGTGCTGAACACGGCTCGTCCATGAGAATGACTTCAGGGTCGACGGCAATTGTTCGGGCAATACACAAACGCTGTTGCTGGCCGCCCGACAGTCCGGTGCCCGGCTCTTCTAGGCGGTTTTTTACTTCCTCGTACAAGCCGGCTTTTCTGAGGCTGGTAAAAACAATTTCATCCAGCTCTGCGCGGTCGCTTGCCAAGCCGTGAATACGTGGGCCATAGGCCACGTTTTCGTAAATGGTCTTGGGGAACGGGTTTGGTTTTTGAAAGACCATGCCAACCCGGGCGCGAAGCAACACTGGATCCATGGTTTTGTCGTAAATATTCTCACCATGCAGTCGAATGTCGCCGGTAACTTTGGCAATTTCGATAGTGTCGTTCATGCGGTTCATGCAACGCAGGAACGTCGATTTACCGCAGCCCGATGGCCCAATAAGTGACACTACTTCGTTGCGTCCAAATTCCAAAGAGACGTTATCAATGGCTTTGTTGGTTCCGTAGAACACGTCGACATTGGCTGTCGTCAACACGGGATCCTTGGCCGTAACATCGCCAATAGTCTCGTACGTAGGTGAATCCATATCTGCATGCATTGAAGTGTCTCTTGGTTACCAGCGACGTTCGAATTTTTTACGTAGCCATACGGCGGTACCATTCATGGCGAGCAAGAACAGCAGCAGCACGATAATGGCGCCAGATGTGCGTTCTATGAACGCTCGCTCCGGGATATCGAACCAAAGGAAAATTTGTACAGGTAGGGCGGTGGCCGAATCCATGGGCCCGGTAGGCTTGTCGACGATGAAGGCCACCATACCGATCATAAGAAGAGGTGCCGATTCGCCCAGCGCGCGAGCCATACCAATGATGGTGCCGGTAAGCATGCCAGGCATGGCTAACGGCAGCACGTGATGAAAGACCACCTGAGTATGCGACGCGCCCAGTCCAAGTGCCGCCTCACGAATCGAAGGAGGAACTGATTTAATCGCAGCCCGGCCAGCGATAATGACTACCGGCAGGGTCATGAGGCTCAGAACCAAGCCACCTACTAATGGCGCGGAACGAGGGAGCTCAAAGAAATTGATAAACACAGCCAGTCCGAGCAGGCCGAACACAATTGAGGGCACGGCCGCGAGGTTGTTAATATTGACTTCAATCAGGTCGGTGAATTTGTTGGTTGGTGCAAATTCTTCGAGGTAAATTGAAGAGGCTACTCCAACCGGGAAGGCGACGAGAAGCGTAATGAGCAGCATGTAAAACGAACCGAGTGCGGCACCTAATACCCCGGCCTGTTCGGGCTCGCGTGAATCACCGTTGGTGAAAAACGCCGTGTTAAATTTGAGTTTGAGCTGTCCACTGTCCCGCAGGGTGTCAATCCAGCCAATTTGCTCAGGCGACAACCGTCCCGTGTAGTTTTCGGCAGATTCACCAGACTTGATGTAGAGGTCTACTTCGTCATCGGCGAGTACCCAAACGCTCTTCTGCGAACCAATGAGCGAGTTGTCGGCGAGTATTTCGTCGCGCAGTTTAAATACGGCGCTGTTACTAGCCAGACCCAATATAGCTTTGCGCGCCTTGCGGCCTTTGACTTCGCCCAGATCGCTCATCAAAGCGTTACGAACAACAGTTCGATAGTTGGCGCGTGACATGGCTTCCGGGTCGCGTTCGCCTTTCGGGTCGATGGTTTTTTCATCGAAGCTGACGTTAAGCAGCAGGTTTGTTTGTACGAACGAAGTGTAGCCTCGCGACACGATGCTGCCGAAGAAAAACACCAGAAACAGCAGGCCCAGCATGACGGCGCTGAAGCCCATCAGACGAAAGCGCCGTTCCCTCGCATAGCGTTTTTTAAGTCCGCTGCGTACGCGGTCTAGCGTCTGGCCACGATCGGATATGTGAGTTTCAGGCGAGTTCATAACGTTTCTCTAAGCATACTGTTCGCGGTAACGACGTACGACTCGCAGTGCGATGACGTTGAGAATGAGCGTGACAATAAACAGGACTAGACCCAGCGCAAAAGCGGCCAGAGTTTTAGGGCTGTCAAATTCCTGATCGCCAACCAGAAGGCTAACAATTTGAGCTGTCACGGTGGTAACCGACTCAAGCGGGTTGGCGGTCAGTTTAGCTGACAGCCCAGCGGCCATTACCACAATCATGGTCTCACCAATGGCGCGTGACATGGCAAGCAAAATACCACCGACAATGCCTGGCAACGCCGCTGGTAGAACTACCCGCTTAATGGTTTCAGACTGAGTTGCGCCAAGTCCGTAACTGCCGTCGCGCATGGCTTGAGGAACGGCGTTAATGACGTCGTCAGACAAAGACGATACAAATGGAATGATCATGATGCCCATGACAAGGCCAACGCCGAGCGCCGCGCCTTGAGTGACATCCAGTCCAGCGAGTGCCGCCGTGTCGGAAATGAGTGGGCCAACGGTGACAACCGCGAAAAATCCGTACACGACGGTTGGAATACCGGCGAGGACTTCCAGGGCCGGTTTGGCAAAAGCGCGAAATCGCTTGGAGGCGTATTCCGACAGGTAAATGGCTGTCATTAAACCGACAGGCGTCGCCACGATCATGGCGATAAACGCGATGAGCAATGTTCCGGTGAACAAAGGAATGGCGCCAAACGAACCTGACGAGCCCACCTGGTCTGCGCGAATAGCCAGCTGGGGAGACCACTTGAGGCCAAGCAGAAACTCGCTTACCGGTACCATCTGAAAGAAGCGTATGGCTTCGAAAATAACGGAAAGCAGAATTCCAAGCGTAGTGAGAATGGCAACCATGGAGCACGCTAAAAGAACGCCTTTGGTAATGCTTTCAACGCGATTGCGGGCGCGGAAGTCGGGGTGAATCAAACGCCAGGAAATCAGGAAGCCGGCAAAGGCGAGCACGCAGGCGAGTAGCGTTCGATACAGTTTTGATCGCTTGTAGAGCCTGTTCGATTCGGCGGCAGCGCTGGCGTATTCAGGCGTGGGATTGTCATCGATAATCCCACCGGTTGCGATATTGGAAATTTCGTTGAGAACGAGCCCTAACTTGTCAGGCTCCATCTCCTGGTACTTTGCGGGGAGTTGAGAAACTAATTGTTTTTCAATAACGGATGACTGGGACATGCCCCAAACCATCATCATGAGCAGTACCGGAATAATCATCCACAACGCCGTATGCGCGCCGTAATAGCTCGGCAGCGAATGCAAGTTGCGAATGTTTTGAACGCCTCCCACCACGGCCACAGCGCGCTTTCGCGACAATACGTACGCGACGGCAGAGACGGCCAATAGAACCAGAATGAGGTTTATCGAACTCACAGTTGATTTCGATCCTTCAGGTTAGTGGGCTTGCGCTGAAGCTCAGGCAAGGCAGTGGATAAAAAACGAAAAAGCGGCGGCTCAATGAAAAAGCCGCCGCTCGAAAGTTTACGGGTTATGGCAGGCTATTCAACTGCCGCCAGCTTAACAGAAACCATGCCAGCCACAGCGGCCAACACTTCTTCACGCTCGTCTTCCGGAAGTGGTATCAGGCCTTTGTCGGTCAGGTATCCGTCTTCGCCAGCCGCGTTTTCACTGACAAACTCGTCAACAAACTCCTGAATGCCAGGAATGGTACCGATGTGCGCTTTCTTGACGTAGAAGTAGAGCGGTCTGGATACCGGGTAACTGCCATCTGCAATCGCCTCAAAAGTTGGCTCTGAGCCGTCGACCTTGGCGCCTTGAACGCGATCGCTGTTCTGATCGAGGAAGCTGAATCCGAAGATACCCAGAGCTTCGTCGTTTGTTTCAAGCTTGGTTACAATCAGATTATCGTTTTCGCCCACTTCGACAAACTTGCCGTCTTCGCGCATGGTGTGACAAAGACCTTTATAAGCGTTTTTGTCGGTTTTCTTCATGGCTTTAATAAAGTCGAAGGTTTTGCAGCCTCCTTCCATTGCAAGTTCAACGAAAGCGTCACGCGTGCCTGAAGTAGGTGGAGGCCCCAGCACTTCAATGGTGATGTTCGGGAGGCTACTGTTGACGTCTTTCCAGGTGTTGTACGGATTCTCAATCAGCTTCTTGGCTGACGTTGTGTCCGGGTTAGGCACCTGCTTGGCGAGCGCCAGGAAAATATCACGACGACTCAATGTCATCGGTTTCGCTTCAATTGAATTGGCAATCACAATGCCGTCGTAGCCAATGTTAACTTCAACAATTTCTTCCACGCCGTTCTTGGCGCACATATCAATCTCAGACTGCTTAATTCGACGCGAGGCGTTGGTGATGTCTGGGTGCTGAGGGCCAATGCCGGCACAAAAAGCTTTTAAGCCGCCGCCTGATCCTGTGGGCTCAATTTTTGGTGTTTTGAATTTGGTTGAGTTACCGAAGTTTTCGGCAACCACGGTTGCAAACGGATAAACGGTGGATGATCCAACGACGTTTATCTGGTCGCGGCTGTTTTGCGCCTGAGCTGAGAAACTGACCGCAATCAGGCCTGAGGCCAATGCAATAGAACCAAGTTTAAATACGTTTTTCACGATTCACTCCAGTGAGTAAAGAACAACTGGAATAAAGGATAGGGCCTTTGTGTTACGGAATTGTTTCAGTTCTCCCGATGGCCGTATTTCATAGCCTAAAAGTTAAAATAAAGTATATATAACAGAGAGTTAAAAGATTGTAACCTATTGTCAGGTTTGACAGGTGACGGGCTGGAGCGCAGGGGCGCCGTGGTGCCGCGAAAGGGTATTTAAAGGTTGATCAGCAGTGCGTATTTCGTCTCGGCAAGATGAGCCGTGAATGCTGCCCGGCTACCGTTGGAGCAAGCAGTTGATTCTGTTAGTTTTCTTTCAAAAGCTCGCTCAGTTCGGTGTGGCGCACGTCTTTGCCCAGCACCAGAAAAACCACGTACTCACTGATGTTTTTGGCGTGATCACCAATGCGCTCGAGCGCGCGCGCAGCCCAGGTCACGTTCATGACCCGTTTAATGGCGGTTGGGTCCTGAGTCATTAGCGTCAAACAGTGGCGAGTGATGGCTTCGTACTCCTGGTCGACACGCTCATCTTCTTTTACCACGGCCTTGGCTTTCTCGATATCAAGAGCGGTGAAGGCGTCAAGAGTGTCTTCCAGCATGGCTAACACATGCGAGGCCAGGTTTTTCAGTTCTCGATAGTGGTCGTCGGGCTGTTCCATGGCGGCCAGTCGTGAGGCGAGGTAGCCAATTTTACCCGCTTCGTCACCTATGCGTTCGAGGTCGGTAATGGTTTTCACGACCATTAATATCAAACGTAAATCCATTGCAGCCGGAGCGCGCCTGACCAGAATGTGGCTGCAGTCTTCATCGATTTCCACTTCCATCATGTTGACCTTGTGGTCGTCTTTGGAGACTTTCAGACCCAGTTCACTGTCGCCGGTCACCACAGCGTGAATAGACTTTTGCAGCTGGTCCTGAACAAGTCCGCCCATGCGCAGAACCTTGTTACGCAGCGTTTCCAGTTCCTGGTCAAAGCGACGCGAAATGTGTGGACCGAATTCAGTGGATTCCATGACGTTACTCTCGAATTTTTTTCAATTGTAGCATGAGTTTATGACTGTCTTGCACGGCGGCCCCAGTTAGGTCGCGAACGGGCAGGGGCGCCGGTCGGAAACAACTAAGGTAAAACAGTCACGCAAATGTCCAGTCTGGTTTCGCAACCGTGGCGCATGTACGACATGAGTCAGGGCTGCCGTTGTGGTCAGTCCTTGGTGTCGAAGAGCTGTCGAGAATGTGCAGTGCCGGTTGTAATTGACGACTATTTAAATATAGATGTATTACAACTGTGTGACATGTGTGCTTACAGCGGCGGTGACCGTCTTGTTAAACATGCCTCGTTTACTGATGAGCGAGCAACTACAAGGCTGTGCGGGTAGGATGAATAATGCGTTTGACTATTCGGTTCGGTGAACGATGAATCAGGCCGTGAACTAGGCTTGGCTTTGGGTTAATCGTTCTTTGGGAAATACGCAGCTGAACTGGCTGCCTTCGCCCATTGTGCTGTTAATCACAAGCTCAGTGTCATGGCGTGCCAATGCATGTTTGACAATAGCGAGTCCAAGTCCGGTACCAAACTGGTGTCGGCTGCGTCCGGGCGCGGTCCGGTAGAATCGTTCTGTGATGCGCGGTATGTCGTCTTCGTGAATGCCGATGCCATTATCAACGACTTTAAACTCAACGCCGTCGCTATGATCGCGCCAGGAGATGGCCACCTGACCGTCTGTTGGCGTAAAACGCAGGGCGTTGGAGACCAGGTTTGTGAACACGGAGCGAATTTCCATTTCTTCGCCAAGCAGAGACTTGGTTGAATCGATGTGTAGTTCAAGCGTTTCGGTAGCGCGTTTTGAATCTTTTGCATCTTGATGTACGGATCGAAGCAGTTCCGCCACGTCTATCACGTTGTCTTTTTCGGCAGGTCCGGCGCTCTCAATGACGTTTAGGGTCAGAAGGTCAGCAATAATCGCCTCCATGCGTCGAACCTGTTCTGACATGGATAAGATGGGTGAACGCATGCTGGGGTCAATTGAGTCGTCGTCTACCAGCATTTCCAGATAGCCCTTCAATACGGTTACCGGTGTGCGCAGTTCGTGGGAGGCGTTGGCTACAAAGTCTTCGCGAATTTGCAGAGCGAGTGTTTGCACGCTGATATCAACGAGCTGAAGAAGCCAGCGGTTCTCGCCGTGATCGGAAATAACGCACTGTAGCGTCTGATCAGGATTATGTGCGGCTTGCAGTTCGACACCGTTGGCGTAGTCGCCGCTTTCGAGGTAGCGGATGAAACCGGGCTGTCGTAAATGGTTAGAGATATGGCCGCTTAGCCGGTCACGTGAACTGTCTATGTATTCAATAGCCTGTTCATTTGCTATGAGTACCTCAAACTGCTCGTTGAGCTCAAACGCGGCGTTTGGAAGTGAGTGCACAAAGGCGGTGTGTGCTTGGGCGAGTTGCTCTGAACGTTGCTTGTGGGCAGACGAACGCTCACGAAAATGATTAATGCGCGCGTAAACGGTCGGCCACATGCCGGTTCCGTACGGAATGCGTGAGGCCCGTTTGGCATTGAGCCACTGGCGCAGCTGAACGATGTTATAAACATGCCAGCTTAGTGCGATCAGGCTTGCGACTAAAAGGCCCAACACAGCTGAATCGTTGAGCCAGCCGATAGCGTAGCCCGCGAGTAACAGCACAACGTGTTTAATTACTGTGGAGCTGACAACAGAGCTCGCTTCGGCGTCATTCATCGGCATAGTGTACGTTTATTCTTGTTCGTTGGACAACCGGTAACCGGCACCGCGAACGGTTTGAATCATGTTGTCGCAGCCTGACTCTGTCAGCGCTTTACGCAGTCGTCTGACGTGTACGTCAACTGTTCGCTCTTCAATGTACACGTCGTTGCCCCACACCCGGTCGAGCAATTGGCTGCGGCTGTAGACGCGATCAGGGTGTTTAATTAAGTGTTCCAGAAGCCTGAATTCAGTTGGCCCAAGCTTTATTTTTTTTCCATGCGCGGTAACGCGATGGGAGGTGCTGTTAACACTAATGGGTCCAATCGTGAACACGGATTCGTCTTCAACTCGTGGCGTTGTTCTGCGCAGCAGGGCGTTAATGCGGGAGACCAGCTCGCGAGGCGAGAACGGCTTGGTTACGTAGTCGTCGGCGCCGCCATCCAGGCCCGCAATTTTGTCCTGTTCTTGAGAACGGGCCGTCAGCATGATGATAGGGATGGTTCTCTGTTCGCTGTTCGATTTTATCGAGCGAGTGAGTTCAAGCCCGCTGATATCGGGCAGCATCCAGTCCACCAGAATCAGGCTTGGCGTCGTTTGGGCCAGGTGTGCCAGTGCCGCCTCGCTGGTGGGCGCGCTCAGTACGTCAAATCCGGCCCGGGTCAGATTGAAGTGCAACATCTGGCGAATGGCTTCTTCGTCCTCAACAACTAATATAGTGTTTTTGGTCATTTCTACGGGTTTGGTATCGTTTTCGTTCATCTCATTAGGCACTGTAATGGTTACCCTTTTATGACAGCGAGACAGGGTTGGGTTATGGGTTTATATCACTTTATTAACAATAACTTATACAAAACACAGGCGGTAGGTCGTTTCGAACCGGAAAATATGAAAACATCGAATTAACAACGATTTACAGGATATTTGACGATTTACCCTCCCCCGGAAGCCAGTTTCTGTCGTAAACTTGTTACCGTATTTAACTCCGGACCCAGCCTTCTGCCTATGTTATTTCCGTCTGCCCGTCGTATCGCCCTGCAAACTATCAGCCGAATTTTCGCTCTAACGGTACTGGTCAGCTCAGTGACCGTTTCGGCTGAAGGTCTGCCGTCGACCAGCAGTCGGGCAATCTACGGCGACCAGACCAGCGAGCGCCGACTGGTCATTGGTAGCGTTACAAATGCGCCAAAATACAATTTTGGTCAGATGAAGCCTATCTCGCTTTACATGCTGGATCAGGTCCAAGAGCTGGGCATTGATGCGGTAATGGTAGTGACCACCGATACCCATGAGCAAATGATAGAGCTGTTGCGCGACGGTTACGTTGACTGGGTGGCGGCTACGCCAT
This sequence comes from Gammaproteobacteria bacterium, assembly GCA_045107075.1. Taxonomy (GTDB): domain Bacteria; phylum Pseudomonadota; class Gammaproteobacteria; order Steroidobacterales; family SZUA-146; genus SZUA-146. Next base: position 13,744 of record JBGCFV010000053.1, read on the forward strand.
ACGCGGCTTTGATGTATGAACGTGAAGCCAGCGCTGAGTTTATTTTGACCAAAAAATCGCACGGGAGGGGAGCCTACCGCTCTGTTTTTTTCGCTCGTAACGACTCGAACATCAAATCGCTCGACGATCTAAAAGGCAAGACCATCGCGTTCGAGAAACCGGGTTCCACCAGCGCGTACTTTCTCCCTGCCATGGAGCTGTTGGGGGCGGGCTACGAGTTGGTCAGGCTAGGGTCGCCAAGAGACTCTGCTCCGGACCATGCTATTGGCTTTTTGTTTTCGGGAGATGAAGTTAATTCATCTACCTGGGTTCACAAGCGCATTGCCGATGCCGCCGCGTTCAGTAACGAAGACTGGGAATCGGACTGGCGAACCCCAAAAGGATTTCGACCTGACCTTGCTATTTTTCATGAAACGGATGAAGTACCTCGCAGTCTGGAAGTGGTTCGATCCGACCTTGATCCGTTTTTACGGTCGCGCATTGCCAACTCGTTACTCAAACTCAATAGCAATCCAGACGCGCGCGAGATTCTGTCCGGTTACTACGGTGGCAGTGGTTTTTCCCAGTTGACTCCCGACCAACTGGAGGCGCTTGAGAAAATACGTAAAGTGATTAAGGTGTTTAACGTGTCCATGACCGCTGCCGATGAGGCTCTTCGGTCGGTGCCTAAAACGTGAAGACCAAGTTTCCACTTGAGCAACGCTACGCGATTAATATTGCCTCGATAGCCTTTGCGTTGCTTTTGGCCATGTTCGCCCTTCAGGTCTATCAGCTGAAACACACGGCTGCCCAGATCGCGACAAAAAGCGAGCTGTCGTTTAACGAAGAGGCTGAGCGACAGTTGCTTCAGCGCGGTGTCGTGATGACAGAAACGCTGTCGCATAATTTGGTCGCTCCGTATCTCGCCATGGACATGTTGGGCTTGTATGACCTGATGGTTCCGGTTCATCGGTCCAGCTCGGTTCGCAGCGTGTTTTTCTTCGACACTGAAGGCCGTATTCTGCACGACGGAACGCGCGAGATTGCTACCTTCGAACAAGATGTGCGCAGCATGTTCAGCGGTATTTCGCCAAGCTCCGGCGCGAGTGAGGAAATGGTGCTGGAGTCCTCGATTGTCGTGGTGAGACCTGTCCGCTCCGAGCGTGAACTGCTCGGCGGAATTGTCATAGAGCTCAGCACGGAGGCCAATGACGACAGTTTGGCGCGGCTCGACGAACAGCTTAATACGTTAACCGATCGATCCGTACGCTCAAGCATCGTGGAATTGGGCGCCATTGGATTGTTTCTGGTTGTCTGTTTGAGCCTCGGCGCGATGCTGGTTGGTCGTCGTCTGGCGGAACCGGTTATGCGCTTAAGCTCGCTGGCCGAACGCCTGGGTGAGGGCGACTACGACGCCCGGGTAGGTTTTGAGCGGGACGACGAAATTGGCGATCTGGCTAAATCGTTTGATCAAATGCGACGTAGTTTAAAAGAGCAGAATAAGCGTATCGAATTTCAGGCGTACTACGACGAACTGACCGGGCTGCAAAACCGGGCGGCATTCCAACAGTTAATGAGCAACGTGTTCGTAAACAGTGCCGTCGGGGTCAAGCACGTGCTCGTCTATATTGATATTGACGATTTTAAAAGGGTCAATGACGCGCTGGGTCACGGCGCTGGCGATCGTCTTTTAAAGTCGTTTTCGAGTCGACTCAAAGCCTGGTCAGAAGACATGACGAAACAACAACCAGGCGTACTTGAGTGCACGGCTGCGCGCTGGGGCGGTGACCAGTTTGTGGTTCTTATGCGCGGCGTTGAAAACACCTCGGTGGTATCTCCGCTGGTTCGGGATTTGCTGAACAACCTCTCGATGCGAAGCGACTTGGCCGGCATGGACGTTGTGCTGTCGTCGAGCGTTGGCTACGCGGTATTCCCGGATGACGCCTACGACTCCGATACCCTGATGAGCTATGCCGACCTCGCTATGTTTACTTCGAAAGAGCGCGGCACCAACCTTGTCTCCGCGTACAGCAAGCGCACAGATGGTCGCAAACGATTAAATCTCGTGCTCGAGTCCGAAATACGCAGGGCGATGGCCGAGAAGCAATTTGAATTGAAGTATGTCCCTATTGCCGATACCACCAGCCGGGTGGTTACCAGCATGGAACAAATGGTTGTTTGGAATCACCAAGAACGTGGTGTGTTGAAACCAAAGCATTTTATGGCAGCGCTGGTGTCAGCGGGTTTGCGAGAAGAATTCAGAGCCTGGGGCTTTAATCAGGGGCTGGATGATTTGGTGACCTGGAAAAACGCGGGACACACCAAGATTAAACTGGCTTATAACCTCGCCACTATCGATTTCGATCCAAAATGGTTGTCGGACCTGATTATGGAGGGGCTTGAGCGCACCGAAGTTGACTCGCGAGACATCGCTTTCGAAGTGAACGAATCCAGTTTTTCCAAAAATATGGTGCTGACCGCCGAGCTGTTACGCGACTTGGGTCTCTACGATATCAGTCTCTGGATCGACTCTTTCGGCACCGGCTACACGTCGTTAAACAGGCTGCGTCGCATGCCTGTCTCCGGTATCAAAATTCACCACAGCGTTGTGTCCGGAGTAAATACGTCTTTGGATAATCAGCATTTGGTCGCGGCCTCAATCGCCATGGCGCATGGTTTGGGGTTTCTGGCCTCAGCGGACGGAGTCATGGACGAGGGGCAGCTTAGTTTCTTGCGACAAAAGGGGTGTGACAGTGTCCAGGGGCCTATTGTCAGCGATCCATTAAGCGCTGATAAAGTCGTCGGGTTTTTGAACGGCTATCCGGGTTCTCCGCGGCTTAAGATCACTTCCTGATTAAAGGCTATGTGCCGCAAGGGCGCATCCAGGCTCATCCCAATGGCTCGAGTAGATTGCTCCTGCGTTGCGACAAGATGGGTGTTTGTAGCAGTGAGAGATGAGGTTACACACCTTTACCCATAGGCCAGCTCTCGATTGATTTAAGGCTTCAGGTCAAACTCATCCGCGTCTACGCTAATCGGGAATTTCGTTCTGAACCGATCCAGCTCCTGTTTTGAGAGTGTGGTGGTTACTACTTTTTCATTGGAGCCTGCGTCGCACAACGCGTGGCCTTTGGGATCAATTACTTGAGAATTGCCAAGATAGTGTTTGCCGTGTGCATCGGTGCCTACCCGGTTGTTGGCGATCATATAGGCCTGGTTTTCAATGGCACGGGCTGTCAGGAGGCTTAACCAGGCATTGTGTCGAGGATCGGGCCAGTTGGCAGGACACAGTAACGCGTCGTAGTCATTGTTTTTTGCCCGGCACCACACGGGAAAGCGCAGGTCGTAGCAAATAATGGGTCTAATGCGCCAGCCTTTGAGGTCAAATGTGGGCTGTAATGAACCGGGTCTGTAGGCTAAGTGTTCCTGTGCCATACGAAAGAGATGGCGCTTGTCATAAAAACCTGTATCGCCGTCGGGTTTCACCCAGAGCAAGCGGTTATAGAAATGCCCCGCTTCTTTGACGGCCACGGTTCCGGTCACTACCGCATTGAAGCGCGCTGCGCACTCAGTCATCCATTGGACCGTTGCGCCGTCCATCGGCTCGGCGAACTCTTGCGCGGACATGGTAAACCCTGTGGTGAACATTTCGGGCAGAACCACAAGATCAGCGCTGAAATCGGGCTGCTCGGCCAATAGTTGGTCTATCCGTCGGCGGTTAGCCTCAGGTTTATGCCATTCGATATCGAGCTGTACCAGTGAAATGTTCAGATTTTCGGTCACACTTTCGGCCATGACGCACCTACTGTCAGTATTTTGCTCACAGTATCAGTCCGTTAGAAGATCGGGTAGTCCCTGAGCTACAACGGCCTTGGCGAGCTAATAATTGGGTTGAATCAAGGGCAAATACACGACGCAGGCCCTTCACGGCACCGGCTACTGCCGTTATACTTGCGCCCGCACTGTGACAACGAGTGCGATTTATTTGCAACACTCAGGAGCCCGACCGTGGATTCAACGCCCGATCAGAAGTTTTTCGATAATTTTTCGGCTGTACTCGCAGCGCTACTGGTTTTTACAGTGGTGTGTCTTGTGCTGGCTAACAGCATCGCCGGAAACGCGGCCGGTGTTTCCGAAACGCCTGCCTATCAGCAGCAGCTTATTGAGCGTGTCCGGCCGGTAGGCGACGTGGTTATAAGCGGCCAGGAAAAGACTCTCTACGGACGCGATGCGGTAGCCTCCGTTGCAATAGCCTCGGCTGCGCCCGCTGTAGAAACCGTCACAATGGCGAGCTTTAATTCGGGCGAAGAAGTCTATAACAGTGCTTGTGTGGCTTGTCATGGACTCGGTGTAGCCGGCGCACCCAAGATGGGCGACGCAGCGAACTGGGCTCCTCGAATTGCCCAAGGCATGGAAACTCTTTATACACACGCCATTGAAGGTTACTCCGGCAACGCGGGAGTCATGCCCGCCAAAGGTGGACGCGCGGATATTACTGACGACCACGTTCGACAGTCCGTTGACTACATGGTTAGTCAGTCTCAGTAGTTCAAGCTTCAACGCAATCCAGTACTAAAAAGCCGCGATTAATCGCGGCTTTTTTTGTTCGGTATATCAAGTCCGCAGACGCAGTCGTATCGAACGCGAAAGCTCCCCGTCATTGCCAGCGCCAAAGCTTCCGATCATCGCGAACGCAAAAGCTCCTCGACATTGCGAGCGCAAAAGTTCCTCGTCATTGCGAGCGCGAAGCGCGTGGCAATCTCGTCACGCAGCCACGATCTGTTTTGGTGATTTAACCTCGAAGCATTCGGATGGAGATTGCCACACCTGCTTCGCAGGTTCGCAATGACGGAGGTTGCCCAAATGCGAGTGCTGAGCGCCCGTTGCTCTCTGGATGAACGCGGAACAGGCCGCCGATTCAAGTTAATCAGACCTAACCTTTGTCCAGCAGCTCTCGCAGGTTAATCACGGCCGAGTTGGCGCGTGACAAATATGAGGCCATCACCAGAGAGTGGTTGGCAAACGTCCCGTAGCCACCGCCGTTCAAAATGATCGGGCTGCTGAGTGGTTCGAGGCTGGCTTCCAGCTCCCGAATAATTTGTCGCAGACTCACAGTCGCATTCTTGTCTTCAAGTACGCTTGAAAAATCGAGTTCCGCAGCGCGTAGAAAATGGACCAGAGCCCACGCCGTACCGCGCGCTTCAAAGAAGATGTCGTCGACTTTGTGCCAAGGTGTTTTCTTGATGCGGTCAGATGCGACCGGAGTGGTACTGACTGCTGACGGGTCACCGGCGAGGTCTGTGTTCAGAGTCTTGCGGCCAACGCTTTGGGTCAACGCCTGAGACATTCCGCCGAGGCGTTTTTCCACCACAATCAACCATTCCCGAAGGTTGTCTGCGCGAGCAAAAAATTGGGCGTCCTGAGCATTGGTGTCGGAAATCCGGTCGCGATAAGACTCAATTAGCCGAAGACCTTCGCGATAACCGCTTTCTGCTGAGGGAAGTATCCACTTGTCTACCTGATAGTGCAGGTTGGGGTCGGCACCAGCCAGATCCGGGTCTTCCATCGACTGGGACTGGGAGCGGGCGTAGTCGTTGCGCAGGGCTTTAATCAGGTCACGCGCCTGAATCACAGCGCCGTATTCAAAGTTAGGCATGTTGTCCAAAAACACGCTTGGAGGCGTTACGTCGTTGTGGAGAAAACCACCGGGCTTCTCTAACAGCGTGGTCAGCACTTGAGCCAGTGCGTCGGCGGTGGCGTAACCGGTAACGTCCGCGCCGTTGGTGTCAGTAGAGTTGACCCAAAAGACTTTGGGTTCACGCGACCAGTAGAAAGAGAGAACGCTCATCACGATTACGGCAATCAATAGCGCGATCCCAATAGTGCGCGTCCAGCTGCTCATTCGACTTGTGTCGGGGCGGCGTGAAAAAAAGTCCATGATGCTGGCGACAAAACCTGCGAGTTTGGAGTCGGTGTTTTCCATACGAGAGCCTTGAGTAAATTAAGGTGTGCGCACCAATCAGACCACGGCCGATTGATCGGTGCCCGACACAGTAAGTGTAGTGTACAACGCGTGCTTGACCAATTGTCGACGCCAGCGAGGCGCGTGGTTCGAATTAGATGTTGGTTTCGTTCGATTTAGTCGAATCTGTCGCTCCGGTTCTACGCAGCAGTTACGGCTCAAACGCAGTGCATAAGTCCTTCTATCGGGTGATGTTGCCGAACAGGCTCCTGTTTTGTCATACAGGCCGGTGGCACAAGCGCCTTAAAATGCTGGCACAAGAGTTTACGATTTAGTCCTTAGCGCGCGCTTCTCGCCGCGTGTTTTGACTGACATGCGCTTAATTGCGGGTTGGACTGACTTTAGACTTTCACTCGTGGTGATCCGATCGGACCAGTCAATGAGGAGGCTCAGGTTGGCCTCTCAGCGTGAGCACCGTGCTGGGTTTTAAGCCCACAACAGTGGCGGTAGTGGACTCAACGTTAACGGCCACATCGCCGGCCCCGAGAGATTGGGTGTTTACGGTAACCTCTCCGCGCGGGCAAAGAACAAGCAAGGGTTGGTTGGGCTGGCGATCGAGTATCAACGTGTCGTAGCGACCCAGTGTTGTTAAGTACACGTCGACAGGTGCTCTGGTTGATAACACCCGGCCGTCCTGATCGCAGGCGGCAATCCGACACAGCTGATTGTCTTTCTGGTCGTCAGAAAAATAATGATGTCGCGTGGACAGGCGCGATGAATCATTTGGAATCAGAGCAATGTGCACTGCGGTCGTCGTGTCTGAGCGAGACGGATTTTCAAGCACCCGGTCGTTGTCGCGGCCGGTGCGCAATACCTCGCGTGGCAGTACTCGCGCTAAGTGAGTCTCGCGTTGGCAGCAAATAATGCCGTCGAGTACGTAAAAAAGATGCACCAGTCCGTCGTCCTTAACGGTGTAATTTCCACTGGAAGGCCAGGTTCTCACGCCGACCTCGGCTACGCAGTCAAGTGCGCTACGCGTTTGATCCGTTAGCTGACTGTCGAATTCCGAACTGTCGATCATGTAGGTTCACCGGTGAAAAAACCCGAGCTGGTAGCTGTCCTTTGTGCAACAGGCCGAAGTTCAGGTCGCTTGCCTGCTTCGCGCTTTGATCAGAACTGCTCGTCACTCAGTCCCATAATATTGGTTGAACCGGCCGTTACCGCCTGCGCAAAGGCCCCGGCACGCGGCAACACGTTGTCGAGAAAGAA
>JBGCFV010000054.1:0-25045 GCA_045107075.1 Gammaproteobacteria bacterium
AACAGTTTGTAACGCCTGCATATCGACTGACTTGCCGTCTTTTACTGCGTCCTGCCACTTGCGTTCAATGTACCAGTCGTAGTTGTCAACGGTCACATACGCATTAAACAGTTTGCGTGACGCCAGCGCTTTTTGAACGTCGTCGCGTTTGTTGATTTCTCGTCCTTCGTCCAGATAAGGAAAGCGAAACCACGGCCGCCGATTCGTAAAGCCGCGGAGCAATTCTTCAGCTTGATCAATATCGGCAATATATTCATTTGCGTCTGTTCGACTCAACCAGTTATGCGAGTGAGTGTGATTAGCAATTAAGTGCCCGGCTTCTGCGTAACGCTGAATGCGTTGCCGCCCACCTTGTTTTTTAAAGTTCGAGGTTTTAATAAAAAAAGCAGCGGGCTGTCCGCTTGATAAAGCTAAAGCCTCAATAAGCGCTTCGGCTCGTTCGTCGCCTGCGAACTTTGGACCACTGCCTCTTGGCCCGTCGTCGAAAGTCAGTGCAATGCGCTTGCTGTTAGAGGGTACAACTCGCTCGTTTTGAGAAGGCGTGTTCGATCCAACACACCCGTAGAGGAGTAGTACGCACATGAAGATGAGCGGCCGCATAGGCTCTCCTTGAATATTCTGAATATCGATATGATTTCCAATCTGCAAAGTATTCTACGAGCGTCCGTCCGGTCAACACTATCGAACAGTCAAAAGATGGGGCTTCGAAAATCATCGATCACAACCCTTACCAAACGAGCCTGTATAGCAGACGCATTGAATCTTGTTTAAAATAACAAGTTTCCGAAACTTTATCTCGTTTCACGTTATTCTGTTAGCCCTTTGTCGACGGTCTAAAAGAGAATAAATACGGCTATGTATGATCCAATCAAAGACGGCGTGGACAGAACGGTCAGGTCTGTCCATCGCATAGAAGAAAAACCTGGCGACGATTTATCCGAATTTGTACACAACTTCTGGGAACTTAGAACAGAGAAAGAACTTTCAGAAGATTTCATCCTCCACGCTTTACCGGACGCCTGTGTTAACATTCTGTTCAATCAGGCAGACACTAAAATCGCCGGAATTACCGCTTTGCGCACAACCTATGAAGCGCTTAACCTTGGTAGAGAATTTCACTATGTTGGCATACAATTCTTACCTGGTGTGTGGCAGGGCAACCAGAACGACACCACTGACAGTTTCGTTGGTGCGCCGTACACGGGGAACTTGCCGCTAGTTGAAACAAGCGTTGAGTTAGCAAAACGTGATTTTTCCGGCAAAAAATCGGCCCTGTCCGATTTGGTGCGCAACCTTATCGAGTGCAACCTGGTTGCGATTAATGCAGCGACCGCAGCAATCCTTTCTAATATAGAAAAAATCAACTCCGTGAGCGATATGGCTGAAGCGACGCATCTGTCTCCCCGACAATTGCAACGAGTGCTCAAGAAAACAACGGGGTTCTCTCCTCACGACTTCTTAAAAGTAATCAGACTGCAGCAGTCATTCAAGCAGCACTACCTGGATACGTACACGGATCAATCTCATTTTATCCACTCGTTTCGGAAAATTACCGGTTATACGCCGCTCCAATACTACCGAAAGTTCGATGTCTGATTTATACAATTATTAGCTCGCAGATTTGTCCATCATAAGCCCTAACTTCAGTGCAAACAGGATGATGGACATGAAACAGAACGCAATTGGATGGTTTGATATATACGTAAGCGATATGGAGCGAGCATCGGCCTTCTACACCGCTGTGTTTGATAAAACACTTGAAAACATGAGCGACCCTACGAACAGCAGCGTGATCATGAGAGGCTTTCCAACCGACATGTCGGCATACGGCGCAGGCGGAGCACTTGTACAAAGAGAAGGGTCACACTCAGGGATAGGAGGAACCACGGTTTATTTTGGTGTTGAAGACTGTGCGCTTGAGGAGGCTCGGGTTACCGATGCTGGAGGTCAAGTAATCAGCTCCAAAATGTCAATTGGAGAGTTCGGTTGGGTCAGCCTGTGCATGGATACTGAAGGCAACTTGTTTGGTCTCAGTTCAATGAAATAGCCACAGACAGGGCGGCGTCTGACGGTTACAGCAGCACCTAAACTTTCGATTTCGTGAATTTAAAGCGCCTTTGTGAACCCTTCCGAGCCTACTGTTTTGAACCCGTAAATGACGCTGCTGGTAAGACTTGAAAATGCTTTTTATCTAACTTTCGAGATCGTCAAATAACTCCGCTCCAGCGGAGTTATCTTGTGCCAGTTCTATAACGCCTATTCGTTATTCACCAAGAGCTTCATACCTCACCAAACGAAAACGCGACGTTTCAGCGTCCTTCATTGCTTTGGCAATCACACCGTGAATATTCTCTTCCCAGTTCGTCCAAGTATCAACAAAGGCTGTCGCGGCGTCCCGATTGCCCACGTACTGAATATTCAGCACTTCTTTCAATAACGAAGACACCGTTTCGGCGTAGCGGTCATAGTTAATCACGAGCCGTCCGTCTTCAAACGCCAGCAGGCCTTTATCGAGGAACCAGTTAAACTGAATGAGTTTCATGGTGCCGTAAGCCTGCTCACGCCTCGGCTTGTTTTTTTGAACGACACGAAGAATACCGCCAGCGTAGATAGACCGGAATTCTTCGTCTTTGTAGGCATTGCGTTCGTATAATTTCTTGGCTGAATACAACGACACCAGGTCCGACTTCATCTCCTCGAACAAATCGGCGGTGTCTTGAAGCGCCGCGTCAATATCACCGCCCGTTGCAGTTTCATCTGGCCCGAGGTAGTGGCCGATTTCGTGCCACAACGTTCGATAAAAGTTACCGTTTATGTCGAGGTCACTATGATGCTGCGGATGTGTTGCAGCGTCGAAACTCGTTTTCGACGAAGCGAAAATCTCGGTGTTAGTCAGCACGTTCGAACGGATAAGAATGGTGCGCCCGAACTGACGGGAGAGGTGCCCTTCGTTCGGTAGTATTGTCGCTGTATTCGTTCCTCGTGCCTGGCCAAAATCGGCAATTACGTTGTAGACGGCAACCGGAATATTACTGCGAACTGTCTTGTGGGCCGAGTACGGCAGCCCGTTTTCAATCGACTGTATATCACCAATGCTTGCGGCCAACTCGGCGCTTTTTGCCTTGTCCCGCTGAAGTAACGACAGGCTAAAGAAACTCTTTACACCGTACAACGCGTCGTCGTAGGTTTCGTAGCTACCAATTTGGGCGTTCAGGTTACCGGTGAACTGACCGGTGACCCAGGTGGCGTCACCCCCGTCGTAGTCGTCGGCCAGTAAATCTCGTGCTCGCAATCTTAAGTAACGCGTAAATGCGGCGTCTTCTTTTTCGAGGAGGTTTGCGGCGTCGTTCAGCCGGTCATAAACAAAGAAAATATCGTCAGCGTAGGCCACTGAATATGGCAGCGTAAAATAATCGGTTGCCGTAGAAATATGCTTTCTAAGCCCAGGATGTAAAACATCCAGCGTGGGTCTTTCATCGAGCGTAGCAAGAGCGGCTTGTCGCATTGACGAAGTAGCTTCCCGCACAACTGAACGAACGTGAAGTATGTCGTCTCGCCGTTCCGGGTTCTCCTCAAGAAAGCGATCCATTTTTTCACGGGTTAAACCGGCAGGGTAAACATTACGTGCCGGGGCGGCTGGCACGACGTTTAAAAAAGTAACACGTTGATTGTCTAAGGTCGTAGTGACCGGACCTTTCATAATGCGAAAAAGGTCTTTCAAATCGGACCGACCCTCTACCTTATTCAGCGCAGCCTCTGCTAAACGGGCCTGAGGATGTACCTGGTCAATGTAAAGCGAATGAAGTCTTTCTCCCGCCTTAAGCAATTCAACGACGGCCGCTCGTTCGTTAGCACTTAACTGATCTGCCGCGTAGTTAAAGCGTAGCTCAGTGGTCTTATCCAGCAGTTCGGATACCTGGGTTTCAGTCCACGCTCCGTCGAGAACATCCAGACTCTTCAACATTGACACTCGCTCCGTACTTCGAGATTCAGACGCAGTTCCAGAATTAGACGTCACACTACAGGCAAAGACACACGCTGCCAGGAAAGCAATAATCGGGGATTTCATTTTTGACTCCATGTTCTTCTTTAGCGCTCAGCACCAGCGGGTTGACACGAAAAGGCCTTCAATTCGTTGAGTCTCGCGCCCATTCCGAGTTGTATTTCATTTGGTTATCGCATTGAAACAATAAACTGGCTGGCTTCGTCTATTGAGCGTTCCATTTCGTCAATTGCAGCCGCTGTTGCCGTCTCAATATCGCCAAGCTCTGACTGTAACGCACCGATTGCGCGCGCGTTCAGATTGTGACGCAGATAGAGAACCTGATCGCGGAACAGTGACAGCACGGGATCTAGTGAACTCTCGGCACGTCGCATAGCCGCGAGCATTTTACGATAGTCTTTTTGGGTACCCGCCAAAAGCTGCTGGCTTTTGCTCTTCAAAGACGCATCACTGTATTGATTGATTTCTGACTTCCACTCGTCAAACAGATCCCCGGCCACAGACTCAATCGAGTTAATACGTTCGGTCACTTCCGCTGCGTTCTCCTCGCTTTTCTTAAACGACTTATTTAACCGGTTATAAACCGTTTCCAGGTTTCCACCGTCGACATTAACAATTGAGCGGTAGCGTTCGAGCGCATCGACAAACTGCTCTTTTGTATCTTCCTGCGAGTCGCGCGCGTCTTCTACCCGATCGGCGAGTATGTCGCGTTTCTCTATGCCGAATTTTTCAAGTGCGCTGTAGTAAGCCGTTGTGCAACCGGTTAGCAATATGATGCTGCACATCAAGGCGAATGCGGAATAGAGTCGAATTTTCATTGTTTTTCCTGTATCCAAAGGTAAGTCGGCAAGAGGTTTCGTACTACGAAAGCCTGCTGTAAGTGCGAAGAATACCCTTTTGAACATTATTGGTCGATATTTGATCGATACGCAATCGTAACAATTAATTGCTACTCACAAGAATGTCATCCTCATTTGATCATTAAGCGCCGGGTGTCCTGTTGTGACCGACAGGGCCTTCAAGATCAGCAAATTCGTACGCATCCAGAGCTTCGATTAAACGTGAGACTCTATAGCTACTCTTCAGCCTGCGGGGTCCTGAATTCTACGTCCGTATCCGCGGCCAAATATATTGTCGCAGCGTAAGCGGCCACATTTTGCGCCAGCTCTTTTGGATCAATTTTATCCAGCGTGTCATCGGGTGTGTGATGCAAATCGAAATAGTCTCTTCCGTTTTGTTTAAGTCTTATTGTAGGAACACCGCTTATGGCCAGAGGAATGATATCCGGCCCACCACCTTTTTCGGTCGAACTGCCCCGAACAATATCCAGAGGCCTGAGTAGCCGACCGACTTCGTCAAAAAACGCATTGGCGTTTTCATTCACATTCGACACCAGCTGCCAAATAGTTTGAGCCCCAAAATCAGATTCCGTAGCCAGAACGTGATTCGCTACTTCTGCTGCGTGTTGCGTTGCGTACGCCCGTGCGCCGAGCAAACCGACCTCTTCTGCGCCGAACATCACCACGCGAATAGTACGCTTGGGGCGCGTGGGTAATTGAGCAATCAGAGCCGCTGCGGCCGTAGTAATAGCAACGCCTGCGCCGTCGTCGACAGCGCCGGTGCCCAAATCCCAGCTATCGAGATGACCACCAATGAGTACAATCTCATCGGGTTTTTCACTGCCAATTAAATCCATAACCACATTGCCACTCGTGGCATCGCCTTTCCATTTTGAAGTTGAATGTAGCGAGAGTGACATTGGCTTACCGAGATTGTGCAACCGACGCAGGTGATCCGCGTCCGGACTTGAAATAGCAACGACCGGCAGGCGCGCCCATTTTTCTCCATCTTTGCTCATCATTCCGGTGTGCGGAAAACGATGCGAGTCGGAGCCCACGGAACGAACAACTAACGCGCGTGCTCCACCGCGCTGAGCATGCTGCCAACCGGTTCGACGACGATTATTAGCTTGCCCGTAGCCCGCACCCGTTTGACTCTTAACCATGATGTCGCCATCAACAAAGGCAATCTTTTTATCCAAAGAGCCATCGCTGACGTTCTTTAACGCTTCGAAATCGCGAAAATAAACGACCGGCGCTTTGATCTTACGCTTTGACGCTCCCGCGCCACCCAGCGCCGTACCGTACAGCGCCTGCTGGTAAGGAGACTCCAGCGCAATATGCAACTCGCCACGATCCCAAAACGGCATGGTAAATTCTTCAACGCTGACGCGATCGAAGCCCAACTCTTTGCCTAGTGCGGCACCCCACGCACGGGCACGAGCCTCCGCCTCTGACCCGCCCAGTCTTGGACCAACCTCAGTGGTAAGCGATTCGACAATTTCAAATCCCAGTTTACTTTCCAATGCGGTTTGCATGAGCTGCTCAGCCGTCTTCGCCTGATCGTCGCTTATTAGCGGTAAATCAGCGTGTACATTCTGGCTTCCAGCGATAAACAAAGCAGCGAAAACAACGAAGGACGAAAGTGAATTAGCACGATGCACAAGAAGACTCCACGTGTGATAGAACAAGGGCCACTAACCTAGCACATTACGGTTGCCGAGCCTCTACAGATGAGCCTCGTCTTGGGTGTCGTCACCCGGTTCGTTCACAAATCGGTTCGGCGTAGCAACACCAGCAATCCGAGTGGTCTCTTAGTCTTCGTTATTCTCTTTAGGGCCTACAAGGCCGATTACCGCCATGTTGTCGCCTTTGTTAACCGGCGGTGTACCAAACACAATGAGTAAAATGCCACTAGCAGGCGCTTTGACCTCGGCGAGGTGCTTTCCATGATAATTTGTTATGTGTCCCAGCAACGTACCTTCATGCACGTACTGGCCCGCATGAATGCGCGGAGCCAAATGCCATACGCCATCGTGCTTGCTGTATACGCGCGCACGATCTTTAATGAAGACAGGTGAAACGGCCGGCTTGGCCTCACCAGGAATAAGCTCGAGATGGCGCATAAGGCTCATGACACCGTCTGTAATCGGATTGATAAAATCATCGGACACAACGCCGAGCTCACCGGATTCAATGTCAATTGCCGGAATGCCCAGAGCGACCGCCTGTGCACTGGTATAAATCTGCGAAGCCGATGAAGCGAGATCTCCACCGAACTGTACAATTGTGTCCAGTCCGAACGCGACGGCCATCTGCTGCGACTGCTTTCGTAAACCAGGACTACCCGCCTCCGCGTAGTAGGCCGAATACGATGGGCCCAGACTTTCGTTGGCATCGCCAGAATGAATATCCACCAGGTAGTCAGACTTCTTGATAACGTTTTCAGTTAGTGCGAAAGCAATGCGCTCCGTAATCGAGCCATCTTCAGTGCCCGGAAACAAGCGGTTCAAGTTTTTAAGATCGTTAGGCCCGAAGTAGATAGTACGAGCCTGAAAGGCCGGCAAATTAGCGTTGTGAACTACTATTACCGCGCCAGACAACGTATTGGTGTCCAGCATTTTAACCAACCGCTGCATGGCAAGAATAGGCGAGTATTCTGATCCGTGAACCCCGGCTACCAAACCCAGCACTGGACCGTCTTTCGCACCATTAAAAACAGTCACCGGTATCGAGGTTGATACACCGTCTTCACCACTCGCTACTGCGATGTGGCCTGACACGGCGCTATTGCGTTCGACTATAAGCTCCCCAATGGTCAACGTGCCGTTAGCTTGCGCAGCACCTGTTGCTAAAACGCCCAAGCACAAAAAGAAACTGTGCCGTGTGAGTGCTATTAGAATCTGATAAATGGTTGCAAGCATAGCTTCCCTGATGTTTTGGTTACGACTGGGCCTCTCTTTATAATGCCACATGTCGATACGTCACTTTACGTCCCGATCAATCAGGAGCACTCTCGCGTGCTGTCGAGCTTCAGCAGTTCTTCCGCGTTAAACGGCACGGCCTCAAAGATCATCGGATAGTGCGCTTTTCTAAGATAAGCGTGGTAGTCACGCGCGCAGCGATCGTAGCGTTGAAAAGCAGCAATATCGGTACGAGCCAGTCGGGTAAACAAACGATCAACAAGTAACGGTGGCGAGAGCCACGCCGCTTTACCCATGAAGTCGTCTCGTTCACGAACTCCTTCTCGCAAAGACTTTGACAGCTCGGCCACGGACTCGTCGCCAACCTGTTGAAACGCGTAGTACCACTTCCACTCAAATCCGTTGCCAATTTCGGTGTAGTCAGACCACTCGGGATGCGTCCCGACAAAGCGTTCCATTGTGACTTCTTCAGGCAAGTCCCAGGCGCGGTTCACCACCTCTCGCTGCTGCAACAGTATGTCACCACCTTGCGGCACGTCGATGGTTCGCTCGGCAACGGCGCCCGCAGAGAGCGGTACAATCAGAACCAAAACAGTCCAAAGCCCAATACACAGCGTGGCCGCGGTCGCTGCGGATTTCGTGCGTTTGGCAATCCAGACCACGGCCCCACTCCAGACCAAAATGTACGTAAGCGTACAGGCGATCAGCACAACAGTCGTCACTGCGCTAGCGCCGGACCACAATGCACCTGCAATAAACGGCAGTAACAGACCCAGTGCAAGCAAAGTCGAGCGCAACAGGCTGCGCCAGCGAACCAGCTTTGCAGAATTCCCCGCCGTAACCGCCAGCAAATCCAGACGATTGTGGCGCCGCTCTGCGTCAACCACGTCGTGTAACAGGAGTATTACCAACAGCGGAGCGAGCACCGAAATCAGAAACGCGTAGTCAATGCGGCCCGTCTGGCCCAACTCGGGGTTGCCGGTGTCGTTCTCGTAAATCTGACCTTCAAGGGCGAGAAGCCGTAAACGATGTTTCCATGGCAGCTGATCGCGAACACCTCGCGCGGCAAAGGCCAACTCACTCGGCGGATCTACCGCCAGGCGAAAACTGTAGTACGACGCGCTGCCGGGATCCGGTTGATCGGGCAGAACAGCCTGTAAGTCGGCTTCGGTACTGGAACGCAATGAAGTGATTTCGTCCTGCTGTATGGCAACGTTTACCAAACCCATGCCTACCGCTACTATCGCCAATAAAAAAGCAGCGATAATGGTCGCAACGGCCTGGCGGTCGCGGAGAAAAAACCACCACTCTCGAGACAGGTTACTTTGCATGTGAATAACCCTCAGTACGTCTCACACCCAAATACGATAACGCAGCCGATACCAGACACCACAAAATCAGCAGCACGTTGCCGAAACCGGCCGACTGAATTCGCTGCGCAGAAGGAGCTGGTTGAAAATCGAAAGACTGCAGTACACGCCAGTTGTCGGAGCTGATTCTTGCACGCTTACCCGAGGCATCGTCGTTGTTTCGATTAATATCGTCGATGTAGGAAAGCTCGGAAACATGCGCTCTATTCAAGCCCTGAACAAACTCGTAGCGCGCGTGTTCAGCTTCGCGTAGAAACCGATGGTGATTGTCCAGGCCGCTACCGACCGTCTGCATGGATGCGTTTCTGATCGCGAGCATGGGTGAGAAAAACGCCGCACCTCTCAAAAGCTGCGATTGCTTGGTTTCTTCCTGCATGCGTTGTGCTGCAAACCTGTTCAGCACTTTCGTCAATTTTTCTTCCGAAGCCTCCGCCACAAGGCCACGCATGTTGACGGGTAATTCTTCGACGTTCTCGACACCGTACTGATCAAGCACAC
This sequence comes from Gammaproteobacteria bacterium, assembly GCA_045107075.1. GTDB lineage: Bacteria > Pseudomonadota > Gammaproteobacteria > Steroidobacterales > SZUA-146 > SZUA-146. The sequence goes on from JBGCFV010000054.1 coordinate 9,635, forward strand.
GTGCTTTCAAACTATCGAATGCAGGATCGGCGGCGTTGTGACCGTCACCTACTGACCGCATTTCTTCAATGAGCGCCAAGTCTGTTCTAATTTTACCGGCAACCGGAGTCAGAGTGCTGGCCAAGTCGCTGGCCACGCGTGGCACCAGCAGCGTAACCGCAACCCAGGCAATGCAACACCATAAAAGAGACATGGACGCTGTTTTTACACGGGCAGAAATTCCGACTACCGCAAACGACCAAAACGCGAGATAGAGAAAATACGCAACAATCAGTATCGCCACAATGCTGAAAGACTCGCCCCTGACAAGCGCGAACAAAGAGCCTGCCGCGAGCGGCAACACCATCAGTGCACTCAGTGCCAACAAGGCCAGGGATTTACCCATCCATAACGTGCGCGAACTGATACCTTGTGTCGTCAGCTGTACGTTGGTGTGAAGCTCTCTTTCTCTTGCGATAATCGAAAAGCCGACCACAATGAGCACCAGAGGCACCAGCACCTGGTAAGCAAACGCTGGCGTCAAAAATTCGAATCCGGCCACTCTGGGCGCGCTATAGGCAGCCGGAAACGTGGCAGAGTTCTGCCGGTGTCCTTCAAGAAACATGACCGTACCGGTGAGCGGGTCAACGCCTGGATCGATAACCGCCAGCGGCGCCGGTTTTCGGAACACGTAGTGCCCGTAGTGCACCATGCGATGCGGATGGCGGTCGGGTTGCGAGAGGAAGGCCTCCTCTGCAGCCGATTGCATCGACTGCCGGGCATCGGCCTCCGATTGTACTCGAGATACGGTGCTGATAACCGCCGCCGTAACAACGATCAGCAGCAACAGCGTAGCGCTCACCGCCAAACGCGAACGAAACCAGAAACGCCATTCTTCAACGGCGATACGTAATACCTTGTTCACGACAAACCTGTGTTCGCAAATGCGTCATGCATCACTTCCGGATCAAACTGCTCGCCGTCTGGAGCATCGAACGTTGCTACCAGATTTCCGTGGCGTAACAGTCCGACTTTCTTTGCAACATGACAGGCGCCATAGACGTCGTGCGTCACCATGACAATGGTGGTTCCCTGCTCAGACAATGCCGTAATCAGAGCGTTGAACTCATCGACCGCCACCGGATCCAGTCCGGATGTCGGCTCGTCCAAAAAAAGCAGCGGCGTGTCGCGCAATATGGCGAGAGCAATGGCTACTTTCTGGCGCATGCCTTTGGAGTAACCCTCGAGGCGCCGGGTACGCGCTTCCGGTGCAAGCGCCACTTTGTCGAGCGCCTGCATAACATCTTCTTTTGAGCGCGAAACGCCGGCAAGCGCCAGAAAGTAGTCGAGGTTTTCGAGCGCCGTCAAATGCGGATACAGGTTTGCCGACTCCGGCAAATACGCCGCCATCCGCCTGATTTGCTCCGGGTTATCCTGAACACGCTGGCCCTTGATGCGAACCTCACCAGAGGCCGGCGTAACCAGACCCAACAGCGTTAATAGCGTAGTCGACTTGCCTGCGCCGTTCCCCCCCAGCAAGGCAAACACGTCACCCTCCTTCACCGAAAAACTCAATGACTCCAACACTTGCCGCCCGCCACGGAACACCGTGAGATTGTCGGCTACGAGAAGGGGCTCTGACATGGCAAAAACTCCTGCACTTTATCCATTGTGTAAATACAAAGTAAAAACGGGCACCCAAGGCGCGCGCCTCTAGAACTCGTAAGTAGCGGACAGACGAAAGCGTCGTGGTGCTCCGGGTTCAACCCACACGTCGGCAAACGAGTTGGTGTAGAACACTTCGTCCAGCACGTTATCAATATCTACGCGCAGCGACAGACGATCCGTTGGCTCAAACTCTCCGAACAGACGAACAGTGGTGTAGCTAGGCAAGAAGAAATCGAACCCGGTCCAACCCAAACGCTCGTCGGTGTACTGCAGCCCGCCACCAAACTGTGCACGCTTGCCGCTTACCTTGAACTCTTTGCTGACCTGCAGGTTGAGCTGGTTTTCCGGAGCGTTGATTAGAGGATCGCCTTCTTCAATCAGTGCGCCAAAGTCAGCGTCGGGGTTGCTGTTGGTAAACTCAGCATCGGTAAACGCGTATGAGAACCAGACGTTGAGACCGTTCTCCGTTTCGAAATTAGCATCTAACTCAACACCGCGACTACGCGCCTCACCCGCTGAGCGGGAGAAGAAACCGGCAGCAACGGCTTCAGGGCGGTCGTCGTTGACCAGTATGTTGCTTTGATCAACCTGAAAAAACGTCAACGTTACGGCGCCCGACACGTTGTTGAAATAGTGATCGAGATTTGCTTTCAATCCAATCTCGGTCGACTCCGTCAGGTTAGGATCGAACTGGTTACCCTGAAAATCAGAGCCTGTTTGTTGCCGAAACCCTTCGCCGTACGAACCGTAGAAACTCAGACCGTCGTTGACCAGATACACGGCACCAACTTGTGGTGACACACGAGTGTCTGACGACGTGACGGTCGCAACAGGATCGGCTCTCAAGTTGGTCAAGTCCTGAGTAAAGTCGTCGTAGCGCAAACCCAACCGCACTTGAAACTGATCTGTCACGTCAATTTGGTCCTGAATATAGATACCAAATCCGTCCAGGTCTTCTTGTCGGTCGGTGTTAGGACCCGGCACTGGCTGGGGGAACTGACCGTAGACCGGGTTGTTTACGTCAAGGAATAAGTATTCAGCCGGATCAAGCGTGTTGATGTCGGTTCCAGCCGGAATAAAGCCGGGGCGGAAACGCTGGATGAATAGACTGTTCTCAAAGCGATCGTAGTCTGCACCAAATAACAGTCTGTGACGGAGAGCGCCGGTTTCAAACTGGCCGGCAATTTCTGCACGAAGTACCGTGTACTCGGATTCAAAGTCGCGGTAACGGAAGAAACGCGACAATGTTTGCCCGTCAAAGAAATAGGTTTGTCGGCCACCGAAGTTCGTTTCAGAAGCATTACCCTCAAAGGTGGTGTCGCGGAAACCGAATCCGGCTAGCAGGCTCCAGTTGTCCGACAAGTTGTGCTGCACTTCAATTTGGTGGCCCAGTACGTCAGTTTCAATAGGACCGTCACCCGGCTCTCCAGCGAACGTTTCTCGCGGTGTAAAACCAAACTCATCAGAGAACGCTACGCCACGGTCAAACGGAATTTCTTGTTGAGTGAGCTCAAGCTCGTAAGTGAGCTTGGTGTCTTCGGAAATCGTCCACGCCAAAGAGGGATAAAAACCCACTCGCTTGGTCTCGACCGTGTCTCTAAAACTCTCCGCGTCTTCATAGAAGCCAACGAGACGGACGCCAAATTGCTCCTCGTCACCGAGAACCGTTTGCACATCGCCTTCGAGTCGAACCTGCTGCCAGCTACCCAACGTGAGACGCGTATTGCCGCCTGATTCGAACTGTGGCCGTTTTGTCGTGAGGTTAACTGTTCCACCCGGCTCGCCGCGGCCAAACAGCGCTGAACGTGGCCCCTTGAGAATTTCGACAGACTCAATGCCGACAATATCGCGCGGCCCACCAAAGCCTCGACCGGCGTTAAATCCGTTTACCAGAAAGCCGCTGGGCAGGTTAATGTCACCTGAAAAACCGCGAACAGAAAAACTGTTCCAAAGACCGCCAAAGTTATTTTGACGAGACACCGTGGCTGACAGGTCGAGGGCTTCATTTAGATTCAGCGCACCCACTTCACGCAGCAGCTCAGCGTCCACACGCTGAATGACGCCGGGCACTTCCTGAGTGTCGAACACGCCCTGATAAGCCCTTCGTTCACCTACCACGAATACGTTTTCTATTTCGCCGGAGGACTCGCCGCTGGACTCCTGAGCGTGAGATACAGGAGCTGAGAACGAGTGCATCGCAAGGCTCGCGATAAAGACGCCAAGGGACAGCTTTTGGTTTTTGTTGGAGAGCCCGGTTGTCGAAGGGCTGTTGGTTTTACGAATCATGGTTTTCATTCCTGACATATTCTTAACAAAATTGATTTAAGTACACGGTCTTCGTGAGAGAACGTGAGCTCATTAAATATTGAGTGCCTGCGAGGCGAAGCGCTTGGAAAAGCGCGGTGCAGTCAAATGTGCCGGAAGCATTAAACCTTTCGAGTCAAAAGACATCGACAGGCGTGTGTGCGAACTGACGCATGAATGCCAAACTGCTAGCCGCAGAGCTTGATCAGGAAGTAATTGGGGGACCCGTTGAGGGAGGGGCCAGAAGATCAGTTGAAACTCGAAGAGTATTGGTGGGTACAGGAAAGTTGGCTTTGACAGGCCCATACGCCTGTGTTGCAACAACCGGTGGGAGCAATACATCGACATCGTTGTCGCTGGTTCCACTGCACAGACATGTAACGCCGCTATGACCGTGTTGATCACCGCTATGTTCAGCCGCATGCAGCGTTCCGCTCAGCTGAGCGAAAAGTAGCAGAAAGACTGCTAAAAACTGGAATTTGCGGCTGCGGATGGACATTAGACGGAGGCTAACACCAATAATGATACAGGGCAACAAACCGGGATTGCAGGCCTGCTGACCCTACATTTCCCGACGTAAACCAACGCCAGTCCACGCTTATCGACCGTTGATTGTTAACCCTCCTCCCGTGTGGAGGCAAGCGGGCGTCCTGCTCACACCATCCGGTGACGCGGCCCGAAATGACGCACACCGGCCAAGCATGAGCACTCATCAACTAGACTAGTCCAAATTGACACGCAATATGTGATTAGTGCTGCTTTGGTGGATGAGAATATCGCCCTCTTTGGTGGCCCGCATGTGGCGAATAATTCCGGCTCGCACGTTTCCAGACGGGACAGGCCAACTTTGAAAGGATTCATCTTTTGGATCGAACCGCACGAGCATGTCCGGGCGAACGCCCGATTCGTTGTACCAGACAATGCCGTTCACTACGACTAACGCGTACGGATGGGACGATCGGCCGCTTGGCGATTCCCATTCTTGAGCCTTGCCCGTTTTCGGATTGTAGTGGCCGAGGTAGCCCAAGCGTGAGTTAACGTACCAAATGGTGTCGTCTTCGGCGACATCGAGTCGACGCACTGTTGTGCCTTCTTGCGGCAGCTTGTGCTCGGTTACTTTCATGGTGTCACGGTCAATACTGAGCAAACAGTTACTACCGTTACACGCCACCCAAACCGTGCCATTGGAATCGATTTTAATACCATAGGGCCTCGACTTCGGTGTGGGCGCGTCGACCAAAGTAATTTCACCTGTTGAGGGAACAAGTCTTCCGATCATGTTTGATTGTTGCAACGTGAAGAACATGGTGTTGTCTTCATCGAAGATGGCGGTATGCGGATCACGTGCTTTGGGATCAGGCATTTTAAATTCCTGGAATGTGTCTGTGCCTTTCACAAGTTTAGCCACCGTTCCGTTACGATTTCCCGTGTACCAAACGTCGCCGTTGTTATCGATTTCGGCACTATGCGGATGTGCGCCCTTGGGCAACACGTACTCTTTCATTTCTCCGCTTTCCGGATTTAGTTGACCAAGAATATTGCCCGTTTGCCCCACCCACCAAATAGTACCGTCAGGGGCTTCTACAGGGTCTCGAGAACGCTGCCCAAGCGTAGGTACTTTCCACGAAGTAAAGCTGATATCAATATCACCTGCAACCGGTGTCGCTTTGCGATTGTCACTCGGTGGAAAATGCGCGGCCAGGTAATCGAGAATCGAATCTTTTTGCGGTGACTCGCCCAGGTTGATCATGGTAGACGTGAGTTCGTCCCAATGCGCTCGTGTGTATCCGGAGCTCCGGGCAATTAGATTTGTTCGGTGACACGTTGTGCAGACAGCGTTAACAAGTTCGCTACCTTCCGCCTCTGGTAATGACTGTCCTTGTACCGACAAAGAGACACACGCCCCTAGTATGGCGACACCTGTACGAACGCGACTCACGTTAACCAATCCAAACATCATAATTACATCTTCCAAGATTCGAAAAGTGGAACAACACCATTCAGCTCAGTATGGATTTCAATAAGACTGAGTTCAACTCGTACCGGTACGTTACGCCAGGACGACACAAGCACGATTATACCAACAAGACAGTTATGCGCAGGGCTCAAACCGCCCTATGAGCGGCCGATTCGTGCGGCAATACAACCACACCGTAAGCACGAAGTCTCAGGTAGCGTATCACTGGGGCGTTTCGGCTCATTTATGCTATGTTATTCGCGTAAAATTAAAAAAATAACAGTCCGCTTCATGCGTTTTCCAGAAGGCACTCTTAACCTGTGATAACTCGAATAAATGCGTTGCGGATACCGGGAAAAAAGTCTTTGAAAAAGGGAGAGACTATGACCATTCGTAATCCAAAGTTCGTTTCTGTATTGAGCGCATTGCCTTTTTGCCTGTTCGCGGTTTCGTCATTTGCCGCTGGTGGCGATGTCTACTTGAACAGTAGCAATATCAATGTAAGCGTAGGTGACGGAACCTCACCGGGCACGTTTAACAACACGTTTGACGGAAGCCAGACGATCAATAAGGTGATTGATGCACCAAGCGCCGACGCGGAGGAATTTCACAATCAAACGACTCACGTTTGGTATTCGGCCAGCGCAAATGGCGGCGGTTTGGAACTAGAGTTTGATTTACTGGGTGCGTATAACATTACGACGCTGCATTTTTGGAACTACACCGCCGAAGGGTTTGATGTAGACAACATCGAATTTAGTTTCTTTAACGGTGACAGCTCAGTGGGTTCTTTAACGATTCAGCCGGAGTTAGGCTCGAGCCCGGGAATTACAGCTCAGGACATCATTCTGGATGCCCCGCTCAACGTCACTTCCGTGGTTGCCTTTCTAACTGGCAGCAATCGTCAAGTGGATTTTCAGAACATTGGCTTCACAGCGTCTAACTCATCAGATAACGACAATGACGGAGTTCAAAACGATAGCGACAACTGTACGTTTGTATCCAATGCAGATCAGCGTGATACCAATGGCGATGGTTATGGCAATGCCTGCGATCCAGATCTGAACAACGACGGCGTCGTGAACTTTGTAGATGTGGGTCTTTGGACTCCGTCCTTTAATACAGCCAATGACGGTGACGAAGACTTCAATGGCGACGGCGCGGCAAATTTTGCAGACTACGTACTGTTCTCCGAATATTTCCTTGGCGCTCCGGGCCCCAGTGGATTGGTGCCGTAGTCTTTCAACACTCACGAATTTGGCGCTTATATCGGCGTAAAACCTTTTCTTTAACCCAAGTTAGATCAATTAAAAATTAAAGCCCTGTAGAGAATCATCTACAGGGCTTTTTTTAACGCTATGCTTCAATAAGGCTGGATGACATCTTGGTGTCAGTAATTCTCAAGTATCTCAGAGACATCAATGACGATAGAGCCATCGATATTATTAGATTGAAGAAAGGCTCCACTCACGAAATCGTGCTTATGCATAACCAAGGGCCAGGTACATAGAGGCCGAGCAACGATTGCTTAAAACTGGAGGTCAGTCACTCAGGATTCTAACACTGCCATTTACAGTTCGAAGTTTAATCTCTGCGCCGCCGTCGCCCACTTCACCTTCTGCCGAGCGTGGGCCCCAACGGCCACGAATATCAATGGGAAAATCGCTTTCGATTCGCCCGTTTACCGTTTTAATATCAAGTGACGCGTTTGTATTTTCAGGCATTGCAAAGCGGATACCACCGTTCACGGTTATAAACTCGAGTGGCTCGCTCGGTGACGTGGACATGTGAACATCAATCGATCCGTTAACCGTGCGCGCCGTAACCATGCCCGCGCTTTCAACGTCGATTCCACCGTTGACAGTCACTGCATCCACGTTAGCTTCCAGCTCACGCACCTTCACGGCACCATTGACAGTCATGGCGTCAAGGTTGATATCACTTGGAATCCAGACCACAAAATCGACCTGCACTTCATTGTTCTGAACGTTCATTCGGTAGTCGTCGCCACGCTCACAGCGATTAGGCTTACGCTTTTTACGCGATGGATAGACGGCGCAAATGAGGACGCCTTCCGAGTCTTCGATGACTTTAATCTCAACTGAATCCGGATCGTCACCTCGAGCTTCCTTCGTTGCTTCTACGGTAACCCTGTCGTTTTTCGCTGGCTGCGCGACAATTTTGCCGTTCACGCCGCGAATAGTGACAACGTCACCGCTGTTCAAGCTTCCTTCCCATGCGAAATCCTGGGCCGTCGTGCTTGTCGATAAAAGCACAGTAAAAGCTGCAATCAATAGACCAATCGGGCGAATTGCATTTGTCATCTTAATAACCCCATCTCTTCAAAGTAGACCAGTTTAGCTAGAATACCCACAACACAACGGCTCTAAGCCATGTCTGGATAATCTTTTAGCCTTTTTCGGGCTAGTAGCTTCTATTCTAATGGATGCGGAAAAGAGGCAAACCGTCGCATTTTCTCCTCATAATACAACGCAGGGGTAAATCGCTCGATAGACTTTTGCGGATTAAAGAGTGCAAAAGTAAGAAAGGGGGTCAGAGTTAATTGATACGGGAGCATCAGAGCACCCTTTCGCAAAGGTGCCTGATTGAAAATGTACTCTGACCTCATTTCTAAATGACACAGCCAACGAGCCTACGGCCAATCGGGAACCCGCCCTGGCGTGTGAGGAGCCCCCAATGACTCAAGCTCCGCCTCGACAACGCCGAGATCGGTGTTAATGCTTTTAAGCGTCTTTAGCATTCCTTTAAATTCCTTCGAAGCGATTTGATACGACTGTTCGTACATGGCCGGAACATCTGACCGAACGTCCAGTAGTGATTCGTACACGACATCTGTTCGGCGCGATATCGACCAGGCTGTCGGTTCGCTGCGCGAGGCGATTGTGGAGTCACCTTTTAACAGGGCCACCGCATTATCAAGACGCAGCTCGATGCTGCGCAGTCGTTCAGCAACGCTCGAATCAGCGCTCGGTGTTAGCTGAATAGCCGCTTTTAAGTGTTCAATACGCTGCGCTATCTCATCAGTCAGCTTGCCAGCGCCCTTAACGGCCCGGTAAAGCTCGCCCGCCTTACGTTGGAACGCTACGACTGAGGCTAGATCGCTACTCGTGTCGTTACCCTGCAACAAAGACTTAACACGAAACGTCTGCGCGTCGCCGACCTCCTTTAAAGTGCCGTCGCGCCGAACAGCGAGTGTCACAGAGTAAACGCCGGGTGCGGCCAGAGGGCCCTGAGGTTTACTGGCCCAAGGTGCAGAGAAGTCCGGCTTGGACAGACTGACCGGGTCGGTGGTTGGCCATCGCAAATTCCAGGCTGTGCGATGCAGCCCTTCCGAGGTCTCTGCGTTCACGTATCTGACGACTTCGTCGTTATCGTTTCGCACCACGAGCAGCACTTGAGGTTCGTCCTCACGATCCTCGGTGCGCAGCTCATCCCACGACGGGTAGGGTGTGTCTTCACCCGCCTCTTCTGCTTCTATTTCAGAAGCACGCCGGGTAGCCGCAGCCGTTTTAATTTCTTTGTCGATATAGTAGGTAAAGACCGCACCAAACGGCGGATTCTTTTCGTTATAGAAGTCGCCGCCGCGAAAACCTTTTTCGCCATATCCCAGTTTATCTCCAACAACATAGGACCACGCGTCTCGAACTTCGAACAGATGTAACGGGTCGATGTCGTCGGCCGGTGTGCGTAGCGCCGTGTAATCGTCCAGCACGTAGATGCCCCGACCGAATGTACCAATCACCAAATCGTTTTCACGACGCTGGATTTCCAGGTCACGTACTGCGATGGTCGGGAAGTTTGACTTCAACGCGTGCCACGAAGCACCCGTATCCTGCGAGAAATACACACCGAATTCGGTGCCGACGAACAGCAGATTTGGGTTAGCATGATCTTCGACTATGGTATGCGCCGAGCCACGCTCTGGCAGATTGTTTGAGATGAGTGACCAAGTGCGACCACGGTTATCTGTTTTCAACACGTACGGTTTGTAGTCACCGCGTTTGTGATTGTCGATGGTCGCGTAGGCTACGTCTGCATCGTGCATCGACGCGACAACGTCTTCGATTAAGGACATGTCAGGGACGCGGTTAAACGACATGGTACGACGCCAGGTCTTGCCGCCGTTTTCGGTCACATTCATAACACCGTCATCGGTACCGACGTAAATCAACCCTTCTTCTAAAGTGCTTTCAGACAGGGCAATCGCCGCGCCATAGATCGACGTGGATTTGTTCTTGGCAATGGTGTCCACACTCCAGACACGCCCCATAACTTCGAGCGCATTGCGGTCAAGTTTGCGCGTCAAATCTTCGCTTACGGCACTCCAGCTGTCTCCGCGGTCGTCGGATCGGAACAGCTTCTCGGCGGCGTAATAAAGTCGCTTGCTATTGTGTGGGCTTACGATTAGCGGTGTGCTCCAGTTCCACTTGAAGTCATTCTCACCGCTTGCAGGATGCGGAGCGATAAACACACGTTCGCCGCTTACCTTGTTGTAACGCGCCAGACCACCATACTGGTACTGGGCGTAGATGGTGTCCGGATCGTCCGGGTCAAATTGAGGTTCGTAGCCATCGCCACCCAGAATCAACGTCCAGTCGGAGTTGGTAATGCCGTGACGAACGGTTGTGCGCGACGGGCCACACAACGAGTTATTGTCCTGCGTGCCGCCGCACACGTTGTAGAACGGCACACCGTAGTCAGGTTGAATGCGATAGAACTGTGCGATGGGCAAGTTACTAATGTGACGCCAGTTTGCACCATTGTCGAAGCTCTCATAGATGCCACCGTCTCCACCAATATACATGTGTTCCGGCACGCCCGGGTCGATCCATAGCGCGTGATCGTCTACGTGACGATGCTCAACACCCAGACGGCTCCACGAACGTCCGCCGTTTTCAGATACAAACGTAAACGTATCAGGCGAAAACACCCGATCGGCATTGGTGGGATCAACGACCAGCTCGTTGTAGTACTGTGGGCTGCTTGTATGATGATCCGAACGCTTCTCCCAGTTCAGGCCAAAGTCACTCGAATGATAAATGCCGCGTTCGTCGTCATTGGCTTCAATGATGGCGTAGATTCGATTCGGTTCTGTCGGAGCACCGGCAAGCCCGATGCGTCCCATGTTGTCTTTCGGCAAGCCGCTCGAAATTTCAGTCCAGGTTTTACCACCGTCCTCTGAACGATGAATACCGCTTCCCGGGCCGCCATTAATCAATGTCCAAACGTGTCGCCGACGCTGATAGCTCGACGCCACAATTCGATTGTTGTTGTTCGGATCTACTACGAACTCGTTAATGCCCGTATGTTCGTCAACGTTGAGGATCCGCTCCCACTTCTCACCGCCGTCAATCGTTTTATAAAGACCGCGGTCGCCGCCGTCACTCCACAACGGACCCTGAGCCGCTACCCGAACCCTAGCCGAGTCCTCGGGGTCTATCCATATCTGACTGATGTGACCCGAGTTCTTAAGACCCATGTTTGACCAAGAGTTTCCGCCATCGTGTGACTTGTAGACCCCGTCGCCATAACCGACACTGCGCTGCGAATTGTTCTCGCCGGTTCCAACCCAAACCACCTGCGGGTTGTTGGGATCAAGCTCAACCACACCGAGTGCATACGAACCTTCTTTTTCGAACAGCGCTGTCCAGGTCGTGCCGTTGTTCTGCGTTTTAAACAAGCCGCCCGAGGCAATCGCAGCGTAATAAACGTGTTTGTGTTCAGGATGGAAGGCGAAATCGGAGATGCGCCCTGATATTAAACCAGGCCCGATGTTGCGAAGAGGTAATTCGGCTAATGGGTGCTTAGCTTCATCTTCAGCAGGCGCCGGGACAGCCAGAAAACACAGGAATAGAGCAGTCAGTAAACGTGGCAGCATAGGAATCTCGTTTTTATTTGAATCAGGCATCCGATCTTAATGATTTTTGTGGGAGATTGCTTCACGGAATTGGTTTTAAGCTTTTACCTGAATCTATACCCTTAGGGGACAGACCACAGTTTTCCAAAGGTGCCAACTTTTTAAACCGGGGGTATTAAAAACCGGGTTCTGCCCGCAGTTTGCCCAGATTGCCCGGACAGAAAGAATAACGGGGACAGACCACAGTTTTGCGGTTGACGAAAAACGTGGTCTGTCCCCTGTTTTAAAGATGCGTTTAATAAACCGCGTTTTAGGGCATCCGATGAAGTTGAGCGGTGGTGCGTAATCTACCGATGACATAAAGCGAGCATCAACTACAAACAACGCTGGCAAGTTGGGTTGTTCTTCAAATGGATCAAACAAAACCTGAAAACAAAAGCCTTCCTGTTAACCAGCAATAAAGCTGTGATGACCCAGATCATGGTGGCTCAGTACGGCTACTTTCAGCTTGCGTTCATTAAGTTCCAGTTAAGAACCACACTTAGTCTGCAACAGATTACACGCCTGCTTCAGTTAAATCTGTTTGTTCGCCGCTCAATGCTTGAGCTGCTGGCCAGGCTGAAAAAGTCAATTCACCACTGCCCCGACTCGCGTTATCGTTGGTGAGAATTTAAGTGGGACAGTAATAACTCTTACCCCGTTTATAGAGATCGTCTTGGTCGTTATACGCTCTACGACGTCTTTGCGGACTCCGGCCAAAGCACGGGGAAAATAGGAGCTGTAATGGGGTCCCCGTTTTCATGCTGTGGGTAAGGAAAGTGCGGCGCATTCTTTTTAATGACCCGCATGAAATGCGGCCGTGACTCATCCCAAACAGCATCATCCCCAAAGAAGCGAAATGAAATAGCTCTGCGACGTTTATCGGCAGACAGGTTGCCAGGGGCACCATGAATGGTGTGACTATGGTGAATTAACACGTCTCCTGGCTCTACATTCCAGGTAATTGTTTCGTAGTTGTCCGGATTGGCGCGAATGTCGGCCAATGTACGCCGCTGGTTCCCTTGTGCGCCTTCGCCAGCCCGTTCGACCAGAACTTCGGGATCCAGATCGTCGGTGTCTCCGAAAATATTAATTCCAGCGTCGTTGTTGTCAGACCATCCCGAAACAGGCATGTAGGCGTTCCATTTGTGCGAGCCCTTTATATAGGTCACAACACCGCTCTCGGGAGTAGCGGCATCCAAAGGCACCCAGAAAGAAACGATCTGTTCGCCGTTTGCCGGCCAGTAGGAGTAATCCTGATGCCAAGGCGTCTTCTTGGGCGTGCCGGGTTCCTTGACTAAAGTTTGATCGTAAAAGAAACGTACAACGTTGGCTCGCATGATCTGCGCAGCCACCTCCGCAATATTGGAATCGAATAAAAAACTCTTATATTCTTCGAGTCGAAGCCACCCAAAACTATCCTGGAAAAACCGGCCCTCACCGGGACGAGCAAACTCAACGGTTGAAGGTGCACCGCCAGATTCCAGCGAGTTAGCAGCGGCCGTTAATTTCTCAATCCATTCCGGATCAATGACGCCCCTCAAGACGGTAGCGCCATCCTCTTCATATTGTTTGCGGGCGTCTTCTAACGTCCACTCTTCATTTGTTTCCAGGACTGACATATACTTCTCCCAATGTGTTCAGCGATTACATTGACGCCAATATAGCCAAATGTCAACCTTCGCAAATGACAGAGAAGAAAAAATTTCACCACGGTAACTTACGCCAAGAACTTATTGAAGCCGGACATGCGGCCTTGAATGAAAGCGGCGTGGACGGCATATCATTAAGGAAACTGGCGCAGCGAGCCGGAGTTTCGCAGTCAGCGCCTTATCGTCACTTCAAAAGTAAAGAGGCCCTGCTCCAAGAGCTTATTGATGGCGGTTTGGATGAGTTAAATACCGCCTATGAAACCGCTGCTAATCTCACCGCAAGTCCAAGTGAAAAATTAAAAGTTGCCTGCAACGACTACCTTGATTTTGCCGTTAACCGGTCAGGACTCTTCCAGCTTATTTTCGAAAGTGACGGCTCGTTCAGCGCAACCTCGGTCAAATCAAGCGATGACGCACCGTCATTTATTCTGTTTGTAAAGATGGTCGCTGACGTAACGCCCGCTGTTCCAAAAGGCAAAGAGTTGGATGCCGCTACGTTATGCTGGTCTATCATTCACGGCTTTGCCTCACTGTACAGCCATGACGAGATTCCAGAAAAAGTGAATGACGTGTGGTTGCGGAACTCGGTTATTGAAGCTGCAATAAAGTCTGTCAGCGAGCATGAATGGGTCTAATGAGTGTATTTGGGGACCACGGGTCTGCCAGAGTTCTAAATCGAGTGTCCATTCGCTAGCACCGTGGCCTTTCCCCTATTACGCGCCTATTGCGTGCCACGTATTGCGCGAAACAATAAAAAAAGCTCCCGCGCTACACGGGAGCTTTTCTGCCTTGCCAAATCGTCTTACTTATAACTAATTCGTATAATTATAACGATATTAGTCACACTCACCGCTAGTACCCGAAGGCCCGGGCTGGCTGAAGAAAGCAAGGCGCATCAACCCAAGATCGACGACATTTACGACACCATCTCCATTAATGTCAGCTACGGGATCAGACGTAAAGAACACAGTCCGCAAGATACCAAGATCAACAACGTTCGTAACACAGTCGTTGTTCAAATCAGTATCGCACTGATTTCCATAACCGTCACTGTCGCCATCGACCTGCGGTTTGTTATCTACAAGAACACAGTTATCAAATCCATCGTTGACCAAATCACCATCTGTGTCCGCTACGAACAGGTCACTCTCTCCGGTACTGGCCAGTCTATCGAGATTGGTGTCCTCATAGAGGTCAGGCAGTGCGTCGCCGTCTGTATCTCTAAGTAGCTCAATCGATTCAATGTAGGTATCCACCGACTCGCTGTCGGTATCACAGCTTTCTGCAGCAACGAATGGCTGAAGGTCGTTATTCCCCAAGAGCGTATTCGTCACTCCAGCTGACTGCAACAGTCCATTAACATGCACCGCGTAGCTTGAACCCAGCTTCGACAATCGAACCTCGATGTCCTCGTCGTCGTAAGACGTAGTTATGATCTGTGGCGAGGTAACTTCCAGGCCATTCTCGAATGAGCGCAGAACGAAATACGGCGCCTGCTCGTCATTAAATTGAAGTTCGATTCGAGTCTGCAAATCTCCGTTGGCACTGAGGCCGACAGAAGTACGACCCGAACCGTAAGCGTGCAGGTTTGCTACGAAGACGCCGTCGTCCATATCCACGTCGCCGATGCTCTGAAGGAATATGGTGTCGCACGTATTCGCCGCACCAGGTTGCGCAAGATCTGTATCCAGGACAGTCTTTTCGCCATCGTTATCCACAATAGTATCTTCAGCAAAATTAAATAACGCGCCGTCGTCGGTAACACCCACAAACCAGCGATCGAGATATTCCTCATCGTTAAAATGATCGCGGAAAAACACGTAATTCACTCCTCCAGCGGACTCAGGATTACTCTGTCCGTCTGACGGATCTGTTCCCGTCAGGAATTCCTCGAGGTTGGTGATGCCGTCACCGTCGCCGTCACCCATTGCACC
>JBGCFV010000055.1:0-46731 GCA_045107075.1 Gammaproteobacteria bacterium
TTTTGCTCGAGCGTATTAACTCGCTTTAACCCACCAGAACTTGTGCTTGAGCCTTTCTTATTCCTCGTCACTGCAAGCGCGGACAACTACTGTCAGCGAAAGCGCTGACAACTAAAGTCATGGCGAGCGCGGACAATTACCATCATTGCGAGCGCGCAGCGCGCGGCAATCTCTTAACGCAGCCACAACCTTTTTAATACGCCAAGACTCGAAGTAGCCTGAAGCAGATTGCCACACCCGCTACGCGGGTTCGCAATGACGTCGTACTGAGGTCGCCTGCCCATTTCCTAAAATGTCGCTGCGAGCGCGGACAACTACCGTCATCGCAAGCGCTGACAACTAGAGTCATGGCGAGCGCGGACAATTACCGTCATTGCGAGCGCGCAGCGCGCGGCAATCTCTTAACGCAGTCACAACCTTTTTAATACACCAAGACTCGTCGTAGCCTGAAAGAGATTGCCACACCCGCTACGCGGGTTCGCAATGACGTCGTATAAAGGTCGCCTGCCCATTTCCCAAAATGTCATGGCGAGCGCGACATTAAACGTCTATCGGGCTACACTCGAGTTCAGCCTCAAAAGCAGCGTCAACATGAATACCGAACAGATTCCGTATCAACCTACTCGTCTCGAAACTCTGCGCAAGGCGCTGCAGGTCGGCACGCTGCGTCCGGTGCAGGGGCTTTTGCAGAGTCTGCACCCGGCCGAGATTGCAAATTTGCTTGAAGCGTTGCCGGTCAATGAACGAAATATTGTCTGGGGTCTTATGGATCCTGATGATGAGGGCGAAACACTCCTTCACGTTAACGACGAAGTTCGCTTCAAACTGATCGACGGAATGGACGAGCCGGAACTGATGGCGGCGGTCGACGGTATGGAAGTCGATGACCTCGCCGACCTTCTGGGGGATCTGCCTGAGGCTATAACCCAAGGCGTGCTGAACGCCATGGACTCGCAAAATCGTGCGCGTCTTCGAGAAGTTCTGAGCTATTCCGAAGACGTTGCCGGCGGCTTGATGAACACCGACACCATCACCATACGGCCCGATGTGACCGTCGAAGTGGTGCAGCGGTATCTACGAGCTCTCGACAACGTACCCGACACTACCGACACGCTCTTTGTCGTCAATCGCTACGGTGAGTACCTGGGTCTTGTATACGTGACCCGCCTTCTCACCAACGACACCGCGACCCGGGTTACGGAGATCATGGATACCTCCATTGACGGTATTCTGGCCGAAACCGATGCCCATACCGTGGCCGATTTATTTGAAAAACTCGACCTCGTTTCCGCTCCGGTCATCGACGACCAATCGAAACTGCTGGGTCGTATCACGGTTGATGACGTCGTCGACGTTATTCGCGAGGAGGCCGAACATTCGTTAATGAGCATGGCCGGACTCGATGAAGCCGAGGACATGTTTGCACCGGTCGCCATTAGCGCGCGCCGTCGAGCGATCTGGCTGGGCGTAAATCTGGCCACCGCCTTTGTCGCAGCCTCTGTGGTGGGCGTGTTCGATGCCACCATCGAAAAAGTGGTAGCGCTTGCAGTGCTCATGCCGGTCGTCGCGAGCATGGGCGGCGTTGCCGGTATGCAAACACTCACACTGGTCATTCGCGGCATGGCACTTGGCCAAATTGAAAAGTCCAATGCGCGCTGGATGCTCACCAAGGAAATGGCCATTGGCACGCTGAACGGTTTTGCCTGGGCCATCGTTGTCGCCCTTGTCACCGTTATGTGGTGGGGCACGTGGGACATTGCTGCCGTGATAGCGGGCGCCATGATCATCAACCTGTTAATTGCTGCGGCCGCCGGAGTGCTTATTCCGATTATTCTGAAACGAATGAACATCGACCCGGCGTTAGCCGGAAGCGTAGTATTGACGACGGTGACCGATGTAGTTGGCTTCACCGCATTTTTGGGCCTGGGCGCGGTGTTTCTCACCTGATCTGGATTCGCGATCGCACCACCCTCGCCCATCACTGCGTCACAACACACTGCCTGCCGGTAGTCGGGGCGCACAAACGACCGCTTCGAAACAACGACCCAAATGCACCTAATGCATTTGCTTACTATAAATGCGCCGCACACAGTTGCAAAAGGTAGAAGAGTTTTCAAAGTCATTGATTGACTCAAAAACCAGTGTTTATACCGAATAACTCGGCTAGCCTTTCGACCTCTCTACCGCATAGACTGTCCTTCTTGAACACACGGTCCTGCAGGAGAAGAAACTAATGTCACCTAAACCTTTATTGGCCATTCTTGCTCTTGCTCTCTTGGTAGCAGCGGCTGGTTATTTTCATTTTCAAAGTGACGTTAGCGAAGTGCCGCTTGTTACCGACATGCCCATTTTGCCCACAGCACCGGTTGCACCAACGGTCGATCCCGACCCGGCTCCAGAACCTGAGGTCCGATATTTAAGCTCTGACAAAGACGAACTACCAGAAGGATACGCTCTCGATATAACCGGCAAACCGGTAGAATATAAAATGGCCTTTGGGCGCAAGGTCAAAAAAAACAGTAACTGCACGCATACAATTGACCGTTACATCACAAATGAGGACGGTACCACCTCACCCGTTTATAACTGCGTTCCAAACGAACCTAAACCGCTCGATATCTACAGCACATACTCCAACGAAGAACTTGAGGCGCTGGCCTATTCTGACTCCCGTGCCGCCTTCAATCTGGCGCTACGACTGCGTGACACAGACTATCCGCAAGCGCTCCAGTACAGCCTGCGTTCGGCGGCTTTGTCTGGTGATATTAAAGGCCTTGCCTTAATGTCAGTGCATATTCCGCACTCAGCGAAAAAAAATGGAAAGTGGAATCTAGACTACTTTGAGGAAAAAGTTGTTCTTAGCGCTGTCGCCCGAACAGTCGATAGCAACAGCAAAATGAAGGGCTACATACCTAGAGAAGCTGTCGAACAACCAGGAGTCAGTTTCGATCCCGAATTAATCAAGGCTCGCATTGCCGAACACGTGAGAACTATCGAAAAAATTCGAAACGAGGTTGGGATAGACTGACCAATCGCAATTCGAGAATGCCGAAAAACAGTGCCGGTGATTACATAAACACCACCAATGAATCTCATACATTTACCAAGGAGGGTAAAGAGATGACACTACTAATTCGGACTATCGCGGTCTCGGCCGCAGCACTATGTACCTTCACAACTTCTGCCGACGAAATTCAACAATTCACCTGTACTGAATGTCGTAGTACAGAGTTCGCGCGCGACTTTGGCAATCATGCATTCAATTTAGTTTACGGGCCCGAATCTGAAGTGTTTGCAAGTGAAATGATCATCACCAATTTAGACGGAGGATGGGTTCATGTAGATCTTTCGTTTGTACTGGTCGATAACATCATTTCGAACCTCGGGGATATGATAGGACTTGATCTTGGTATTCCTAATGGAGATCTAATGATTGAAACTACCACCGACAATACCGAAACTGATGAATATTCTATCGATATGGGTATGGTTGATACTATGGGAGTTCTGCCAGTAGGCGAGCCCGATACGGACGACCCGAATGGTGACAATAACGGCGGCGGCGACAGCTCGGGCGGCGGTGACACTGGTGGTGGCGTCGGGGCGGGAACCGGCTCCGGGTCTGGCGGAGTGGGTGGACCGGGTAGTGGCGGCAGCGGTGGCAGTAGCGGCGGCTGGGCTTGTACCAGCGCAGGAGAAGGCTGGACCTGTGTGTCGTATTAATCTGCGGTCGTCGCGGCGCGACAAATAGCCTGACAATTTAAATTAGGAAAAAAAGCGCCAACAGAATCTATAGTATCTGTTGGCGCTATTCATCCCGGCTGCGGTTGTCGACGAACTATTCTAACTGCGTGTCAATTCAATATTTTTCAGCGTTCAAAAGTCGATAGATTGGCCGCGAGATTCATTGTGCTATCACGCATATCACTTAAAACGAAGCGACACCCATTCAACGTCAGAGCTCAACGTGATTGCAACGAGCAAGCAGTAGACATCACCGAACAAACAGCGCCGATTGCAACGCCACCCATGCAAACCTGTTGTCGTTGGCTAATCAGCTCACAAACGGATTTACACAAGCGCTTCACGGATGTGCTTTGGACCATCCAGAGCTGGAACGTCATCGCCCAACAGAAACGGCAGCAGCCGATCTTTACGCAACATAGCATCGTGATAGCCAAGATCAATGAGTTCCTGACAGTACGTTTTTTCAAACAGCAAGTAGCTAATCAGAGGACGACCGCCCGAATTATACGCCCCGATCCCTCGCATGAGTGTTTTAACCGGCCGCGGAAATTGTTCTTTATGTCGATTAGCAATTTCGCGAATGTCTTTGCTAGGCACAATGATGTGCATATCGACCACACTAAAATTGGTCTCGGCGCCCGCCTCGACCAGCCTGTTTATACGAGTCAGTCGCTCAAGGTCGGCATATAATCCGTCCAGAAATATGGTATCGAGAATGTAGCCGGCGATGTGGCCGAATGAAGGGGGGTGCCCGTCAAAAACCGATGGATTGGGCTGGTCCATCGTTTGCTCATCGCGCGTACCGATCACCAACAGTCGATTGGCACCCAGATGAATGGCCGGACTCAGTGGCGCCGCCTCGCGTAACGCACCGTCACCAAAATACTCTTCACCAATCTTTACGGGAGGGAACACAAACGGCACGGCAACCGAAGCCATCAGATGATCAAGGTCAATGTCTGTATGAACACCGGCTCTGCGAGCGCGCTGCCAGGCTTTGTCACGGCTACCCATATAAAACGACAGGGCCTTTGCCTGAGAATAACCTGAAGCTGTGATAGCCAGAGCATCCAGCACGCCGGCATCAATAGCCTGTCGTACACGATCAAAACTGAGATGGCTATCCAGCAGGTCTCGCAACGGAGCGTTATTGAGTAAAAAATGCGGATTACGCGGCCCCAATCCGCCGAGTGTCAGCGCAGCTAACCACTTTGCCCCCATCTTCGCTACGTAGGCCGCGTCGGATTTGTATACTTGAGCACAGCGAAAATTACCCCATACGTTCACAAGGTCCTCTATGCCCTGATGGAAATTCATGGCGTTGTTAGCTACCACAGCTGCGTTAATAGCTCCGGCGGATGTTCCGGTAACAACCGGAAACGGATTTCCATGATCGGCTGGCAGCATATCGGACACCGCCTTAAGCACACCGGCCTGATAGGCACCACGAGCGCCTCCACCCGGCAACACTAGTCCAACTTTTGTGACCTGATTTTTAACCATGTTTGATCTTTCGCTCTTTAGGGGCAACAATTGCGCTCAACTTCACGATTATAAAGAGACCGTCTCTATGCTGGCCTGGAAACACACATCGTTATACACCCGTATTGTTCTTGCCGCCATAATAGGCATCTTCGCAAGCGTGAGTGTCCCGGCCGATCAACTCGCCACCGGGCAAGTCGCACCGGGCTTCAAGCTGAAAGACCAGAACGGCAAATGGCATGAGCTCGAAAAATACTGTGGTCAGTGGGTAGTTCTGTATTTCTACCCCAAAGACGACACTCCCGGCTGCACGACGCAGGCCTGTGAGTTTCGTGATGAAATTTATGCGTTTAGAAAGGCCAATGTCAATATTCTGGGTGTCAGTCTGGACGATGTCGACTCGCACGAAGAATTCGCCAGGAAATACAGCTTACCGTTCTCTTTGCTGTCCGATTCCGACAAAGCAGTTGCAACGACCTATGGCGTTCTTAAGAATTACGGCGTTGTAAAGTACTCAGCCCGCGAGACGTTCTTGATCGATCCGGAAGGAAAAATCGCGAAGCACTATAAAAAGGTAGAACCCAAAGGTCATGCGATTGACGTCATAAACTCAATCCGGAAGCTCTCTGCGGAATCGACTGCGACCAGCGAAACGTCGGGCTTATAAAAAAGCGTCCCTCGCTAAGCGGCGCACTTCCCGCAAGAACGGCTTTCTAACTAATCATCAGGCAGGCACTAACGGATTAGTGATATGTGACTTGCGCAGTCCTTTCACAGCGTCATCCAAACCGCGCAGCGTGAGCGGATACATGCGTTCACTGACTAACTCTTTGGTGATACCAATAGACGGTGTGTAATGCCAGTCGGCTTCGCGCACAGGATTTAGCCAGGCGGCATTACCAAACGTTCGCAACAAACGATTTAACCAGACCGCGCCAGCCTCTTCGTTAAAGTGCTCGATACTACCGCCCGGATACGTAATTTCGTATGGACTCATGGTGGCGTCACCGATAATGATCACTTTATAGTCGCGACCGTAGGTCCGCATTATCTCCCGGACACTCATACGCTCTTCTTGCCGGCGGTAGTTATCTTTCCACACGGTTTCGTAAATGAAGTTGTGGAAATAAAAGTACTCAAGATTCTTGAACTCGGTGCGAGCCGCGGAAAACAATTCCTCGCACAAACGAATATAGGGGTCCATTGACCCACCCACATCGAAAAACAACAAAACCTTTATCGTATTGCGCTTTTCAGGTCGCATCTTAATGTCCAGCCAACCGGCATTGCGCGCCGTCGAAGCAATGGTGTCGTCGAGATCAAGCTGGTCTGGCGAGCCTTCTCGAGCGAACAGACGCAAACGTCGCAGCGCCATTTTGATGTTGCGGGTTCCTAGATCAACGTCCGAATCGAGGTTTTTGTACATACGCTCCTGCCAAACCTTGACCGCTGAACCGTGTTTTGACTCACCCCCGATTCGCACACCTTCAGGATTGTAGCCGTAAGCTCCGAACGGTGATGTGCCACCTGTGCCCACCCATTTGCTACCACCCTCGTGCCGTTCCTGCTGCTCTTCCAGGCGCTTGCGCAACGTTTCCATCAGCTCGTCCCAGTCACCGATCGCCTCGATCTTCGCCTTTTCTTCCTCGCTCAGATGCTGCTCGAGCTGTCGGCGCAGCCAGTCTTCGGGAATCTCGTGTGCCACCGCGTCGTAGAGAGCCTCGACACCGTCAAAGAAATCGCCAAAGGCTCTGTCGAACAAGTCGTATCTGGCTTCGTCTTTCACCAGCACGGTTCGCGCCAGCAAGTAAAAATTATCCAGATTCGAATCGGCAAGATTAGCTTTAAGTGTTTCAAGCAGCGCCAGAAATTCGGTTATCGAAACCGGCAGGCCTGACTTCTTAAGATGAAAAAAGAAGTTAACGAGCATTGCGTTTGTTCAAAAACACCAGCTGTTCAAACAGGTGAACGTCCTGCTCGTTCTTGAGCAAAGCACCGTGCATAATTGGCATAAGTTTCTTGTCGTTGCTGCGCAGAGCATCAGCCGGAATATCTTCAGCCAAGAGCAACTTAATCCAGTCAATCAATTCAGACGTGGACGGTTTTTTCTTCAGACCCCGAGCTTCACGAATATCGTAAAACGCACTCAACGCGGCCGATAAGAGTTCTTGCTTTAACCCAGGATGATGAACGTCGACAATCTTCGCCATAATTTCTTTTGACGGGAACCGAATGTAATGGAAAAAACAGCGACGTAAGAAAGCGTCTGGCAGTTCTTTCTCGTTATTACTGGTAATGATAATGATCGGCCGATGTTTGGCTTTGATTGTTTGCTGAGTTTCGTAAACAAAAAACTCCATGCGATCGAGTTCCTGCAACAAGTCGTTTGGAAACTCAATGTCCGCTTTGTCTATTTCATCAATTAGCAGAACCGGCTGCTCTTCGGCGTCGAAAGCCTCCCACAGTTTTCCAGGCACTATGTAATTACTAATGCTTTTTACCTTGTCGTCACCCAGCTGAGAGTCACGTAGTCGCGCGACGGCATCGTACTCGTATAAACCCTGTCGAGCTTTGGTAGTCGATTTCACATGCCATTCCAGCAACGGCTTGCCTAACGAACGCGCTACTTCGATGGCCAGCTGCGTCTTACCCGTGCCTGGCTCGCCTTTGATCAGCAACGGACGTTGCAGGGTTACAGCCGCGTTGACGGCCATCATTAACTCCCCGTCCGCCACGTATCGATCGGTACCTGTGAATTTTTGCTCGTTCATAAATCTCTCTTAATATGATTGCGAGGCACTGTGCGCCACGTCAAAACGATAGCATGAAGAATGGTGCAGTGCAGCTACGATTACGTAAGCGAGGCAACCGACCGGTCGGCCAATAGCCTCTACTCGTTCTCAAGAAACCTGTAGCGTGCGCTGCGAGCCCCGGGCTGCGAGCCGCGAACGCTAAATTTCAATAATTATCATGGCGTTGGTTCCGCCAATAACGCCGGAAAGCGCACCCTTGGTCAGAATAATCCAGTCGCCTTTTTCAACAATATTGTGTTTGACCAAAAGCGCTTTCAAGTCTTCGGTCACTTGTCCATCCGCGGAGTTGCCAAAATCAAAAGCCACCGGATACACCCCACGATACAAAGTGACACGTCGACGCGTAGCCAATTTTCGAGTCACCGCAAAAATCGGTTTACCGGAGCGAATTCGCGACGCCCATCGACTGGTCGCACCGGATTCTGTCAGTGTAACAATCGCTTTTACATTGAGGTGGTTCGCCGTGTACATGGTGGCCATGGCAATCGCTTCGTCAACGCGCTCGAACCGTTTGTCGATTCGGTGTTGCGACACCTGAGTCATTTTCTGCCGCTCAGCACCCAAACACACACGGTCCATCGCTTTGACAGCTTCCACAGGATAATTGCCGGCCGCGGTTTCCGCCGAGAGCATAACGGCATCGGTGCCGTCGATAACCGCGTTCGCAACGTCAAGTACTTCGGCGCGGGTTGGAATCGCACTGTTAATCATCGACTCCATCATTTGCGTAGCAGTAACCACTACCTTGTCGCACTCACGCGTCAGTTCGATAATGCGTTTCTGCACGCCTGGAAGTTCGGCATCACCAATTTCGACCCCGAGATCTCCGCGGGCAACCATGATGGCATCGGATACGTCGACAATCTCTTCGATGTTTTCAATTGCTTCGGCGCGCTCGATCTTGGCCATCAGAAAACCCGCACCACCCGCTTCTCGCAGCAACGCACGGGCTCGCTCGACGTCGGCACCAGAGCGTGGAAAAGAGACAGCCAGATAGTCCACCTCAAGCTCCGCGGCCAATTTAATGTCCAGCAGGTCCTTCGCTGTGAGCGCCTCGGCTGACAAGCCGCCGCCCATGCGGTTGATTCCTTTACTGTTCGACAAATTACCGCCGCGCTTCACTTTACAATGAATGCGCGGACCGTCGACTTTTTCAACTGACATGGCAATCAGACCGTCGTTCAGTAACAGCAGGTCGCCGGCTTTTACGTCATTGGGCAAATTTTTGTACGTGACGCCTACCGTATTCTGGTCTCCGTCTTCCGTTCCCAACTCCATATCAAGAACAAACGAATCGCCACTGTCTAAGTCTACCGAGCCGTCTTTGAAACGTTCAATGCGAATCTTCGGCCCCTGCAGGTCGCCCAACACGCCGATAATGTGATTCCCGGCGGCGGCGACACTGTGCACCATTGCAAGGCGCTTGCGATGACTGTCAGCATCGCCATGTGAAAAGTTCAGGCGCACCAGATTGACTCCGGCATCAAACAGGTTCGCCAGAACAACTGGATCGTCTGTGGCCGGACCCAAGGTCGCTACAATTTTAGTTCTGCGTCTGACCACGTTGGTCACCTCACGGAAAATGAATTAAATTAAGTTTGGCTGCAGGGCAGCAGCCATTAGCTCTCAGATGAACGTTCTTCAAGTATCGCTACAGCCGGGAGCTTTTTACCTTCCAAGAACTCAAGGAATGCACCACCGCCCGTTGAAATATAAGACATACCATCGCCAATAGAGAAGGCATCGAGCGCTGCAAGCGTATCGCCACCACCCGCAATTGAAAACGCATCGCTTTGGGCAATAGCTTCACCCACAACGCGCGTTCCTTCTGCGAAGGCTGGAAACTCAAACACACCAACCGGCCCGTTCCAGACTATGGTTCCAGCTCCTTTGAGCAACTCAGCCAATGTGTTCGCTGTTTCAGGACCTATGTCGAGCGCCTGATCGTCAGAGTCTATGGAGTCTACTGACTTCGTCGTGGCTGCGGCGGTGGCCGAAAACTCTTTGGCAACGACCACGTCTACCGGAACAGGAATTTGTGCCCCGCCCTTTTCGCCTTGAGCAATAAGTTCACGAGCCGTTTCGACGAGGTCCGCCTCGTACAATGACTTGCCAACGCTGTGGCCAGCGGCCGCGATAAACGTGTTGGCAATGCCACCACCGACAATAAGCTGATCGACTTTTGGCATTAACGCTTTGAGCAGAGTCAATTTAGTGGATACTTTTGAACCGCCAACAATGGCCACAAGCGGCCGCTTGGGCTCATCAAGAGCGGCAGACAGCGCGTCTAGCTCGGCTGCAAGAAGCGGACCGGCACAGGCAACGGGCGCAAATTTCGCCACGCCGTGCGTCGAAGACTGAGCACGATGGGCCGTTCCGAACGCATCCATTACGTATACGTCACACAGAGCTGCAAGCTTGGTCGATAACGCGTCGTCGTTGGCTTTTTCACCCACGTTGAAGCGGGCGTTTTCACACAGCACCACTTGCCCGGGCTTGACCTCTACACCGTCAACCCAGTTGGTCACGAGCGTTACCGGATGCTCAAGCAGCGCAGCCAGTCGATCGGCCACCGGCCGTAGCGACTCTTCTGCTTTTGGCTGACCTTCAACTGGTCGACCCAAATGAGACATCACAATAACGGCGGCACCTTTTTCCAGCGCCATGCGCAGAGTGGGTAAACACGCACGAATACGCCGGTCGTTGGTAACCTGCCCGTCTTTGACTGGCACGTTCATATCTTCACGGATAAGAACGCGTTTATTGGTTAAGTCGAGCGACTCCATTCGTAACATGTCTGACTCCTGCTAGTTCAGGCGGCGTTGTGAAGAGCAAGCATGGTATCGAGCATACGATTGGAAAAGCCCCACTCGTTGTCGTACCAGGCACATACTTTAACCAGTCGGCCATTCACTTTGGTCATTGACTCGTCGTAAGTCGAACTGGCGGGATCATGATTGTAATCAATCGATACCAGTGGCTCGTCGCTATAGCACAGTATGCCTTTGAGTCGGTCACTCTCGGCCGCTTCTCGAACCACAGCATGCACTTCTTCTTCGGTCGTATCGCGAGACGCGATAAATGACAGGTCGACCAATGACACGTTAATGGTTGGTACGCGCATCGAGTATCCGTCCAACTTGCCATTAAGCTGTGGCAGAACCAGACCTACTGCGGCCGCCGCGCCTGTTTTGGTCGGAATCATTGACATGGTCGCGGAGCGTGCACGTCGCAGGTCCGAATGGTACACATCGGTTAGTCGTTGGTCGTTCGTGTATGCGTGAATCGTCACAATCAAACCTGACTCGATACCGATTTTCTCGTGCAGCGGCAACGCGAGCGGTGCCAGACAGTTTGTCGTACACGATGCATTGGAGATGATTCGGTCAGTCGACTTCAGCACGTCGTGGTTGACGCCATACACGACGGTCGCGTCAATATCCTTGCCACCTGGAGCCGAAATAACAACGCGCTTGGCGCCAGCCTCAATGTGCGCCATGCATTTTTCTTTGGTACGGAAAATACCCGTACACTCCAGCACAACATCAACATCGAGCTCTTTCCAGGGCAAGTCGGCCGGATTGCGCTGCGAGCATACGCGAATACGGTCACCATTGACGACCATATGATCACCGTCGATTGACACTTCAGCATTAAACCGGCCATGCGCCGTATCACGCTGTGTCAAATACGCATTGGTTTCCGCGTCGCCCAAGTCGTTTACGGCAACAATTCGAATCTCATCGTTTCGACCAGACTCGTATAGAGCCCGCAGTACCATACGCCCTATGCGCCCATAGCCATTGATTGCTACGTTAATTGTCATCTACTTTTTCTCCTGGCAAATCAGTCTTGCGATTTTCGTAATCTGAAGGTTTGATCTTTCGATTTTTGAGCTGCGAATAATACTCAAGCTGGCATTCGCTGAACGAATTCGCAGAGCGGCAGCCTGCAGCGAAAAGCAGTCGTGTGATCGAATGCTTTATCGCAGCTACATGCTGCTCCTACGCGCCGTCAAAAACAATTACGCCAGCAACTGTTGTGCCTCATCAACCAGACGCTCAACCGTGACGCCCAAGTAGGCATACACTTCTGGAGCCGGTGCCGATTCACCGAACCGGTCTATGCCCACAACGCGCCCTTGAGTTCCAGCGTAGCGCCACCAGCCATCCGTCACTCCGGCTTCGACAACAACTCGGGCTGAAACGTTCGGTGGTAGCACGCTGTCGCGATAGTTCTGGTCCTGACGGTCGAATACGCTTGTACATGGCATTGACACAACACGCGCGCTGACGCCCTGCTCGGAAAGCCGTTCGGCCGCTTCAACCGCCAGACTTAGTTCGGTACCGGTGCCGATAAAAATGACATCGGGAGCACCGCTGGTATCGCGCAGTACGTATCCGCCCTTCGCCACGTCCGCCACCTGAGCGTCACTGCGACTTTGGAACGGCACGCCCTGCCGGCTAAACACCAGACAGTGCGGACGTTTTTCGCTTTCAATAGCCGCACGCCATGCAACGGCGGCCTCGACTGTGTCGCAAGGTCGCCACACGTCGAGATTTGGCATCAGACGCAGACTGGCCAAGTGTTCCACGGGCTGATGAGTAGGACCGTCTTCACCCAGGCCAATCGAGTCATGGGTGTATACAAACGTCGACGGTACTTCCATCAGCGCCGCCATGCGAACAGCGTTGCGAGCGTAGTCTGAAAACGTTAAGAATGTGCCTGAATAGGGTTTAAAACCACCATAAAGCCACATGCCGTTCATCATGGCTGACATGCCAAATTCACGCACGCCGTACCAAATATAGTTACCCGTCGCGTCGTCAGGTGTCACACCCTTAGACTCTGACCAAAATGTGTTGACCGAACCAGTCAGGTCAGCCGAACCGCCAATCAGTTCAGGCAAAGCCGGCCCGAAACCTTCGAGCGCTTGTGCAGACGCTTTACGCGTAGCCATGGACTTGGCTTCCTCGGACAAACGCTCAATGACGCTATCAGCGTGAGCTGTCCAGCCTTCAGGCAAGTCGCCGGCCCAGCGGCGCTCAAGCTCGGCAGCCAGCTCAGGGTGGTCGGCGCGATACGCGTCGAGTGCCTTGCGCCACGCGGCTTCAGCGGCAGCGCCCTGTTCGGTCGCATTCCACGCTGCGCGAAGGTCGTCAGGAACGTGAAATGGCTCGTGTGCCCAACCCAGCTTCTCGCGCGTAAGTTTAATCTCGTCTTCACCCAGTGGCGCACCGTGTGACGAAGACTTTCCAGCCTTGTTCGGAGAACCGTAACCAATTTCAGTCTTACAGCAGATCAACGTTGGCTTGTTGTCATCACTGGATCGCGCCTCGGTAATCGCCTTGTTGCACGCATCAGCATCATGTCCATTGACGTTTTCGATCACGTTCCAGCCGTATGCCCGAAACCGCGCTGGCGTGTCGTCGGTAAACCAACCACCGACCTCACCGTCAATTGAGATGTTGTTGTCATCGTAAACGCAGATCAACTTGCCAAGCTGGAGCGTACCAGCGAGAGAGCACGCTTCATGTGAAATGCCCTCCATCAGACAGCCGTCGCCCAGGAAGACGTAGGTGTAGTTATCGACAATATCGTGTCCGGGGCGATTGTATGTCGCAGCCAACATCTTCTCAGCCAGCGCCATACCGACAGCGTTGGTGATACCTTGCCCGAGAGGTCCGGTGGTGGTCTCTACGCCGGGAGTAATGCCGTACTCAGGGTGACCTGCAGTGCGACTGTGGAGCTGTCTGAAATTAATCAGCTCTTCCAGCGGCAAATCGTAACCACTCAAATGCAACAGAGAATAGATGAGCATGGATCCGTGACCGTTAGAAAGCACGAATCGGTCGCGGTTGGGCCACTGCGGATTGGCCGGATTATGTTTAAGGTGGTCAGACCACAAAACCTGAGCCACGTCGGCCATCCCGAGCGGTGCGCCCGGGTGTCCTGAATTAGCTTGTTGAACCGCGTCCATACTGAGCGCGCGAATGGCATTCGCCAGATCTTTTCTGCTTGGCATGTAATCCCCCTTAATAATCGCGCGAATTGTCGCTCAAAGGTGGTCCCCGCGGCAACCGCCACGGGCTAATAAAGGTCGAAGCGGCTTCAACGCGTGCTCACGACCCCATGATGTTGCAGTCAATCTGCCAAATCGGGCCTGATCCCGGCTGGCTTGAGGGCTCAAAGCCTGTCGACACGACGCGCACAAGCTGGACAATGTCGCCATTCCAAGTGCTCCGCGAGCGGTCTTGCTCTTCACGTCAATCGCTACACTAATGCTTTATATTGCGTCGCGGTATATACTTGGATGTTTGGCTCATTGGAGCCCGTAATCTTTGCATCTAATAGGGAAGAAGCCAGCCATGTCAGACAACTACGTGTTTACTTCAGAATCTGTCTCTGAAGGCCATCCGGACAAAGTCGCCGATCAAATTTCTGATGCGATTCTTGACGCCATACTGGCAGAAGATACGCAAGCACGCGTAGCTTGCGAAACCATGGTCAAGACAGGCATGGCAATAGTTGCCGGTGAAATCACCACCAGCGCGTGGGTCGACCTGGAAGAAATTGTGCGAGAAGTCGTTCTCGACATTGGCTACAACAGCTCGGAAGTGGGTTTTGACGGCGCTACATGCGCCGTTGTCAACGCCATCGGCAAGCAGTCCCGCGACATCGCTCAGGGCGTTGATCGCAGCAGCCTTGAGAATCAGGGCGCTGGCGACCAGGGACTCATGTTTGGCTACGCCAGTGACGAAACAGACGTGCTCATGCCCGCACCCATCACCTATTCTCACCGTCTGGTACAACGTCAGGCCGAAGTTCGCAAGAGCGGCGCGCTGAGCTGGTTACGTCCAGACGCCAAGAGTCAGGTCACCTTCCGCTACGAAGACAACAAGCCTGTGGGCGTGGAAGCGGTTGTGCTGTCAACCCAGCACGGCGAAGACGTATCAAACAGCGACCTTCGCGAGGGCGTGATGGAAGAAATCATCAAGCCTGTACTGCCAGCCAAATGGCTCGACAGCTGCCCGAGCGATCACATTCACATTAACCCAACCGGCCGTTTTGTAACGGGCGGACCCGTTGGTGACTGCGGACTAACCGGACGCAAAATCATTGTAGACACATACGGCGGCATGGCCCGTCACGGTGGTGGTGCGTTCTCAGGTAAAGATCCGTCAAAAGTCGACCGCTCGGCCGCCTACGCATGCCGCTACGTAGCAAAGAACATTGTGGCCGCCGGTCTAGCCGATCGCTGCGAGATTCAAGTGTCCTACGCCATTGGTGTTGCGCAGCCTACTTCCATCTCACTGGAAACCTTCGGCACCGAAAAAGTCCCGGCAGCACGCATTGAAGAACTGGTTCGCGAACACTTTGACCTGCGCCCTTACGGAATTCTCAACATGCTGGACCTGTTAAAGCCTATTTATCGCAAGACAGCCAGCTACGGCCATTTTGGTCGCACCGAACCCGAATTCACCTGGGAAGCAACCGACAAGGCACAGCTTCTGGCCGACGCCGCGGGCGTAAAGCCTCGCGGGGCGTGATATCCCTGCTTAAACCGGCAAATTATATTCGACACATTACGAAAGCCGATTCTTTGAGAACCGGTGCATACAAAACAATTAAATTGACGCTACACACATGGAGAGCATCATGAGCAAGCCAGCAGAACATTTACATCCCGATTACAAAGTGGCAGACATCAGTCTGGCCGCTTGGGGACGCAAAGAAATCGCCATCGCCGAAACTGAAATGCCAGGCCTCATGGCGCTGCGTGACGAGTACGCAAAAGACCAACCCCTGAAAGGTGCCCGCATTTCCGGCTGCCTTCACATGACTATTCAAACAGCGGTTCTCATCGAGACCCTGGTTGCGCTTGGCGCCGACGTGCGCTGGTCGTCATGCAACATCTTCTCTACCCAGGACAACGCAGCCGCCGCAATCGCTGAAGCTGGCGTTCCTGTTTTCGCCTGGAAAGGCGAGACGGAAGAAGAGTACTGGTGGTGCGTTGAGCAGACCATTCACGGACCTGAAGGCTGGACACCCAACATGATCCTTGACGACGGCGGCGACCTGACTCAGCTGGTTCACGACAAGTATCCAAAACTGATGGAAGACGTATTGGGCGTAACCGAAGAAACAACTACTGGCGTAAAACGTCTCTATGACATGCAACGTGACGGCACTTTGAAAGCACCTGCCTTCAACGTTAACGATTCAGTCACCAAGTCAAAGTTCGACAACCTGTACGGCTGTCGCGAGTCTTTGGTCGACGGCATCAAGCGTGCCACAGACGTGATGATTGCCGGTAAGGTCGCTCTGGTTGCCGGTTTTGGCGACGTGGGTAAAGGTTCAGCACAATCTCTGCGTGGATTAGGCGCAACCGTTCTGATTACCGAAATCGATCCTATTAACGCGCTTCAAGCTGCGATGGAAGGTTACCGTGTTGTTCGCATGGACGACGTGGTGGGTGAAGTCGACATTTTTGTCTCGGCCACCGGTAACTACAACGTGATCACTCACGACCACATGAAAGCCATGAAGAACCAGGCCATCGTGTGCAACATTGGTCACTTCGACAACGAAATTGATGTCGCCGAACTCAAGCAGTACGAGTGGGAAAACATTAAAGATCAGGTCGATCACGTCATCTTCCCTGACGGCAAGCGCATCATCCTTCTGGCTGAAGGTCGCCTTGTAAACCTGGGCTGCGGAACGGGTCACCCAAGTTTTGTGATGTCTAACTCATTCACAAACCAGGTGCTCGCACAAATTGAGCTCTGGAAGCACCACGACAACTACGAGCAAGAAGTTTACGTGTTGCCGAAGCACCTTGACGAGAAAGTGGCGCGACTGCACCTTGAGCGCATTGGCGCGGACCTGACAGAACTGAGCACCAAGCAAGCCGAGTACATTGGCGTGTCAAAGGCCGGTCCATACAAGCCTGACTACTACCGTTACTAAGTAATCAGGTAGCGTTCCAAAGAACGCCACGCAAGACCAAACAGGCAGCCCTCGGGCTGCCTGTTTTCGTTTCACCGACCAACATAAGACGCAAAGTTCTAACCAATTTCCAGCTCGGTCGAAACCACAGTTAGAAAGAACATTGAAAGTTCGGACCGGGCTCTTGCAAAAACAGCTGCATCAAAATATCCAGGTCGCGAAAATTAACGAAACCGTCGCCATCAAAATCGGCATCATCTGAATCCGACGTATTAAAGAAAGGTGTCCAAGCTGCCACGTCGACAAAGTTCACGATACCGTCGTTATCTAAATCAGGATCACATACGTTTCCTAATCCATCTCCATTAGTGTCTCTTTGATCAGGATTTATAACTTCGGTGCAATTATCAACTGCATTGAGAATTCCGTCGCCATCCGAATCCAAAGGGGCCGGCGAAAACAAATGAACGTTGTCGACAAATGCATTCGTCAGGAACTGACTCGGGTTCTCAGGATTGTCGACGTTGAAACCACGAAACTGAATCTCATGAGCAAGCCCATCGTTCAATCCCAACGCCGCAAGATCGACCTGCGCGAGCTGAAACGTCAAGATAGAAACACAAGGATCGGCCGATCGAAAAACTTGTTCTCCATCGATCAATACTTCGAGCAAATCATCAGAAGGGCTCTCGCAACCACCATCCGGGGCACTTGATGCCACGATATAGTCAAACGTCAGCGTCGAGGCATCGGTCGGAATAACTACAGTCTGAGTCGCCGTACCGCCGTTACCGTTACTTAAAAACCCACCGCCGAGCCATAAATAGAACTCACCATTTGTCGCAATATCCGGACCGCAGGCTGTCGGACTGCATAGTGGATCAAACGCCGTACCAGTGAACGTCCACGAGCCGTCGTTTAACTCGAAGTCTCCGTCGCCTATCGCATCCAGAAAACAGGCTTCCCCAGACAAAGACTGGTTTGCGGCTGCGAGCAGAGACCCTGCCGAAGGCGTGCTTTTCTGTCTGATGCTTATTGAACGATCCAATCTAATCTCAGCGATAAACTGATTAGCCTCCTGCTCAATATTCGAATCAGCCATAGTTAGCGGTTGCCATGCGGCCGCCAGCGCTACAGCCGTGAGGCCAGTTAAAAGAGATAATCTATCTATGCTTATTTCTCCGTTGTTACTTTGGTTAATTACGCCCGCTCATTTCCTAGCTCAAGAGAAGATATCGATCGCCTTAAACTGTTTCAAAGGCTCAACGGCTGCCTGCGCATCCAGCCACTGGTCAGCGACAGTACGGTAAATCTGGCGATAATCGACATGAAATGACAGGTCTTCGTCATTGTTCTTCGGAAAATCCGGCTGCCTGCCAGAAAAACCACCTTTCAAAGCGCCACCCATTAGAATCACCGGAGCTGCCGTGCCGTGGTCAGTACCGCGACTGCCGTTTTCCGCTGCTCGTCGCCCGAATTCGGAATAGGTCATCACTAACGTCTCATTCCAGTGCCCGCTGTCTATTAACCGAAGCCTCAGACCCGCAAGTTCTTCGCCCAACACTTTCATCAGTCCTTTGTGTCGATTAGGCTGATGGAAGTGAGTATCGAAGCCTTTGAGCTTGGTTTTAAACAACGGTACACGGACGTCAGCCGCGATCATGTCGCTTACCAGCATGAGCTGCTTGTGCAATTCAGAGCCTTTCACTCGCGTATTCTTGCGCGCGTTAATAACGTCATTTAAGTCATCAAGCGCGCGGGTAATTTGGAGGCGAACCCCTACTACGTGGTCAAGCGCAGCGTTACCGGGCTGCGGCGCTGCCGGGCGCATCATTCGAGCCTGCTTGGCGAACGTGACGGGATTATCCATGACTAAACTTTGCGACGAGCCTACAAACGGTCCGTAGTCACCGCCAAGCGAAATACCTTCCGCACTGAATCGCGCACTTTGATTACTCGTAAACCCATCGGCGAGCCAGCCGCGCTTGAGCATTTGATCACTGCCCGAAGCGGTATGCCAAATGTCTGAAGAACGAAAATGGGACCGATTCGGGTCCGGGTAACCCACTCCCAGCGCAATGTGCACATCGTTATTATCCCACGCCGTTTTCAGCGGCGCGAGATTAGGGTGTAGACCAAAGTGATTGTCAAGCGTTACCAGTTCGTCGCGCTTTATAGCAATGCCGGGGCGCGCTTCGTAGTAGCGCTTTTGCGAATAGGGAATGACGGTATTTAGACCGTCATTGCCGCCAGCAAGCTCGACCAGTATTAAGCGGCGAGCGACCTTATTGCTCGCAGCAAAAGACAATCCGGGCGGCAGCGCAGCAACGGCCAGAAGTGACTGCAACAAAGTCCGGCGCCCCGGATTTTCCGGCGCATTCGCGTCTGCACCGTGCGCGAGACGACCCACGTTTAGCTTGGTTTTATTGTTCATAGTTCGCTACTTCACATGTACAACTGGATCAAGAATGAGCTCAAGCAACAAGCGCTGGCGTTTATGCGCAGCGGGCATGTCAGTGACCGGGTCGAGCGCGTTGAGATGCGCAACTCGCCTGCGATTCCATTTACTGTCGCCTTCTGGAAATACGTATGGGTTATTAGCCATATCTTTCGGACTCAAACCCATTACCAGGTTGCGCGCCGTATGCTCACGCGACAACAGTGTGCGGCTGTCTATCCACTCCAGTCCTCCGGGCCAGCCTTCGACGCTTGGCGGTTCGAACAACTGTTGTCCAGCGTTCTTGAGCAACTGTGATAGCCGCTTGCCAGCCGGCACGGCTTCGAGTCGCGCGCGCACCTGATTTTCATTCAGGCCATCGAGCGCCGGGCGCATCAGGCCCACGAAAAGCTCTACCGGGCTTTTAATCAATACGCCGCGGTGTTCTTTTGCGCGGAACTGTGGCGACTTGAAAATAGTCTTTAACAACGACGCAATCTCATAGTCGTTCTCTCGAAATTCGACCGCCCATTTCTGTACGATAGCCGCATCCGGTTCCATAGACACAAATTCGAGCCAGAGTTTGCGCACAACGCGTTCAGAGGTGGCTGCCTGCTTTAACAACAGACGCGCAAGGTCGTCGCCATCAAATTTCCCGCTTTTTCCCAGAACAGTTTTGCGGCTTGAATCGTGGTTCTTGCGGAAAATACGAAACGCACCCGTATCACGATCCACTCCCCATCCGGTTAAACAGCGCGCGGCTTCTTTCACGTCGCGTTCAGAGTAGTGCCCTTCACCCATCGTAAACAACTCCATCAATTCACGCGCCAGATTTTCATTTACCGAATTAGCGCGATTTTTGACGTTATCGAGATACAACAACATGAGAGGATCACGTAAGACGTCGAGCAGCATATGGTCAAATCGACCCAGCGAATGGCCTCGCAACAGCTCGTTTTGCTGATGCATTAACATGGGCGCAAAACTCTTGCTGTACTGTGTCGTGAAGTGGTTCGACCAGAAGAGCGTCATGCGGTCTTGCAACGGAGTGGGCGTAGCCAACATTTGCACAATCCAACTGTTGCGCAGATCTTCAATTTTTACCCGTTTCTTAATGCGCAGTTCGCGACGCTGGTCCTCAGTCCAACCTCGCTGCTTGATTGTCCACATTGGTTTATCGTCGACCCAGTCGGGCGGTTTGATAGCGCCGCCACGAGCGGCGTCGTCCACAAGCTTGTTGACCGCCGCGTCATAGTCCAGGTCAATAATCGATTGCCACTGGGCGTCACTCACACCAAACCCTGTTCGGTGCAGTAAGTGACGAGCTTCATCCGGCGTAACGGCAAAAGCAGGCGCTATGCAAATGGCCGTCGTCAGCGCGATGAGCACGCGGAACAGAACCATCGCCGGTTTTTTCGGGTGAGACATGGCGTCACTTAAATTCAAAACAACCTTCCTAGATTAGCACCTGAGAATCTGGACAGTTTACCCATACGGCGGCGAAAGCTCACAAACAGTGGCGAATGAGTCACAGTTTGGTACGGTATGCCTCCGCGTCACTGAACGGCGTACCACACCTATGTTGACCTGCTAATGCCACAAAAATTCATGCTTATTGCCGTGATTGGCTATGTAGCATTCGCCTCAGTGGCCGCCAGACTGGCGACTTCCGAAAGCCATCTCACCCTTCGTCGTCGACTTGTCATAATGACACTGCATTGGTGCGGGCTACTGACGTTCGTGATTGCCAGCATGAGCCACACGCTGGACCTCATCTCAATCCCGGCCTTAAACAACTTATGGCCTGTCCCGGCCGGCCTTCTGGCCGGTTTCAGCGTGGCGGTTGCCGCCAGCTTCGCCTACGGACGGCGCGAGTTTCTAGGCTGGTGGTCGCCTCTACCGTGGATACGCGGGGTCGCTGTCGTTACCATGGTGGCCTCCCTGACAGGCGCTGCTCAGGGAGCCCGCTCCGCCTGGCTACCTGATTGGCGTTTTGTCGGTACCTCAATGGTGCTGGGGCTATCGAGCCTGATTGTGGCGGACATGGCCCTAATGTTTTCACGCAGTGCACAACGACCCGCTTCCTCCACCCGTTCTGTCCACGAACTGCTCCGGCTTTGCGCGGTCTTGCCGGCTCTACTGATCTATTTAATCGGAATCCGGCTGTAGTTTGCCTCCCGGGCGCACCGGCTGCGGTATGATAGTGAGATGAAATATTCATCGACACCAGCAGATGCTTTGTCAAGCGCTTCAATCCCGTATCGTCATGAACGGCCAAGCGCCCGACTGGTACAAATTTCCGACCCTCATTTACTCTCTCGTTCAAGCGATCTGCATCGGACGGTAAACACATCCGACTCGTTAGAGCGGGTGCTGTCCCATGCACAGTCCTTTATTGAAGACGCAGACGCTGTACTGCTGACCGGGGACATCGCACAGGATGAAAAAGCAGCGACCTACGAGCGCCTTTACGCCAGCTGGACAGACGAATGGATCGGCCGAGACACTCCCGTCTGGTGCTTGCCCGGCAACCACGACGCCCCAGTCCCCATGCAATCAACGCTGAACCAGGCCCCCTTCACTTGCCTTGGTCATCACTCCCTCGACAACTGGGAAGTCGTCGCACTGGATTCGCGCAATCCAGGTAAGGCCTCTGGCTTACTCGGACAGCAAGAACTTGAGCGGCTTGAGCAGCGGCTGAACAACTCTCCGGCCGAACATTTGCTGTTAGCGCTGCATCATCACGCGCTACCGCTGGGTAACAGCTGGCTCGATTCAGTCGGTCTTGAAGATCGCGGAGCCTTTGAAAAATTAGTCAGCGGTCACAGCCGGGTCCGCGCCGTTATCTTTGGCCACATTCATCACCATGTCGACCGCGTGGTAAAAGGCGTTCGCTATCTTGGCTGTCCGTCTACCTGCGTGCAGTTTAAAGCCTACCAGCGAGAGTTCGAGCTCGACATACAACCGCCGGGGTTTCGTATTCTGTCGTTATATCCATCCGGTGCCATTGACACCCAGATCATCTGGTCAAGGACGCGACCTGTTAAGAATGGTCAACTAACCGACTCTGGCGAAGAGGCCGCACAAACATGAACAAGCTGTTAACTATTGCAGGCGTGGCCTTGGCCGCTTCTTTACTTGTCATGTCGGCGACTCCAAACGCGGAACCGGTCAACGCCGTTACAACGACGGCCTCAGCCGCACAGCAGGACTCTCAGGCCAAAAACCCTGTTTGGGTAATTGAATCCGAGTCCAATCGAACCTACTTGTTAGGCTCCATCCATGTTCTTCGCGACCAGGACTACCCCCTTCCAAAAGCATTTCAGGCAGCGTACGACGATGCCGAACAGCTTGTGATGGAACTGGATTTTACCGATCTCGACGCCGTATCAACGTTCTCAACAACTCGCCGCCTGGCCATGCTGCCGTCTTCCGAATCTCTGCGCTCGGTTATGGGTGAGGCCAACTACTCGCTGGCTGATACAGCCGCCAAAGAAATCGGTGTCGACCTCGAACAGTTTGCGCGCGTAGACCCTTGGTACGCCGCCATGACGATTACTCAACTTCAGCTGGGCCGCCTCGGTTTCAAAGCCGAAAACGGCATAGAGCTTCACTTTGCGAAGCAGGCCAAGCGCGACGCCAAGAGCGGTTCGGGACTGGAAACAATAGAGGAACAGCTGGGCATACTGGACGCGCTACCCATCGAATCGCAATCCCAGTTCTTGCTGGAGTCTCTAGTCGACATGGCTGAGCTCAAAGAAGAGGGCGAGCACATGATCAAGGCCTGGAAATCAGGTAACGCCGAGCAGTTACACGAACTCTTTGCCGAAGACCTTGAAAACAATCCTGATTTACACGACGCGCTGCTAATTAAGCGCAACATGGCTTGGCTACCGCGAATCATTGACATGACCAGTCAGAAGGACGACTACCTGGTTGTTGTTGGCGCACTGCATCTTGTCGGTAACGAAGGTGTGGTGGAGCTACTGCGTGAGCGCGGATACACCGTTCGTCAGCTTTGACGATTAGCTGCAGTGTTAACGGCAGGGGCTACATTCTGTCCAGCTCGCAAGGCTTGGGAAGCAAGCGTTCCTGGAATGCGCTGAAAAGTCGATCATCCATGCGTAACTTTATTCATCGCGACAGGATGCCGCTCCTGCGCGCCTTCGGGTGCAGACCCTTTCTCACCACCTGCTGAGCCAATTAGCCCACCTGCTCCATCTCAAAGTCTTCTTTGCCTGAGCCACAGTCGGGACAAAGCCACGATATTGGCACGTCTGCCCACTTGGTACCGGGCTCTAGACCGGCCTCGGGGTCACCCTTGGCTTCGTCATACACATAGCCACAGACAATACACATCCACACTTTCATACTGAACCCTGATTCTTACACTGCCGTCGAGCGCCTAATCATACGTTGTGGCTTTGGCCAAGCTCAAGGGTTAGTTACACTATTACAATGAACTCCGCCTTTAAAACGTCAACCATACGGTTGCCAACCGGCCCAACGCCGGAAGACGAACCCGGTCGGGGCACAAGTGCCAGCGTCACAAAGCCTCCCGGCGTCGCTACAGCTTTCCGCGCCACTGCGTTTGCGGCACACTATTTTAAGGGTCTCTTTCATTTTCCTGGCGCTCGAAGAATTGCTCGATGGACCGGCTACCGGAGCGGCCATCGTTATAATCCTGAGGAGGCAATATGATTTCAGGTCTTTATGCAGTCACGACCGCGTTCTATCAGGATACCCCCGATCTCGTCGAACGCACCGCGGACATTGTCGAAGGTGGCGCGTGCGCGGTTCTCTACCGGGATAAAAATTCACCAGCCGAAACACGCCTTGAGCAGGCAAACGCTTTGCGGGACGTGTGCCAGCAACACAAGGTACCCTTGCTCATAAACGACGACATCGACCTGGCTCACAGAGTGGGGGCCAGCGGTGTACATGTTGGGAAAAACGACTCAAGCCTCGCAGAAGCGCGCGCCGTTCTTGGCAGTAAAGCTATAATTGGTGTGTCTTGTTACGCGTCAATGCGCCGCGCAGTACAGGCACAGCAGCACGG
This sequence comes from Gammaproteobacteria bacterium, assembly GCA_045107075.1. Taxonomy (GTDB): domain Bacteria; phylum Pseudomonadota; class Gammaproteobacteria; order Steroidobacterales; family SZUA-146; genus SZUA-146. Next base: position 24,488 of record JBGCFV010000055.1, read on the forward strand.
GGCTAACTACGTATCCTTTGGCTCTCTGTACAAATCGACTACCAAGCCGCTGGCAGAAATCGCCCCCGTAAACCTGATTAGCTCGGCTCGCGAACTGTTAGATGTCAATGTGATTGCCATCGGTGGAATAACCCTCGACAATGCGCCTTCGGTAATTGACGCGGGTGCCCACGCGGTTGCTGCCACAACGGCGCTATACGGCGCCGAAAACAGCAAACAGACGGCCCAGGCTTTCGCGGCTTTTTTTGAACCCGCCCCTGAACATTAGACAATAATTTCTAAATTTTAAAATCGATCGGAGATAACGATGTCGGAACAGTATTTCGCCCAGGCCAAGAAAGTGATCCCAGGTGGTGTTAATTCACCCGTACGCGCCTTCGGCAGCGTAGGCGGCACACCTGTTTTTGTGGCCTCGGCAAAAGGCGCTAAGGTGACGTCACAAGACGGCCGGGAATTTACCGACTACGTCGGTTCGTGGGGCCCAATGATTTTGGGACACGCCGATTCACGTGTGGTATCCAGAGTACAGAAAGCGGCTGAACACGGACTGAGCTTTGGCGCCCCAACCGTTCACGAAACAGAACTGGCGGAACTCATCTGCAATATCATGCCTTCAATGGAACGCGTGCGCATGGTGAGTTCAGGAACAGAAGCGACCATGAGTGCCATTCGACTGGCGCGCGGTTACACCGGCCGCACTATGCTGCTCAAATTCACCGGCTGCTACCACGGCCACGCTGACGCGCTGCTCATCAAGGCGGGCTCCGGCCCGCTCACTCTGGGTATACCCGGCTCTGCTGGCGTACCACCGGGTGCCGCTCAAGACACGCTAACGGCCGACTTCAACGACGTAGACAGTCTGCGTAGCGTATTTAAAGAATACGGCGATCAAATTGCCTGCGTAATTGCCGAGCCGATTGCGGGCAATATGAATATGGTTTTACCCAAGCCCGAATTTCTGGCCGCCATTCGCGAGCTATGCGACGAGTACAAAAGCGTTATGATTCTCGATGAAGTCATGACGGGATTTCGCGTCGCTATGGGCGGCGCCCAATCGGTTTACAACGTCAAACCTGATTTAACTACCCTCGGCAAAGTTGTGGGCGGAGGCATGCCTGTCGGCGTGTTCGGCGGAAAGCGCGAAATCATGGAACACGTCGCACCGCTGGGTCCGGTCTATCAGGCCGGGACACTGTCAGGCAACCCGCTCGGCATGGCAGCTGGAATCGAAACACTTACACATATTCAAGCACCTGGTTTCTACAGCAATCTTGAAGCTATGGCCACGCGCCTCATCGAAGGTTTGAAAAAGGCCGCGACCGAACACAACATTCCGCTGCAGGCACATTGCATGGGCGGTATGTTCGGCGTGTTCTTTTCTGACGAAGCCGACATTAGCTCGTTCGAACAAGTCACTCGATGCAACATCGAACACTTCAAACTGTTTTTCCGAGGCATGCTCGAACGCGGACACTATTTCGCGCCCTCTGCCTACGAAGCCGGATTCATCAGCGGGGCGCACACTGAAAGCGACGTCGACGGCACCATTGAAGCAGCTCGAAGCGTCTTTGCAACTCTGGCTGGCTGAAGCCGGAATCAAGTCACCGCACTTTGAAACAGAGCGATTACGGATAGTTTAGATGCAGACTAAGGCGCAGTGGCCTTAGTCTGTATTTTCTGGCATGTTGAGATTAAGAGCCTGCAGCCAGAAGCAGCAGAGGCGTGCTAAAGCATTTTCAATGCCAGAGTAAGCCATGCCGTCAAGAGTCCTGCAGACTGCGTACCCCAAGGGCACTTCCAGGCTTGGCCCCTTGGGCCAAGTAGAGTGCGCACCCCAAGGGCACTTCCAGGCTTGGCCCTTTGGGCCAAGTAGAGTGCGTAAGGGCGGGATCTTGCCGCGATGAAATACGCAAATCTATCGTCGTCAATATCGATCACGTTTTCGCGGCAGGATGCCGCTCCTACGCATCAAAACGGTGCCATAGAAACCAGAGGCTAAATTCATGAACGAAACAGTTATTCCGAAGTGGTTTAAAGTCATTGCCGTGATCGCGTTAGTGTGGAACGCAATCGGAGTTATGGCCTTTGTCATGCAAATGCTGATGACCTCTGAAATGATGGCCGAGTTACCGAAAGCTCAGCAAGATTTATACGCTACGCAACCAAGCTGGCTTGAGCTTGTTTTTGGTGGGTCAGTTTTTGCGGGCCTGCTGGGGTCATTAGGTCTTGTCTTAAAGAAAACATGGGCACTGCCCTTGCTGATTATTTCGCTGGTGTGCCTGCTGGCACAAAACTACTACATGTATTTCATGAGCAACATGGTTGAAGTAATGGGAGCAGGCGCTATGGTTATGCCGACGATTGTCCTTCTGATTGCAGTCTTCCTGGTGTGGCTCGCGTGGAGCGGTCGCGGTAAGGGCTGGCTTACCTGAACGAGCCTGCACCCCTATGAGGGGCTTGAATCGAGCCTTCAGTTTTTGCGCGTGTGCCTGTTATAGAAACCGGGCAGGTTAAACCGAAAGCACAAACAGACCCTCAGTCGCGGCTATTCAATTCGGATAACCAGCGCACCCAGCCTCTGCTCAGACTCTACTGCGCGATGAGCCTCGGCGACTTCTTCCATTGGATACACTTTGCCCACAATTGATTTAAGCACTCCGGCTTCGATCATGTGCGCCAAATCCACGAGCTCTTCTTTGGTTTCTCTGGCAAAGGCAATCCGCGCTACCTTGTCCGTAAAGCGCGTTGTAAACGCACTACGAAGCATGACTGAAAAGCGTGGATTGCCAGACAGATAGCGTCCGCCCGGATTAAGCGTAGCGATTGAAGCGGTGTACGAATTGTGCGGGACCATATCAAAAATGACATCGTACTTGCGTCCGTTGTCAGTGAATTTCTCTTTCGAGTAGTCAATGTAATGGTCGACGCCCATTTGACGCAGCAAATTCTCTTTTATCGAACTGTCTACGCCGGTAACAATCGCCCCCATCGATTTGGCTATTTGCACTGCGTACAAACCAATACTGCCGCCCGCTCCGTTAATCAGAACAGACTCACCGGAACGAATATTTGCAAGCCGCATAAAGTGAAGAGCATTTAGCCCTCCCAAGGGCACAGCGGCCGACTCTTCGTGGCTCATGTTCTGAGGTTTTGCGACCAACGGATAACGCTCCGGCAAAGCAACGTACTCACCGTAGGCACCCATTTTCAGGCCGGCCGAACCGTACACAGAATCGCCAGGTTTAAACTGCGTAACGGCTTCACCGCACGTGACAACCTCGCCTGAAAAATACCCTCCCAGAATCGGCCGTCTTGGTTTTGTAATGCCACGTGCAATGCGCAATGGCAGCCAAAACCATTTCACGGAAAAATTAAACCCGCGCAGTTCGCAGTCGGACTTTGTTGCCTCAGCGGCAAAAACGCGAATCAGTATTTCATCTTCTTTAGGCACCGGCTTTTCTACTTCATTCACACGCAGAACGTCTGGAGAGCCGTATTGCGAATGTGTAATCGCTTTCATATCTTTCATTCCTGCGACAGCTAACGTAGCAAGGCTATCACTTTACGCTTATGGCCAAGAAAGACGCACCTATATCGAAAGGTCGTTGTTCACTATCATGCACGAGCCTGAACCCAAGGCTCGTTTGCCGACAGAAATACACGGCAAAAGTGTATTCAGCACCCAAGACCCGGTGTCGTCTTCGACAGTAAATTCAGATCAACGGCCTTGCGACAGGCGCTCGGCTCAATCGGCTACATGCTGTTACCTGCTGTCTTAGGCTCTATCACTTCCGGCGCATTCGCGAACGGACGAATGCCAAACGCAGGATAAATCTGGTCAGGAAAATAGAGCACGCCGTTGGACACCACCATGCGGATTTTTCTCAGCTGAGACAGGTCTTTTGTGGGATCACCTGGCACCAGAAAAAAGTCAGCGTACTTGCCTTTCTCAATTGACCCCAGGTCTTCATCCTGATCAAGATAGACGGCCATGTCGTAAGATGCGCGCCGCAGAACTTCTGCGGGTGACAAGCCAATTTTTTCGAACAGCTCCAACTCTCGATGATAAGCAAATGAACCACCGAGATCAGTACCGGGAACAAGCAAAACGCCTTCGTCATGCAACTGACTCAGGGTTTCGAGAATAACTTCAAAAGCCGCTACATACTCGGCGCGTTCGGCCGGTGTGTCGGTGCCGAAGAACGCCTTTTTATATGAGCGCTGTTCGTTCGTGGGTAAGTGATCAATGATGTCACGTGCAAGCGGTGACACCTCACCATTCACAGCAGTCAGGCCCGCTTCATGAATGGCAATGGTTGGGTCGTGCGCAACGTTTCTCTCCACCATTTGGCTGAGGGTAAACTGAACGTCTTCACCGTCCTGACTAATAGCTGGAAAGCGCTTCATAGCTGTGAAGCGAAACAGTGTACGGGTATCTTCGCCGTCGTTGAGCACCCACCCAAGCATTAGTTGATTAACGTGTGTAATCTCATCAAAACCGGCCTCGATCATTTCATCCGCTCTGGAAAATGCAGGGACGTGGCCAGCCACTCGCATGCCGAGGCGATGCGCTTCTTCGACTAGCGTTTCGGCCCATTCGGGTTTCATCGAGTTGTAAAACTTCACTTGATGAAAATCGCGTGCACCACACCAGCGAACCATATCGAGCCCTTCCTGTAAGGTCGCGACGGTCTCGCCCGTTTTCGCGGAATACTCACTTTGCCCCTCAATGAAACAGGATCGAGTAATGCGAGGGCCAGCGATTTCGCCGCTGTTAATACGCCCCACAAGCCCTTCAAGAACCGTGTTCTCATTGCCCATATCGCGCACAGAAGTAACGCCAGCGGCAATATTTAGCAGCGCATTTTCTTGCCCCAGGTGACCGTGCATTTCATACATGCCGGCAACGAGCGTACCGCCCTCTCCGTCAACGACAACCTCACCGTCAGACGCTGGACTCCTGGCCGACTGCACGCTGGCAATTCGATTGCCATAGACCACAACGTCTTTGCGTTTTGTGAGCTTAAGCGTTTCGGGATCAAACACGCGGACGTTACGAATGCGAACCGGCGCGTCAAACTTCTGAGCCACTTTGGACTGAATTTCCACAAATCGCTCTGTCGACAATTTCACCGCAAAGTCTCGCAGCTCTTCGTCGGTAGCCTCGTAACCTTTACGCACAATACTGAAGCGCCCGCCAGCCGTAGCAAAGAACTCGCCATTTTGATCCAGCATGATCAAAGCCGGGTTCAATGACAGCCCCAGGATTTCATAGGCCGTGACGTCCAACTTGCCGTCTGCCCCTTCAAAGGACATTGTCGACCGGATACGAATACTGGCTTCGCCCGAGGGATACACTTTCACTCGCCCGTCAGGTGCAGCAAGTAAAGCGCTCGCGAGCATGGCAGCTGAGTACGGACTCCCGTCCTGATCGACATAAAAAAGCGATGAACCTTTGATACGGGCTTTACCGGGTCCCGTGGCGTCCTGCCAAAGAGCCGAACGCCCTTCTATGCGAAAGCTCTCGTCTACTTTGTTGCCAAACGTTGTTCGACCGGTAATCGTCCTTTCAACCGGATAGCCGCGTTTATCTACAGTGATTTTCTCGGCGATGGTAGGGCCTCGTCCGTTCTGCTTGTAATCGAAATCGATGGTCAACTGATCGTTTTCTTTTTCCACGATCATGTGGCCAACATCATCTCCTCCTACCAAAACTCGATAGGTAGTAGTTTCGGCGACAAGTGGCAAAGTAAGCAAAAGCAAAATCAGACTAACGAACTGTTTCATTATTTTTCTCAAGCTTTAAATAGATTAGGTCTCAGGTTATACGAATCACTGCTCCAAAAGAAGTGAGAAAAGCTATCTATTGAAAGTATAGGCAACTCGGATCTTTGGCTGTGTTAATAGTCACGATGCTAACTATCACACTCGTTGGACAATGAGCGCGCGACACGTGTGGCAGGCTTATCAATATTGCAGACTGGTTGCCACAGCGTTCTTTACCCGCAGATTTAGAATGCGTCTGTTAGTTACTCAGTTCGTCTCAAACTCCCACCCCCCATCGCGCGATTGTGCAGATTTCCTGTCGAAAACTGGCAGGGAACATGTGATTCGGCCACAATTAGCAAACATGGCTAAATTTATTACAGAATTGAAAAATCGTAACGTACTTAAAGTAGCGACGACGTATGCGCTCGCCTGCTGGGTTTTTATCGAGGCTGGCTCGGTACTTATGCCTACATTCGGTGCGCCGGACTGGCTATTTAAGATTTACGTTGTAGTCATTCTCGTAGCTTTCATCGCTGCCGTTATCCTGTCCTGGGTATTCGAACGAACCCCCGCTGGCGTAAAACGCCATGAGGAATCAGAAGATGCCGCCACTCAGTACAGACCGACAGGAGGCAAGTCCAGCATTGTTCTAATAGCTATGCTCGTGGTCGCCCTCGGCATATCTCTGACGCTTAACATCACAGGTTTGCGCCATAAGAAGAGTTACAACCCCTCGATTGCAGTGCTGCCTTTCACCAGTCGAAGTACAGATCCGGAAAACGCCGTATTCGCTGACGGCATTCACGATGACCTGCTAACGCGTCTGGCTAATATAGAAACGTTTAAAGTGATCTCACGTACATCCGTCATGGACTATCGGGAAACCACGAAAAATCTACGTCAGGTTGCCGAGGAATTGGGCGTTGGCATAATTGTTGAAGGTGCTGTGCAACGAGCCGGTAATACAGTGCGCATTAACGTTCAGCTCATCGATGCCATAACCGATGAGCATATATGGGCAAAGACATACGATCGCGCCCTCAACGCGAAAAACGTTTTTGCGATTCAGAGCGAAATTTCAGCGGCCATTGCTTCGGCATTGAAAGCCAAATTAAGCCCGCGAGAGAAAGCACGATTGGCTACTGTACCTACAGAAAACATTAACGCTTATCGCTTGTACACGGCTGCTCGCAGCGGTGTCGCAAAGCGAGAACTTCCGGAACTTCTAGCCGCACGACAGCAATTTCAACAGGCGATAGATCTTGATCCGGATTACGCTCAGGCATACGCCGGGCTGGCAGATGCGGTGCAACTGCTGTTTATTAATCACGGCGCGATTACATGGACCGAAGCGCAGCGAGTGGCAAGCGCGGCTCTTGCAAAGGCGCTTGAACTGGATAGCAACCTCGCCGATGCGTACGCGTCGCTCGGGCTGCTAAAAATGCAATCGGGCAATCAAGACTCACACATGGACCGGGACGGGAAGTCGTACGAAGAAGCCGCTGTAGCGCTCAATCGTGCTATTGAGCTAAATCCGAGTCACGCTCGAGCTTATATGTGGTTAGCCAGTTTGCGCGACACCCAGGGGCGCTATGAAGACGCCATTGCTCTGAACAAACGATCACTTGAATTCGATCCAATTGGCCGTATACCCTACTCCAATCTGGCGATTATCTATGCAAAACAAGGTCGTAACGAAGACGCCTTGAATCAGTGGTTGCGCGCATTGGAAATCCATCCTTCCTGGTCGTCGCTCTTTAGCAATATTTCGAACCACCTTGAAAAACTGGGTCGCCTCGACGAAGCCGTGGCATGGTCGATGGGAGCGCGAGAACTCAGCCAGGATCCGACCATTAGCCAAAACCTGATTGGCATATACGTTGAACTGGGCGACTTTGATAAAGCGAACGAGATCATTGACGATATACCAAAAGAACATCCGTTCTATGCATTATCGCAAGCCTACTCAGCCGTCATAGGAAGAGACTACCAAACCGCTCTGACTCGAATAGAAACCTATGCTACTACCCGGGACGAAGTGCCGTTCTATATTAGCGAACTCGCGTCAGACATCGCCACTGTAGCCGGCGATTTCGATACGGCCTTAGAATACTGTTTGCAATTGAATCCCTCCTTTGCAACAAACGACGTACCGCAAATTAACGAATTCAACGATCGCAATGCAGTAAAGTACGCGTATCTCTTGCAACAAAAAGAGGAACCTGAGCGAGCACGCCGCATTCTTGAGGCTACGCTGCCCGTGATTCGAACGCAGCCTCGACTGGGTATGAAAGGGCAAGGCATCAAAGACGTGCAAATTCTCGCTCTTCTCGGTCGCAACGACGAAGCGCTGGACACGCTTAGAACAGCCGTCAACCAAGGCTTCCGAAGCTCAGCTTCCTTTGACACCTGGATACTCGAGTTTGATCCCTACCTCGAATCCATCCGCGCACGGCCCGAATTCAAGTCTATTCTCGAAAACATCGCCACCGCGATTGAGCCGATGAGAGAACGTGTCAATGAGTCCCAGTTCTCTGGCAACTGGGAAAATCTGCGAACTATCACTCGCGAGCAAACGGCAATTTAGTTTAAAAAAAGCAGGCGCGCCCACGAACGTGCGAATGGTCAGATAAAAAAAACAGGTGACGACTATTCGGATCTGGACGTTCTACTGACGTTGCGCTACGCTTCCTGACAAATCGAACGGCTAGCGCTGGTTTTCACAAAGGGTGTTTATGGGAGTCTTCGAATACATTGGCGTCCTGATCTCGGTGATCATGGGACTCGGCATTACCCATCTGGCCACCGGCGCGACCAAACTTATCCAGCATCGCGATCAGGTAAAATTTTATTTACCTCATGCGCTTTGGACCGTCAACATACTCGTGTTCATTCTTCTTATTTGGTGGGGAATGTTCTGGTGGAGCGGACACACTAACTGGTTCGTGTACGAATATCTGTTTATTACGCTGTACGCCATCGTGTTGTTTTTTCTTGCCTCCATGCTGTACCCAATCAATATGGACAAAGACATAGATGTCGAGCAGTATTTTTTCAGAAACCGCAGATGGTTTTTCGCAGCTCTACTGATTGCATGGTGTCTGGATGTTCCGGAAACCATCATCAAGGCTTCCGCCGATCTGCGTGCATTACCGCAAGAGTATTTCTGGTTTGTCGGTCTACAGATGGCTATGGCCATGACCGGTCTTCTTACGCGTAATCGCGTGATACATCTCGTGCTGCCAATAGCGTGGCTTGGCATCACTGTATTCTACGTAACGATGTCGACTGTTGGTCAGATTAATACGTGACATTGTTGAGTGTTTGTTCGCCCGTACCCCAGGGCGCTCCCGCGCAATCCGTACATTCAAGCTTTTGGCGGGTTATGCAGCCGCGTGCGCAAATCTCAGGCGCAGCCGTTTGGTTCGAACAGTAGCGTCTCAGCTACCGAATTCACGAGCCAGATTCCCGACCTTCGACAGCATGAGTAGGAACTGCTCGTTGATAGCGGCCTCGTCGCGCGGGTCGACTTTATGTCCGGCTTCAGGACACAGGTAAACGTTAATAATAGAGCCGATTCCGCCGAAACCCTCTAGCAGAACGTCTGACCCGGCAACACTGTTCTGCCGGATCGCGGCGACGCAGTCGTCAAGCCACTCGGCCCAGTTAGTTTCATCGAAACTGCGAAGAAAACGCGACAGTTCCTGGCAACGGACCACGAGCTCAACTTTTCGGACACGTACGTCGTCTATTGACGTCGGTGCCTGCATAGTTGCTTCTTCAAAAATGATCGAGGCAGCAGAGTCATCTATAAAACGACGCACGGCACCGTCAATCATTTCGCTCATTCCAGACCTTCCATTTTTTCAACCATTGTAGCGACCATTTCGAGTCGCTCGATCGGGTCGGTTATTTCGAGGCCAAACTGTTTCTGCTCATTTGTCAGAGGCAACAGTTCCATGAGGCGGTAGCCGACCCAGGATGCATTGGCGTAATCTCGTTCGATAATGTCGTAGTGAGAACCTATTTCGCCCAGTACGCGCTCTACGACATCGGCGAGATGTCGATATTGTGCAGGTAGCGGCTCTGGCTCTTCTCTGTTCAATAACGTGACTTGCCCGACTAACAGACCGTCCTCTTTTACGAACGTGTCTACCAGTCGATACCGTTGTAAGCCTATAGTGGTAATCCCTAACAGGCCATCGTCATATTGGTACCAATCGGCGATTTTAGCAAATGTTCCAATGGCGTGAACTTTTGAACTTGAGGTCTCGGTACCTTCCTGAATCAGACTCACTCCGAAGCCGGAGTCGCCCGACAGGCATTTGGCCACCATGTCGAGATAACGCGGTTCGAAAATTCGCAAGAGCAGGGGACCGCCCGGCGCGAGCACCGTAGACAATGGAAAGATTGGAATTTCCATATAACTCATTGCGTTGAATATTTCCTTTTACAACACCAGCGATTTAAAACAACTGAACAGCCGGCTCTTTCTAAGTTCCATCAAATAGTATGGCATTAAAACGACTCACAGTTCCGAATCGCGTGCATGTAGCCTCGAGAACACGGTTTTACCATAAACCGTCCTCATGCTGTCAGCGTGTTTATGCGTCAAACATCTCGAGAGCGGCCAGTATTTTTTCATGAATTCCGCCAAATGCGCCGTTGCTCATTACCACAACATGGTCGCCCGCTCGAAGGGTGGGCACCAACTCTTCGAGTAACACGGCGACGTCGGGGCAAGCTTTGCCAACCGGCACAGCGTCAACTACGGTCGCGACGTCCCACTGAAGATCAGAGGGCGCTAATATCCAGCTTGAGTCGGCCAACGCAAGCGCGTCGGTCAAATCTTCTAGGTTAACCGATGTTTTCATCGTGTTTGAGCGAGGCTCCAGAACAGCCACGACGCGGCCTTCAACTTCACGGCGAACTGCGTCAAGCGTGGCTTTTATAGCCGTAGGATGATGCGCAAAGTCGTCGTAAACTGTAACCTCATTGACGCAACCCCGTACCTGTAAACGCCGCGCAATGCCTTTGAAGTCACGCAGACTTTCAATAGCTTGCTCGACGGGTACGCCAACGTGAGCAGCCGCGGCCACAGCTGCCAGAGCATTACTGGCGTTATGAGCTCCGGGCATAGGCAAAGACCAGTGGTCAAACTGTGCGCCGTGATAATCGACTCGCTTACCCTTAAGCACCCAGTCGGCCGTGATCTCGAGGCCAAACGTTTCCAGCTCGCTCCAGCAGCCCATGGCCAGCACCTCTTTCAAGGCCGCATCGGTCGCATTGCAGACTATGCGACCGTCACCCGGGACCGTGCGAACCACGTGATGAAACTGCCTCTGAATGTCGGCGAGTGAATCGAAAATATCCGCATGGTCAAACTCAAGATTATTCATGATTAACGTGCGCGGACGGTAATGCACGAACTTTGAGCGCTTATCGAAAAAGGCGCTGTCGTACTCGTCGGCCTCAACCACAAAAAATGAACCGGCTCCGGCACGGGCCGACTCGTTGAAATTGGCCGGCACTCCGCCAATTAGAAAGCCTGGCTCACGACCGGCTGCCGACAAAATCCAGGCCAGCATCGAGGAGGTTGTGGTTTTGCCGTGAGTGCCTGAAACGGCCAGCACGTGCTGATTGTGGAGCACGTGCTCTGCCAGCCATTGAGGACCGGAAGTATAGGCCAGACCGCTGTTTAGCAAGTGTTCAACAACCGCATACCCCCGGACCATCGCATTACCAACAACTACTTGATCAATGGATCGGGAAAACTGGGATATATCGTCCAACGCATCAATGGCGACGCCAAGTGATTCCAGCTGAGTACTCATGGGTGGATAAACGTTGGCATCAGAGCCGGATACGGTATGCCCCGCTTCCAGCGCCAAACGAGCGACGCCGCCCATAAACGTGCCGCAAATACCAAGAATATGGATATGCACTAACGATCCTTTACTCAATGTGTTTTGATCTGAGTGAGTATAGCGTCTACGCGAGATCGGCTGCAGCTTTCATGCTAAGCTCGCGACTACTATTTCATTTAAGAAGCGCTAATGTCTGACGGCCTGGTAGATTCCGCCCAAGAACTTGCCGAGGTGTGCAGGCAAATAGACGACGCCACCCATGTGGCTCTCGACACCGAATTTATCCGTCAACGTACGTATCGCCCTCAGCTGTGCCTCATTCAAATTGCCGTCGGCGACAACATCTACTGCGTCGACCCGCTTGCATTTGACGATTTGTCAGACCTGATGAACCGGCTCAACAAAGTTGAAGTTGTGATTCATTCAGCTCGACAGGACCTGGAAGCCATTTACCAAACAACGGGTGTGATGCTTGCGCCCGTGTTCGACACACAAATTGCTGCGGGCCTGACCGGGCTCGGTGATCAAATCAGTTACTCGGCTCTTGTAGATGAACTGCTCGAAGTAGAGCTCGACAAAGGCGAAACGCGTACCAACTGGGCGCAGCGCCCTCTCACAGCCGCACAAAAGCGCTACGCCGAAGACGACGTGCGCTACCTCCTCCAGCTCTACGCTCCTTTGCGTGAAAGACTTGGCCAGCAATCTCGAACTGAGTGGCTGGAAGCCGAATGCGCCGCCCTCGGAGACGTAGCGCTCTACGAGCCGGACCCGGATTCATCCTGGTCAAGAGTCAAAGGCACGCGCGGCCTTACACGCGCTCAGCGTCGCGGCATGAAACGGCTCGCCGCGTGGCGCGAGCGTCAGGCGTGGGACAAAGACCGTCCGCGCAAGTGGATCATTAGCGACGAAGACATTATTACTCTCGCCTCACAAGAACCAAAGTCGCCCGAGGATTTAGCCGGACTTTTGGACTCCAAACAACGCTACCTTCGTCAGGCGAGCGCTGAACTGTTCGAACAGCTCCAGCTGGCCGAAGAAGATCCGCTCGAACCGCCGTTCAGCGGCCACGATCCGGACGAAGTCAAATTGATCAAAACAGGTATGGCCATGGTGCGCAGCGCGGCGACCAAATCGGCTATAAGCCCGTCACTACTAGGCACGCGAAAAGACGTCATCAAGGTCATTCGAGGTGAAGCCAGCGCGTTACTCGAAACCTGGCGGCGTGAACTAATCGGACAGGAACTCCAGCAAGCTGTGGCGAAACCCCAAGAGAGCTAACCTTGATCTTGGGTGCACTGAGCTTGCCACGCCCGCTGAGCGGGATCGCAAAGACGTGTTTCGAGGCCACACCAACGTTAACAAACACTGTCGTTGGCAACACCCAATAAACTCAGTCAGTACGAGCGCTTAACAAACGACGTCATAATGAGCGTCTAACATACACCGTCATTGCGAGCGCGAAGCGCGCGGCAATCTCGTGACGATTCAAGATGACTCTACACTAAACTTAGGCGCAAGCCGGATTTAGAAACCTACAGACTGGCTAACCACTCGTCGTCAGAACCCTCGGCAATATCATCGAACAGGAACGTACTCATGTAGCGTTCACCCGTATCGGGCAGCATTGCAACAAGGACACTCCCCTCGGGCGCGTCTTTGGCTACCTTTAGTGCTGCGCACAAAGTCGCGCCTGCTGAGACACCAACCAAAATACCTTCCTTTCTACCCAGCTCCAGCGCGGTGTCTTTGGACTCGTCATCACCCACGAGCACAATCGAATCTACGACCGATTTGTCCAACACTCCGGGCACGAAATCGGGTGTCCAGCCCTGAATTTTGTGTGGCTGCCATTCATTACCGGACAGCATCGCCGCGCCCTCAGGTTCAGTGGCGACGATATGAATATCCGGTCTGGCAGCCTTCAACGTAGTTCCCACACCGGTGATAGTGCCACCCGTACCCCAACCACTGACGAAATAGTCCAGGCGTTCGCCTGCGAAATCGCTGAGAATCTCAGGTCCGGTAGTACTGGAGTGGTAGGCCGGGTTAGCCGGATTATCAAACTGCTCGGCCCAGAACCAACTGTGCTGTTGCGCGAGTTCCTTGGCTTTTTTCACCATCCCGCTACCGCGCAGAGCCGCTTCAGTCAAAATAACTTTGGCGCCCAGCGCTCGCATGATGCGGCGGCGTTCAACCGAAAACGACTCAGCCATTACGGCCACAAACGGATAGCCTCGGGCCGCACACACCATGGCAAGAGCAATGCCTGTGTTACCCGACGTGGCTTCAATAACGGTTTGACCCGGTTTGAGTACGCCGCGATTCTCGGCGTCCTGAATAATCGCCCAAGCCAGACGATCTTTCACCGAGGCCATAGGATTAAACGACTCTACCTTAACGTAGAGCTCAACATGATCCGGTGCCATGGAGTTAATTTTGACAATCGGCGTGCGGCCAATCGTGTCGACAATGCTTGCGTATTTCATCTTAAGTGCCCCTTGGCCATTAGAGTAAAGTCAGGCTGTACGCCTCTATGAAACAACCGTGCCAGAACGGCGCCCTAATCGCAGCAGTCTATTGCTGCAAAAGGTGCGGGCTCTGGCGTTTTTCTAAGCGATTTAAACATATTCAAAAACGCGGCGAACTGTGCTGTGTTGCCCACGGGAAAGTCGTAGTCGTTAGCCAACGCTACCAGCGCGTTGCGCTGCCCTGTCAGTAACTTCTTGAAGGCCAGGCTATCGACCTTTGCGTGCAGGTCCAGATCGTCTATCAAACCCTGCCGAACCTCAAGCACTCCACGTCGTACCCACAGCGTATAGCGTTCACCGCTGTCGGTAAAACTTAAACCCACTCTTAAATTGGTGCTAAGCGTGTCTTCTGCACGCAAGGTCACGCTCATGGAATCAAACATGGTCGTCATGGGAAGCTCACTCAGAAGACGATCCGACGACGTACTTAACGGTTTGAACCGCACATCGTCTCTAAGTTCCAGCACACTACTTAAATAATAGTGACGTTCGTTTGGATTTGTCGCTGCATTTCCGCGCGCGGTCAAAGCGGCAATTCGAGCCTCACGAGCCTGTTTATGGCCGGAATCCAGACGAAGAATTGTGTCCGTTAACTCAAGAACCCACTGGTGTTGGCCAGCTTGACTGGCTTTTGACAGAGCGGTCGTCAGGCCGTCAAAGCCACCCGCAAGCTCTTGCATTCTTAGCGCGTGCTGCCCGGGCGGCTGAGGACGTAAAGTTGTCGGATTACCGTCAAACCAGCCCAGATTTCCCGCATACACCGCCCGCACAGACCACTCTACTTTGCCATACAGCTCTCGCAGGTAAGGCGACTCGCGTAAATGCTGCGGCAGTTTGACCACCTCTACCGCCTCGTCAGGCGTGTACCCAAGATTCATGTAACGCACGGTCTGGTCGTGAACGTATCGAATAGCGTCGCGGTAATCCGTTAGCGTTTGCCACACAAGATCACGCCCCTCGATAGCGCTTCCGTGACTTGGGACCAGCAGCTCAACCGGCAAACTGCGCGCAAGATCGAGACTGTTGGCCCAGCGTTTGAGGGACCGATGCGGCGTACCGCGAATGGTGTACAGGTTCGGAAACGCTCGGTAAAGATTGTCGCCGGCTGCAAGAAGCTTACGCTCTTCATTCCACACAAACAGCTGGTCGTCGGTCTCACCCGGCGCGTGAATAAGAGTCAGCTTCTCTCCAGCAATCTCTACATCCAACTTTGACTCAAAGGTGCGAGTCGGTTTAACAAACGCAAACTCGCTGTCTTCATATATTTTGAGCTCCAGTCCAATACCCTCATTACCGGCCTGGCCGTCGCCAAGCTGGGTACCAAACATACGGTATGAACGAGCGCTGATAATCGGACGAAACTCACTCACGACCCGATACACCAGCTCCGCGGTTTTGTCATGAGCCAATACTTCGACCGGCGTATCTTTGTGGGCCAAGACATCAATAAAGGCCTGGGCACCGAACACATGGTCGGCGTGGTTATGCGTATAGATGATTGCGGCCAATGGTTTATCGCTCAGCTTGCGAAATTCCGCTGCAACCGCGGCTCCGGTTTGAAGCGTTTCCATAGTGTCGATAACAATGAGGCCGTTATCGCCTTCTATTAAAATCGAGTTGGCAAGGCCGTAACCAATAGCCATCCAAACGCCATCGGCTACTTTTTCGATACGCTGTTGAAACTCGGCGGTAAGCTCTTCGAGCTCCTGAGCAGTGGCCTGAACCGGCGCGTCATCCACCGCGGCATCTTGCTGACAACCAAGCCCGGTGAATAAGAGCACCGCAAGCATGACACGAGCAAACCAAATTCGAATCATCTTACACCCCTGCTATTTAAAGGCTTCGCAGCGACCAAAACTTATGTCGGCAACCTCGACCGTACCGTCGTTCCCTACATCCATAAGTCGTCCCTGCCAAACCGGGTCGCCCGCTTTGTAGGTCATTACATACAGCGCCGACTGATCGTCTGTCACCACAACGCGTGCCAGACCTTTCTGACCCAGAACGATACTTCTACCTTTGGTGGTGGTTTGTGCAAAGACATCCCAAACAGCAGTCTGTGCGAGGAGTTGATAGTCACCGGAATATTCCGCGACGCGGCCACTTTGCTTGCTCTCTCCAGGGCCTGCAGACGGAAAGACACGATTTATGTTGGTAACGATTATACCCACTAAAAAACCGGCTAAAACGAGCCCCAGTGACTGCATGAAGTTGCGCTGCAAAAGTAGTACTCCGTGATTGCGTGTAGCGATTATGACTAACCCGGAGTGTACGTTATCGCGACCGAGGCGGCCTGTCGCCAACCCGCTCTACCAGTTCTTTGTGCGACACGCGGTCTACCGGTTTATGGGTCACATTCGACGTAGGCGGATGCTCACCTAAGTAATTACCGTTGCGCCAATTGGTCGCAGGCCGAACCGGGCGAGTTTGAAAGCCACCGCCACAGTTCGGACAAACATTGGCAAGTTCTTCTACGCAGGGTCGACAAAACGTGCACTCGAACGTACAGATCATGGCGTCTACCGAGTCAGGTGGTAACAACACAGCGCAGTTCTCGCAGCAAGGTCTAAGTTCCAGCATGTGGTGCTCCTTTTTTATCGTTCCGCATCGCTCGGGCATTCTGACAAATCAAACTAACCAGTGTTTTCATCGGACTCAGCTATCACGATAGTCGCCACTCTCTCCCGACGCAATACAGAGCTTGATTTGTGCCAGTAATTTGACAACAGCCGCCACTCGACTATAGTCCACGGCCCGTTTTTATCGAGCGGAGCCATTTTACAAGGAGAATGCTAATGGCCAAAAAGAAACGGATTCCGGTAGCTACCGGACCGCGAAATGTACTGCATAACCATCCACTGCTTCGCAAGAGTGGCGTTCATCAACAATCTGCCAAAGCTAAACGAAGCCAGGACAAGATTAACCTCAAAAAGGAGTGGTCACAGGTAAGCGTCACCGTTTACCTGTGGCCACTTTTTTTCGCCCACATTGCCAGATCGCACGAGCAACCGTTCATGGGGGCCCAGCTGTTGTCACACTGGCTAACCTGCGAATCCCGATCTCCCGACGCGACGGCAAGATTTGGTTTACGCGAGTCATACCGCTCGGCGCCTCAATTGTGCAGTGACCCTATGCTTCCCGCAAAAACGCACCATTTCAGTGCGAATCGACAGGCTTAAGACTGGTAACAGTATGATTTAAATAAGAAAGTAAATCTGGCACGAGAAATGCTTTATCAAGTGCGGCCATCTGACCAACGCGACACTACGATAGTAGCCCTACCCTTAGTCTGGAGCGGGCTTGGTTTCAGCAGGACAGGTGGCGAGGTTAGCGAAAGGTTTTCTGCGGTTCACATCATCGGTTCACATTAACAATGAATCGAGCCGCATGACCGACGAATGGATGCTCTTTAGTTTAGGCAAATCATCTTTCGTCTCTTACGTTTAAGTTCAACTCCCAGGAAGCATACGTTATGAAATTAATAACCGCAGTAATTAAGCCTTTCAAACAAGATGACGTACGCGAAGCGCTCAGCGACGTCGGCGTTCAAGGCATAACGGTTACCGAAGTGAAAGGCTTTGGCCGACAGCGCGGCCATACCGAAATGTACAGGGGTGCGGAGTACGTTGTCGACTTCTTACCCAAAACCAAAATTGAAGTCGCCGTAGCCGATGAGTTACTCGAGCAAGTGATCGAGGCCATCGTGAACGCAGCCCGCACGGGAAAGATTGGTGACGGCAAGATTTTCGTTACCGAACTAGAACAAACCATCCGCATTCGCACAGGTGAAACCGGCGACAGCGCCGTTTAATTCACTATTATTTTGGAGTCACAATGGAAGATCTAACGCAACTCTCTGGGCGCGTCAGTGAAATTAGTTACGCACTGGACACTTTTTATTTTCTCGTAATGGGCGCTCTGGTCATGTGGATGGCCGCCGGATTCACCATGTTGGAAGCCGGACTAGTTCGAGCTAAAAACACGGCTGAAATTTTGGCCAAAAACGTTGGCCTGTATTCGATTTCGTGCGTCATGTACATGCTGTGCGGTTACGCCATCATGTATCCCGGTGCCGCATTTGAAGGCGGTTTGTTCAACGCACTTGCCAACATAGGCGTGCTGGGGTCGACAGACAACACCGTCGAAGCCGTAGTAGCAGGAGACTCTTACTATGCCGGACTGTCCGATTTTTTCTTTCAGGTTGTCTTTGTCGCAACCGCTATGTCGATTGTCTCTGGAGCCGTCGCAGAGCGCATGAAGCTCTGGGCCTTCTTTGCCTTTTCCGTCGTGCTTACCGGCTTTATCTACCCGGTTCAGGGCTTTTGGAAATGGGGCGGTGGCTGGTTAAACTCGGCCGGGTTTCTAGATTTCGCAGGCTCTGGCGTGGTGCACTTGTGTGGCGCAGCTGCTGCGCTGGCCGGCGTGCTCTTGCTGGGCGCCCGTAAAGGCAAGTATTCAAAAGACGGTAAGGTCAAACCCATACCGGGTGCAAACCTGCCTTTGGCAACCATTGGTACACTCATTCTGTGGCTCGGTTGGTTTGGCTTTAACGGTGGCTCACAGCTACAAATCACGGGTGTCGACAACGCCAACGCGGTTGCACTGATTTTTGTTAACACCAACATGGCGGCTGCAGGCGGTCTTATCGCGTCGCTCATCCTCTCGCGAATCTGGTTCGGCAAAGCTGATCTAACCATGATGTTGAACGGTGCTCTGGCGGGACTGGTTGCCATCACGGCCGAACCTCTGACTCCAGCACCTCTCACTGCCACTCTGATCGGTGCGGTCGGCGGACTTCTTGTTGTCGGCTCCATTGTGTTGCTGGACAAGCTTAAAATCGATGACCCGGTCGGCGCCATCTCAGTGCACGGGGTCGTAGGCATCTGGGGTATCTTGGCGGTTTGCATCACCAATGAAGAAGCCAGTCTCGTCACTCAGCTCATTGGAATTGGTGCCATCTTTGCTTGGGTATTTACCACCAGCTTCGTCGTGTGGTTCGCGCTCAAAGCGACAATCGGTATCCGAGTAACGCAGGAAGAAGAATACGACGGCGTCGATGTCCACGAGTGCGGACTCGAAGCCTACCCTGAGTTCGCCAAAGCGGAGTAGCAGCCGCCAATGCAAACGCAATACAAAATGTCATGGCGAGCTCAATAGAGACTGTAATTGAGAGCTCGACAAGGACTGTAATTGCAAGCGGTAAAAAAGAACGTCATTGCGAGCGCGAAGCGCGTGGCAATCTCTTGACCACTACTACGAGCCATCAGATCCGGCTTGTAGCAAGTGCCAGGAGATTGCCACACCCGTCAGGCGGGTTCGCAATGACGCATTCTAAGAAAGAGCTCATCAAGATTCACCAATAGAACGTTGCGTCACTAATAAAGCAGAACAGACGTCAATCTGACAACGCTAACGTAACCGTCACATCAACTCGTAGCGTCCAGCTGCGGACTACCAGACCCTCCCTTAATCCAAACTCTGATACACGAATCAAGACCGCGTTCCGAATAGCTCACGCATTCTCAAATAGCCTTTTAACTCGGCGCTGACCTGTCTATAGTCAATCTGTACACAGTATTTAGTCACTCCACAATCAGGCCCCAGCGACCCTGTCTTTGGCAGGCAGCTCTACATGTCCTACAGGAATCTTCATTGAACAAAGCCGAAAAATATCTTCTCACGGGTGAACGCCTGGCTAAATTTGTAGATTCAGCTCCAAAAGAAACGGGCGACCGAACGATAGCACGCGTCGTAATGAGTCTATTAGACAACTGTCATCACGAGCTGGCTGAAGAGCAACGCGAGGATCTCGCTCTTGCCAGAATGTATTGGAATAAAACAATCGACAGAATTCCAAGGAAATTTTTTGAACGAGCCAGCGCACGCATTCAAAACGATGACCGCAGTGGCGCTGAACACTCAAAGCAGGCCTGGCTGAACCGCTTAATTCTGGCGGCCTTTGAACTCGAAAAAAACCATCACTCGAATTCCATTGAGCGCGTTATTGGATACGCACTCACATTCGAAATTGATATAACCGTTCTTGAAGCAGCCATTACTCGAAATATCGACGACGCCGAGCACGATCCGCCGGGGCAAACCGTGAGCAAATCGTTCAGCTGACTAGTCACTACACGCTGCATTATGAAGAGATCACGTAGCAAGAGTTACCGACCTGAATGCGAAAGGCAACCAGATCAGAATAACAAAGGCTGCCCAAGGAGACGGATTATTACTCCGCTCCTTCATTTGTGATTATTGATTCGAGCATTGTACGATGAGCTGGCGTCAGCGATCACTGACTCAGGGCTGTTAGTAAAAAATACGCCTTCTCAGTCTCAACTTTAATTTACATGGCGGTGCCTTTGAATCCCTCTGCAGCGAAACACTCCATGTTAGCCCTGATCTTTATGTGCGTCGTATTTGCAAGGGCCGACAGCCCAAACTGCACCTGTAGTGAAGCAACCTTTCTGAATTCCCTTCGCACGGCGAATACCCTTTATTATGGGCGCGTTGAGAAAGCCAAAATGGACTCGCATGAAGACGACACCATCGACCTGTGGATTCAGCCCGTTGAAGTGATTAGTGGCAAGGTAAGCGAACACACGAAGTTACAAACCTACTCTGACCGGAACTGTGGCGTTGAGGTAACGCTCGGAATGCGTTATCTCATTGTTGACGGAAACGAGCACATACCGCTTACATTGTGCTCAACCGGAGGGAAAATAAATTCAAATCGTCGATCGATTATGGGGCTCGCATTAAAAGTGCTGGCGCCTGTTGAAATCGTCAACACCGAGCTGCAGCAAAGCTTTAATCTGTCGCGTTTCGTTGGCTTTTGGCGTCGCGATGCCAATATACTGTTTGAACATTTGGATAAACTAGGCCTGCTCAGTACGATTATTGAATCACCAACGCGCGTTCGTTACGGAAATCTTCTGTTCGAATTTAAAGACGAACAAATCACTGCGGTTCGTGAGGAGTAATCCAATGAATAGAATCATCTTCCGCGCCGTGTTGTTTACGCTGGCCACATGGCCATTCGCTGCCTTTGCCTGCAGCTGCGGTAAACCCCCTACTCTCCACAATCGTTATAACAACAACGCCTACGTACTGACCGTTGTATTTACAGAAGTCGCACCGTTCGACAAAGACAACATGCGTTATAAATTCGAAGTCACAGAACACATTAAGGGAGAGCGACCCGGTAACGAATTCATTACCAACAAAAGCACCAGCATGTGCGGCGCGCAATTTTTTATAGGTCGTGAGTACTTATTGCTCTTAAACGGCACCGAAAACAAAATCGCCCTTTGCTCGAGCGCTCTGGAAATTGGCCGACGTATACCTGAAAGCACACTCCAAAGGATAAGAGACTATCGAGACGGCAAAAGACCTGACCTGCATCCTCCGTGGGCCTTTACAGATGACCGGGGACTTTGTACGTTGCACGCCTTTTTTCAGCCCGTCAAAAACTCCCGAATTGGTTACGACAGAATTAGTTTTCTTTACCGCTACGCCTATGACTCCAGCCAGAAAAAACTGAATAATCCGCAGGCACTTCCAGGGTACGTCGGAACACATTTGGAAATGGAATACTATGCTGGAAACAAATCCGCCAATTTCGCGTTTGTTACAGGCGAACGGACGTTTTCTGCAAGCTGGGTTCAATCCTCGTCGGGACGCGGTGGTCGTTACGAAATCGACGGTAAGGAAACCAAAAATCTGATAAAGGCGCTTCATAGATCGAAAGAGTTGTCTTACACGGGCGCAATTGGTTCCTACAAGATACGTGGCGATGTTCAAATGACCTACCTTGGAGATAGTCTGGAGCGATTCACCGAGTGTCTCGCACTACCCGACTCAGATTAAAATCATTGTGAGCATGAGGTAGTAGCGTCATCGCAAATATGAACTAACAGAGTCATTGCGAGCGCGGAGCGCGCGGCAATCCCGTGACGCAGCCCAAACGCTTATTAACCCACTGGTTTCAGCCTGAAATAGCTTGCCACGCCCGCTATACGGGCTCGCATTAACAGAAAATTTCACGCAATAAAAAAAGGCCAGCTAACGCTGGCCT
>JBGCFV010000056.1:0-22859 GCA_045107075.1 Gammaproteobacteria bacterium
CTTTTCGCAACTCCTGCCATGCTTGCCGCCAGCGTGCTGGAGCACGACTTGTCCACAGCGCTCAATCCGGTGGCCCTTGCACGAATCATTAAAACCCTCGGCGTTCGCTACGTTAGTGTATTTATCATTGTTGCTATCGGCTATCTGGCGAGCACGCTCGTCAGTGAGTTAGTTGGTTCACGTCTCATTAACATTGTAGCCAGCCTCTACGGCCTCTTCCTGTTGTGCTGCGCCGTCGGTCGACTGGTTTTTGTTTCCCGCGTCGAGCTGGGCCTTAACATCACGTCACCCAAAGAATTCAGGGAACAGCAAGACCGTCAACAGACGCTCAATCTGGACAACAATGCACTGCAAACAGCACAGCAAAAATCTCGCCTGTCTCCAATTGAAGCGGCATCCGGACTTTGGGAATACCACAACCGGGCGAACAGTGATCCCAGCCGCCGGTTCTACGCCTTCGACAACCTCCGCAAATGGTCCGACCCTCACACCGCACTGCGCTATGCGCAGCCTTTTACTCACTACCTCTTTACTTCAGACAGCAAAGACAACGCCATTGAAGTCGTACGCTGGTGCATGATTACCGAGCCTCAATTTCGCCTCGACAACGCAAGCACAACGTACGCGCTAGGCGTGTATGCCGCATCCATTGCCCAGTTCAAATTGGCCGCGTTCATCTTGCAAGACATGGGTAAACGTTATCCTGAAGACCCGAACAGCATCGCGGCACTTATCATGACGGGTAAAATCGCGGCGCAAAAACTCGGCGACAAGACTCTGCTCAAAAACGTGATCGATCAACTGTCGGCCCTTGGTATTTCAAGAGAAGACCCAAAACTCGACACGCTCATTCAACTGCTTAATAACTTTGAACAGCACGACTGACAGAACACACGTCTCGTCAGTCACCCACCTCCGTTTGCGTGCTCGCTTTATCCACAAACTCGTGACCACGAGGCCGCATAATCGCATCCCGAATTTGAGCAAGCTCTGCATCGACCAGCCTAATTTTTCCGCTGGTTTCAATGCCAAGACGTTTGTACAGGTCACGCACGTCAGGAAAGCCAGCCGAGTTGGCGTAGTCGTTATACAGGTCACCGAACACGGTACGTCCAGTGTGCGAATCGAGCAGGGCAAAAAACTCTCTGTCGCTGTACGCTTTTCGGGAAGGCAAACAACAGAGTCTAATTTTTCTCATGGCGGTATCGAGACTCTCTTCGTTATCGGACAGCTGTCGTAGCTGCACGTCGCCCATGAGCGCAATAGCAGCTCCGCTCCAATACATTTTCATCAGTCCGCCGTTTCTCATTGTCGCGCTGCGCGGAGACATGCCCGGAGCCGACATGCGGCCGCGACCATAACCCTCAAACAGTTTGCGCCACGCCTTGACGGGCGTGTAGGCCTCGCCTCTGGCCATAAGCACGTTCTGATAATAGGAAGCAAAGCCCTCAGACACCCAGCGATCTTTGACGTACGGCATTAACAAATGACTAAACTCGTGCGTCGCCGTCCAGTCGCCTAAAAAAGAGTCTAGCGCCCAGTCGGTGTCGACAAAAAACTGCACCGCCTCTCCGCCGTTTCGAATAACGTGGCCAAACGGCACCGGTTCAGAGGCGCGATCGTTGACCGGAACAACAACAATTTGAGTTGACGCCATTGGAAAGCGGCCGTGCGCCTGACTCACGTTGTCCGCGGCGTCAGACAGCCAGCGCAACATTTTGTCCGCCTCAACCTTATGCCGGGTGCGTAATAGCGCCACCCGGAGCTCGCCGCCTGGTACCGCTAGTGTTTCTTTTTGGAACCGGCCGAAAGCCGTAATCGCATTTGAACTGATTTCCCGGTGTCTGAACTCGTAGCCCTCGACTCTCGTGGCCGAGGCCTCGGCTCTGGCCGCCACTACGGCTGGCATGCTGTCGGCGAAATCTGCGCGGGAGGGCTTCCACGGCACCGACACGTTGATGCCGTCAGGCAATATAAAGGCCACACGAATTAACGTGCGCGCGTCGTCGGGCAGTAAAAGCCAATTATCCGGATTAATGACCATGTCGCGCACGGCGGCGTAGCGTTCACGCGCTCGCGAGTCGTTGGCGCTTTTGTTTAGCTGGACTGCGTACTCAAGGCAACGTTCAGCGGTCTCAACGCGGCCTCGGCGCATTCGCAGTGAATCGTCAGAATCGCATCGGCGCAGCTGGCGCACGTGACGCGATCCTCGCGAAGACCCGAGCGCAACCCGAACAGGCTCGTTGAATGACGCTCTAACCTTCAGGCGTCGAGCCGACTCGTCAACTTCGACCAGGTACTCGTGTGCGGAAACAGAGGCCGTAAACCACAACAAACAGAGGAAAGTTAATAAATGCCGGGCCATTTTCACACAGTCAAAACCATTCGCGAATAGAACTAAAAGACTCAAAAAAGAGTCGATTAGTTCCGGGAGACACGAGCCCTGACGCACCTGCACAAAGATAGACCATGAGTTTATGTCTTATTTCAGGTAAATTATCTAAAACCCGGCGTGAGCAGCTTGTGACAAACCCCCCGCCCGCAAATACATCCTACTATTACTATAGCGTTGTGCTGCTGTTAAGCGGTCTCGTGGCGCTATACGTTGCGTGGGACAACATAGGCCCCGCGGCGGACATTACCGTCGGTAGCGCCATCTTTGTGTTCGTCTTGTCCATTTTTGCCATTGCGGTAGGCTACCCGCATCCAAGCTCGGGCCACGTTTCGTTCGACCGGGTCGGGCAGGTAGCCTCGCTTCTGGTATTCGGCCCCCTAATTGCCACAGCTATTTCAGCAGCCGCTTCTTTCGTGTACCCCGTACACCGCTTGGCCCAGGGCGTGTCGGTCAAGGACGTTTTCATAGCGTGCCTTCACAACGCCGGCCTCATGATTTGGGTCGTACTCGGCGGCGGGTTGTTCTACACCTTCGCCGGTGGACCCGTACCCATAGGCACTCTCACCATCGTCAACTTACTCAAGGTCATGGGTGCCATGCTGGTGATGCAAATCATTAACGAAGTCGGCATGTCCATTTATTTGCTGGCCCGCTCCGGCACAGCCCGCAATTACTTTAGCCTGTTTAACAACGGCGTTGAGTTTGCGGCCGGCTTCATCGGCGTATTGGTGGCGGCCACCTACCTCATCGGCGACCCCGGTCTGTTTTCGCTTTTGCTGGCCGTTCTGGCACTCGGCATGTTTGTGCTCAGAAGATTTGCGGTCATGCGTAATCGACTGGAGGTTCTGGTCACAGAGCGCACGTCTGAACTTGAAGAGAAAACCCGCGAGCTTGAACAAAAGGCCACGCACGACAAACTAACCGGACTGTATAACCGGCGCTACGTCGACGACTATCTCGAAGCCGAAATAGATGCAGCGGTTACGGGTAACAAACAGTTCACTATTGCTCTGGCGGACATTGACCACTTCAAACTTATTAATGACCACCACTCTCACGAAATTGGCGACCAGGTGCTGGTTAAGGTATCCGAGCTGCTGTCCGAACACTGCCGCAGCACTGACACCATTGCGCGTTACGGCGGCGAAGAGTTCCTGCTTTGTTTTCCACGTTCCACGGCCAGCGACGCAGAGGCGGTATGTGAAAAATTACGCCGCGTTATCGAAACGCACAGCTGGAACACAATAGGGCCAAATATTAGAGTAACGCTGAGCTTCGGTGTCGCCCAAATAGATGAAAGAAGTACGCGCAAAACCATTTTACGCGAGGCGGATGAACGGCTGTATTCAGCGAAGAGCCTGGGTCGCAACAAGGTAGTAGCCTAGCCCTCTATTTTTGTTAAGTGCGGACTCGACGCTCTACTTTGTCAATATAATTCCGCCTACACCCTCTTCAGTGCAGACCCGCCCGCACGCTCGTCATTGCGAAGCCACCCACACCCTCGTCATTGCGAAGCCGCGTAGCGGGTGTGGCAATCTCCGTCAGGTTACTTCGAGGTTAAGCACACAAAACAAGCCAAGGCATCGTCACGAGATTGCCGCGCGCTTCGCGCTCGCAATGACATAAACGGTGTCGATCAGTGGGATCCAGACGAATCGCGGTAGCTCGCTTCAACCACGTTTCTGGCGTCCTCGTTATAGGCAAAAGCCGGTTTATCGTGTGGGTAACCAAACGTGATTACGATGTCGAACATATCCGTATCGATGGCCAAATCGAGAATATCCTCTGCGGAGAGCGTATGACGCCCGGCGCGCTCGACTAGCGGTAGCTGAAGACCCTCAACTCCATCGTATGCACGGTAGATTACCTCCGTACACACCAGCCGGTCAGAAGTAAAAAAGTCGAAGTCAAAGTTATACATTTTGCCCTCGTGTTTAACCACACGCTGAATGGCTTGCCGAATACCTTCCTCCGTGGCCCGTGGTCGAATAACGACGACCGCATCAACCTTCAACGTACTGCCAAGCTGCCTGAACAACACTCCGTCTCGCAGCGCTTCAAGCGTACATTTGTCATCACGCCAGCGGTGCTCAATAGGAGGAGGCACGGCGATACCTGCGGCAATTCGTTGCTCAGGTGTCCCGACGTAAAGCGCAGCATGAGGCCAGGTACCGGGTAAGAAAAAGTTTGTCAGGGCATAGCGGTGCCGCGTTATCAAAATGTCACCAGGCTGCAACTGCCCCGCCAGTTCAGCAAGCACTTCGGGCGTCACAAGCTTGGTACTCCCTGCGTTCACTTTGGCGGCCATTCGCCCGCCCGCTTCGAACACGGCAAACATGGATTGATCGCGAGCCGAAGCCCCTCTCCTGCGCCACTTGTGTTTTAAATATTGAATCAGTCTTCGCAAATACGAGCGTTTACTGATGTCGAGGTATCCCTCGAACTCCGGAAGCCGTTTCACAACCGCCCCCACCAATGCGTCGCTCGAGAGCGCGTTACGATATTTTTCACTGCGGCGAAGAAAGCGAATGGCCTCGTACAATCTGAACATCGTCGCCGGATCAGAATACGCTGAGAAAATCGAACTAAACTGTTTGCGCCCAATACGGTACTCAGGAAAAGCCTCGTTAAGCTTGCGCTGAATTTGACCGTCGACAGCAAATTCAAACACTAAAAACCGGTCAAGCCTGACGAGCAAACACGCGGCACTGAACCCCACGACAAACGCCTGCCAGTCACTGTGCAATGTAATCTGCTTGAGCGGCACACTCACCTCGTCGTCCATCTCGCCAAGGAGTTCCCACAAGTCTTCCCGAAGCGTCAGGAAACGCGAGAACCAGTAGCCAACCTGATCGTCTTCTTCAGGACGCAAGCCACCGCGCGCTATTGCGCTGGCACGCTGGTCTTCTGACAGCGCATCGGCAATCAGTTCCGGCACGGCATCGGACAGCGCTAAAAGTGTATGGATGTGTTGTTGATGAGGCATACACCGCAGCATAAACGAGCTCGAACGTCTCGCCCACCCCAACAGCTGGGTTGACTCGCTTAATTGTTTAAGTGCTCCGGGGTTGTCGTCATCTAACGTCGCCGTCTACTGAGAGCTTAGAGCTGGGAGCTGATTCAGGCTATCGCATTAATGCTGATATTCAACAGATTAGGTTCTTGTGTCTGTTTTACGGTGCAAACACAATGTTTCGAGAAAATTTACATGTAGACGAAGCGATTGATCTGACATAGATACCAAGCCAAACGGCTCATGCTCCCAGGGCGCTTCCGGACCTGGCCTTTTGGGCCGGCGTAGGAGCGGCATCTTGCCGCGATGAATTACACGTTTACCCATATTTACTCTACACGCCAATCGCGGCTGGAAGCCGCCGCTACAAAAACCCGGAGCGCATTTGACGTGGAGTGTGTACCCCAAGAGCACTTCCAGGCTCAACCCGCTGGGTTGAGTGGAGTGCGCATCCTAACGTTCTTATCAACTGCCAGACGCTATCAACATGAAACAAATCGACGTCTATCCGTGGCTCGTACTCAAGCACACCAAAGGCCTGTCCGCCGCTCGCGCGCTGAAACTCGCAGCGCACGCCGGAGGCGCCCGGCAAGTTCTTGACCTCGAACAGTCGGATCTTTTAAACCTGGGTGTTTCCCCTGAGGCGGTGGCGTCACTGCGTGAATTTGATGAAGCGTCGGTAGAACGCGATCTTGATTGGCTCGAGCGCTCCACTCATCATTTTGTGCCGCATGGCAGCGCGCACTTTCCACCCATGCTTGCCCAAATTCCTGATCCACCACTCGGTCTATATCTCGTGGGTGAACCCAATCTGTTAAATCATCCACAGATCGCCATGGTGGGCAGCCGCAAACCAACCCGGCAGGGCGAGGAAAACGCAGCTGCCTTTGCCCACTACCTGGCTGAAGCCGGTTTCGCCATCACCAGCGGACTAGCACTTGGCATTGACGCGGCCAGTCACCGAGGTGCGCTCGCCTTGTCCGGACTTACCGTGGCCGTGTGTGGAACAGGTCTTGACGACGTCTATCCCAAACGCCATATCAAACTGGCTACCGAGATCGCTGAACGCGGAGCACTGGTCAGCGAGTTTTCAACTCAAACCCCTCCGCATAAAGGCAATTTTCCAAGACGTAATCGCTTGATAAGTGGACTATCAGTAGGGGTTTTGGTGATCGAGGCGGCTTACCGCAGCGGCTCATTAATCACAGCACGCTATGCCGGCGAGCAGGGCCGGGAAATATTTGCCCTACCCGGATCCATCCACAACCCAATGGCAAGAGGCTGCCACAGGCTCATACGTGACGGCGCCAGACTCGTCGAATCCGGCGAGGATATTCTGGAAGAACTGGGTCAGCTAACGCGTTCCGCACTTGACGATAATCCACCAGCAAAGCCCTCAGTTACGACTGCTGACGCATCAGGAAAAACTCAGGGTACGGACGATTACGACCGACTTTTACATAGTCTGGGTTATGAACCCAGCACCATAGATCAGCTCTGCTCGCGTAGCGGATTGACGGCGGATGCCGTTTCCTCCATGCTCCTCATCTTGGGGTTGCACGATGAAGTTTTAACAACCGATGGCGGTCGCTACATGCGCGCCAAAAAGAAGGAAAACAAATGAAAGAATCGGTTTTAGATGTACTAATGTATTTGTTCGAAACGTACATCGGCGAAGATATCGAGCCTGAGCCAGACCGCAACATTTTGCGTAGCGAACTGGAGCTCGCGGGTTTTAACAACCGCACCATTACGCACGCGCTTGAGTGGCTCGACGACCTAGGCGATTTCCACAACGAAAGCGACTACGCACCTCAAACAAACTCTACTCGCATTTTCAACGGCCGTGAGTGCCAGCGCATCGACGTGGAGTGCCGCGGATACATTGTTTACCTCGAACAAATCGGTATTTTGAACACCTCCCAGCGGGAACGCGTGCTCGACCGCATCTTGGCACTGGGCGAACGCGACATCGATCTGGACGACATTAAGTGGGTAGTTCTCATGGTGCTGTTCACCCAGCCCGGCCAGGAAGACGCCTACGCCCGCATGGAAGATCTTGTATTTGAAGAAAAAGCTGGCGTTGTTCACTAGTACGCCGGTGGCCCGATTTTCGTCCGAATTGATCGCGCCTCCAATTTCCATTATGTTCTGTTACCGCGTCCTAAGCGTGGCCACATCTGATTATGGCCCGTATTAATGAATACGCGCCCGTTTCGGCAGCCCGCGTGGCCGCACCGAAACGGACATAAACGATTGATTACTAACAACATGCTCAATAACTCATAAAGGACGACATGACCAATAGCCTTGTCATAGTTGAATCTCCCGCCAAAGCCAAAACCATCGAAAAATACTTGGGTAAGGGCTTTGAAGTGTTGGCGTCATACGGCCACGTACGAGATTTGATCCCTAAAGAAGGGGCCGTCGATACCTCAAGCGATTTCGCGATGAAGTATCAAGTTATTGAGCGCAACGAAAAACACGTTGACGCAATCATTAAAGCGCTCAAAAAAGCCGACATTTTGTACCTCGCGACTGACCCGGATAGAGAAGGCGAAGCGATTGCGTGGCACCTGGTTGAGCTGCTCAAGGAACGCGGCAAGCTGCAGGACAAAGAAATACTTCGCGTCGTGTTTCACGAAATCACCAAGTCAGCCGTTCGTCACGCCGTCGACAACCCGGGTGAACTGTCGCACCCCATGATCAACGCGCAACAGGCTCGACGAGCGCTCGACTACCTCGTCGGTTTCAACCTGTCGCCGCTCTTGTGGAAGAAAATTCGCCGCGGCCTGTCCGCCGGTCGTGTGCAGAGCCCCGCTCTTCGCCTCATTTGCGAGCGGGAAAAAGAAATTGACGCGTTTAACCCTCGCGAATACTGGAGCGTTGAAGGCGACGTCAAGAAAGACGCCAAACAATTTATTACTCGCCTGATTCAATATCAGGGCGAGAAAGTTCAGCAGTTCTCTTTCGAGAACGAAGACCAGGCTTTTGCCGTTGAGAAGCACCTGACCGACGAGGCTAAGGGAAAGCTCAAAGTCGTCAAAATTGACAAGAAAAAACGTCGCCGCAGTCCGGTGGCTCCTTTTACTACGTCAACCATTCAGCAGGAAGCCTCGCGCAAGCTGGGCTTCACCGCGCAGCGCACCATGCGCACCGCGCAAAAACTGTACGAAGGAATTGACGTAGGTGACGGCGCGGTAGGTCTTATCACCTACATGCGTACCGACTCCGTGTCGCTGTCGCAGGACGCCATTGCCGAGCTACGTGACGTAATTGGTTCGAAGTACGGTGCCGACTACGTACCGGAAACCGCCAACACCTACAAGACCAAAGCCAAAAACGCTCAAGAAGCACACGAAGCTATTCGAGTAACGGCGGCGGCTCGCATTCCGTCTGAAATCAAAAGCTTTTTAGAGCCCGATCAATTCAAACTGTACGACTTGATCTGGAAACGCACCATGGCAAGCCAAATGGTACCGGCGGTGTTCGACACCGTTGCGGCTGACCTGGCACCGGGCACAAGTGGCGAATCGACTTCGCGTCTGCGTGCTAACGGCTCCGTTCTCGTCGAGCCCGGGTTCCTGCGCGTTTACCAAAGCGACAAAGGTCACGACGCCGACGACGACAAAATTCTGCCGCCCATGGAAGAAGGCGATGTGATCGACCTGCTCGCCGTGCGCCCCGAACAACACTTCACGGAGCCACCACCACGTTTCTCTGAAGCCAGCATTGTTAAGACGCTGGAAGAATACGGTATTGGTCGTCCGTCTACTTACGCCAGCATTATCAGCACGCTGCAAAAACGTGAATACGTTGAAATGGACAAGCGCCGGTTTATTCCAACCGACGTCGGCAAGATCGTAAACACTTTCCTGAGCAATCACTTTACCCAGTACGTTGACTACGACTTTACCGCGAATCTCGAAGACGACCTCGACGCCGTATCTCGCGGCGAAAAAGACTGGGTTCCGTTGCTCGAGGGTTTCTGGAAACCGTTTGAAGAGCTTGTGGTGGACAAAGAAGCGACCGTAAGTCGCGACGAAGCCGTTCAAGCCCGCATTCTCGGCACCGATCCTAAGAGCGGCAAGCCGGTTAGCGTACGCATGGGCCGCTACGGACCGTTCGTACAAATTGGTACTCGCGACGACGAAGACAAACCCAAATTTGCCGGTTTACGCGAAGGTCTGAAAATGGACAAAGTGGAGCTTGAAGAAGCGCTCGCGCTGTTCAAGCTGCCACGCAAACTGGGTGAAACGGCGGAAGGCGAAGCTGTCTCGACCAGCATTGGACCATTCGGTCCTTACGTTAAGTACGGTGCCAAATACGTTTCAATTCGCAAGAAGAAAGACGAAGAAGGCCCGGAAGACGACCCGTACAGCATTACGCTTGAACGAGCTATCGAGCTGATTGACATCAAGAAAATCGAAGACGCCAATCGCCTGATTAAAGAATGGCCCGACGAAGGCGAAAACGGCATTCAAATACTGAACGGTCGTTACGGTCCCTACATTACGAACAAAGAGAAAAATGCTCGTGTGCCAAAAGACACCGACCCAACAGAGCTGACGCTCGAAACGTGTATTGAGCTGTTGGAGAAAGCGCCCGTTCGCCGTGGCCGCAAGAAGAAAAAGAAGGTCACCAAGAAAGCCGCAGCCAAGAAGAAGACCACGACCAAGAAAAAAGTCGCGAAGAAGAAAAAGGTAACCAAGAAAAAGGCGAAAAAGAAAACCAAAAAGAAGGTCGCAAAAAAGAAGGTAGCGAAGAAAAAAGTAGCCAAGAAGAAAACGACCAAGAAAGCGGCTACTAAAAAGAAAGTGGCCAAGAAAACGACGAAGGACGATTCTTAACCGACGTACGACACGTCGGCATCGTCTCGCAGCTACACAATATGGCGCAGCGCTTTAAATACTCGATGGCAGCTAAGGTGCTACAAGCCGGCGGACTTGTGGCGTATCCAACCGAGGCTGTTTACGGTCTTGGCTGTGACCCGCACAATCACGACGCACTGCGCGCGCTCCTTGCGCTCAAACGGCGCTCACCAGCGATGGGGCTAATTGTTATTAGCCACTCAATAGATACCGCGCTGAACTACATTGACAGTCCGTCTGACGAGCTGGTTCAAAAACTGCAGGATTCGTGGCCCGGTCCCAATACCTGGATTGTGAAAGCCCAAAACCTAAACGAACTCGTCACAGGCGGAAGAGAGACCGTGGCGCTGCGCGTATCGGCACATCCCGTGTGCCAACAGCTGTGTGCGGCGTTCGGTGACGTGCTGGTATCTACCAGCGCAAATGTAAGCGGAAAGCCACCCGCCACCAACCTGTTGCAACTGCGACGACAATTTCCAAAGGGCATCGACCATATTGTGGGTGGCGCCCTGGGCAATTCTTCACGGCCAACCCAAATTATGGACGCGAGCACAGGCGAAGTTCTGCGCCGTGGCTGACACAAAACCGGTATCGCGCGTTGCTAACACTCGATTTTTTCGAATTACCACCTAATCGATTAAAAGCATAGACTGGCGATTCAAGAAGAATAATAATCCAACACACAAAGCCAAAATACGCACCACATTAAAGGCCATCCATGACTGCTATTGATCCCGATAAAGTATCGAACATGCTGCAAGAGCTGCAGAAGCACATTTGCGAATCGCTGGAAGCATTTGAGCCCGAAGTTCGATTTGAATCCGACGTGTGGCAGCGTGAAGAAGGTGGCGGCGGCGACAGCCGGGTTATGGCAGAAGGCAAGGTGTTCGAAAAAGCTGGCGTACTGTTTTCCAACATTCGCGGCAGTAAAATGCCGGGCTCGGCGACACAGAGAAACGCCAAACTCGCCGGCCGTAGCTATCAGGCCATGGGGGTCTCGCTGGTCATTCATCCACGTAACCCAATGGTGCCGACCGCGCATGCCAACGTGCGTTTTTTCATCGCCGACAACGGCGTCGACGACCCCATTTGGTGGTTTGGCGGCGGCTTCGACCTCACGCCGTACTACGGTTTTGACGAAGACGCCATTCACTGGCACAACACGGCCTACGCAGCGTGCGAACCGATGGGCGAAGGTGTTTACGAAAAATACAAAAAGTGGTGTGACGACTATTTTCATATTCGCCATCGCAACGAACAGCGCGGTGTCGGCGGATTGTTTTTTGACGACCTGAGCTCGCCAGACTTCGACACGTGTCGCCAGTTTATCCAACGCATTGGCGAACATTTTGTGCTGGCCTACAAACCGATTGTTGAGCGACGACACACTCAGGAGTACACGCAGGAGCAGCGCGACTTCCAGCTCTACCGTCGCGGACGCTACGTCGAGTTCAACCTGGTTTACGACCGCGGCACGCTGTTTGGATTGCAATCCGGTGGCCGCACCGAATCCATTCTAATGTCGATGCCTCCGCTGGTCAGATTTGATTACAACCGTATTCCGGAGCCCGGCACTCCGGAAGAGAAGCTGTACTCGCGCTATCTGGTCCCGCGGGACTGGCGAAGTGAACAAGCTTAATGAAAACATTGACCGTACGCCCCCAAGAATGCGTGCCCCAAGAGCACTCCCAAGCTTTGCCCTTTGGGCAAGATGCCTCTCCTACGACTCTTTAAGATATGAGAAACACCCCAAACAGGTTTAGCCTCCAACCCCGTGGGAAATCTCATGAGCACACTTAAGCACCGGTTTCATCTGGCTTTTCCGGTTAGAGACCTCGCCAAAACCCGGTCTTTTTATCACGGTGTGCTTGGTTGTGAGGTAGGCCGGGCGTCTGATCGCTGGATAGATTTCAACTTTTTTGGGCATCAGATCACAGCACATTTGTCCGAGAACGAGCAAAATATAGGCACGAATCCGGTAGACGGTGACGACGTGCCGGTGCGACACTTCGGCGCTATTTTGTCGATCCCGGAATGGGAGGCATTGGCTGAAAGGTTAAAAGCCGTCGACACTGAATTTGTAATTGAACCCCACATCAGGTTTGAAGGTGAAGTTGGAGAGCAGGCCACCATGTTTTTCCACGACCCGTGTGGCAATGCGCTCGAGTTTAAAGCATTTAAAGATGAAGCTTACATTTTCGCATCTTGAAAATGCGCTCAACGCCTGGAGCACGACAGCCTGAGTAGGTAACAAACAGAACAGCATGAACAGAAACAAGACAAGCAGCCAACATGACCAGAAACAATTCACATTGGCTCTGACATCAATCGTTATAACGAACGTTTTAGACATACACTTTGAGCCAGATGGCGGAAAAACGAGTAACCTGGAATGAGCTGGATAAAAACCGTCAACCAACCAAACGGTGATCAGTCGCTGCGAGAAACGTTTGACAACATTCGCGAATCACGCGGAAAAGTCAGCAACATTATGAAAGCGCAAAGTCTGTTTCCAGAAGCGCTGCAGCACCATCTTGATTTGTATCAAACCCTGATGTTCGGCGAGACAACTCTGAACGTAGCCGAACGTGAAATGATTGCGCTGGTAGTGTCTGCATCCAACAATTGCTCCTACAGCGTCAGCCATGTTGCTGAGGCCTTGTCGCATCACGAAAAAGACAACAACCGCATGAAAGAAATTGTTGCGGGACGACAGTTCCTCGGCATGACTGACCGTCAGGCACACATGTTGCGCTACGCCACCAAACTGACTCAACAACCTGACAAAATGTGCGAAGCAGACGTAGACGTCCTAAAAGAAGCGGGTCTGACTGATCGCGAAGTGCTCGAAGTCAACATGCTGGCCGCCTACTTCAACTTTGCGAATCGCATTGCGTGTGGTCTTGGCGTTGAATTTACCGACGGTGAAATCACAGGGTACAAAGACAAGTAAGCCCTACCAGAACCCGCACCAACTTGCTGTGCGAGCGGCACCTTCTCTGCGTTCTAGCCACGTCACGAGTTCAACAAGTTAATGAGCATTCGTCGAGTGAGCTTTTCTTTTAACGTTTTAGGCTGATTCAGCCCAAGTCTTGCGAGCATCGCGTTGTGCTTTGCGCCGTCCCCTGCAGTTAGCGACTTCAAAACCTGTTGTGCCATTTTCGCAGGGGTAGAGGTAGCCGCCGCGAGTTGTTTCAGTGCTCCGCCCAGCTTGATATCTTCTTCCGTCAGATCCGTACCCAACGGAAACGGTGGCAACACCGTCGCACGATACTCGCCCACCTGTGCTTCAACTCGCTCAGGTGTGTTCTGTCGATAGTCAGCGGGCACCTGATAGCCTAACGGTAACTTGTCGGCCTTTATCGCTTGTTCTACAAGCTCCGGTTGAAAGCGGCTGTCAGCAATATTAATCAACGCAGCGGCGCACTCCGCTTCGCTGCGACCTCTAAGGTCAGCACAACCATATTCGGTAACAACCACGTCACGCAGGT
The DNA here is from genome assembly GCA_045107075.1 of Gammaproteobacteria bacterium. Taxonomy (GTDB): domain Bacteria; phylum Pseudomonadota; class Gammaproteobacteria; order Steroidobacterales; family SZUA-146; genus SZUA-146. The sequence continues at coordinate 13,771 of JBGCFV010000056.1, forward strand.
GTCGCGGAATAGTGCAGTGGGCATAATTAAATACAATGTTCGAGCGCAGACCTGAAGAGGACGAATAGGTGGAACGCAACTTAATCACAGATCTTGAATCATCAAGCGCGTGAGCCATAGCCACAAAATTGTACTGGCCGCCTACGCCACTTAAGACACGGTTGTTATCAAGACCGTCGGACACAACCGCACCGTTGAGCGTCACCATGAGGCAAGTATTAATAAAGCGAGCGTTGCGACGCTGAACCCGGTCAAGTGCTTCGCCGCGATATAATTGATTAATACGGTCAACACTGGTCATCTTTAGCAGCTTCCGCTCTTCTTCGGTTAACTCGCGAAGCGCCTGATAAAAAGCCTGATCGCCAAGATAAAAACCGCCGTGCAGAACGCTCGGGTTGCACAAAGAAGTTCCTAACGCATGGCTTATTAAGAAATCGCGAGCCTCTTCACGTACAGACGGCAACGCCAGTTTTTCGTCACCGCTTATAACACTCGCAGTATTGATCTCCACGGCGGACGACAAAACGCCCACGTCTTGCAAATAACGCGCACCGCGTTCAGTGAGCGGATACTCAAAGGCATGGTGACGCTCAAGCTCGTCGAGCGTATGAGCATCGACACGCTCCGAAATGGTTTGCGTATTGATCAGCTCTTGTACATGCACGTCGTCGTAAACCCTACGCGTTAAAATACCCAGCTTAAACAAGTACAGAAAACCATCGACGAACATTTCAGTTGCGCCGTAGAGCCCCTTTCTAAAAACGTCGACCGCTCCCAGTCGTTTTTGCACCTCAACAGTTTGTGGTGAGCTAATGCTTTTAAGCAGAGCAACATACGTCGCGTTGTCCGTGTGACGAAGGCCCAGTGCATTGGCAACGGCGTCGCCTAGCGAACCTATGCCTACCTGCAACGTTCCGTCGTCGCGAACCAGTGAGCTTGCATGCAATCCAATCAGGTGATCCGTAAGACTCACGGAGGCTTTCGGCGCTCCAAACAACGTGTATGGCGGCGGCGTGTACAGCTCATCAAAAAACGACTCGGGCACGTCGGCATCGCCGTATAAATACGGCAGCTTTTCGTTAACCTCGCCTACGGCGATAACCTTGCGGCCGGACGCGCGCATTTTTGGAATAAGCTCAAGGGTTACATCCGGGTTACATGAAAGGCTGACCCGGCCCTTTTTGTGTTCGACTCCGGGACTAACCATTTGCACCACGACGTTCACTCCACGACTCAGCATGTCACGCGCGACGTGCGTGTAGTTTGTGCTGATGTAGTCCTGCTGAGCCTGCGAGTTACGCAAGAACTTTCCGGGCGACATGAAGAACTCGTGCACAGTCACATTTTGGGGTAGCTGCCCGTTGCTTCTGGCTACCGCGTAATCGAGATCGGGATAGCCGTTAAACCAGCGCTCAAGCAAGGGCTGCATAAAGCGCTTCTCGAGCTCTTGCTTTGGTCGAGGTACTTCAAGCGTTAGCGCTGTGAAAATAACCACTTCAAGCTCCGGATTAGACAGCGCTCGCTGATAGATCGCGTTTAGTAACAGGTTGGCTTTACCCAGACCAAGAGGCGTTCCCACCACGAGACGACGCCCGACTTTTTCGATAATCCGGTCAACGCATTGTTCAATGTCTGTGTACGGCTGTATCACGCTAAGTCCTTCTTTACACCAGATCGAAGTTTGTCAGCTTTTGAGCCAACATACAGTGCTTGTTCACGATTCTTAATGCTAATTTAGCTGAACCCGGTCTTACCCCAAGGGCACTTCGCCTGGTCCTTCGGACCAAGTAGAGTGCGTACCCCAAGGGCACTTCCAGGCTTGGTCCTTCGGACCAAGTAGAGTGCGTATGCGGGGCATCGTGCAGCTATGAAATACGCGAGATCATCAAGAACCGAGACTCTTTTCGCGGCAGGATGGGCCGTGCAGCCTGCCCGGCCATCGGCCGGATAAGCATATGCCCTTGGGGTGCTCCTACGCCTAATTTTTGAAACGTTACTCGTTTCGCTGCTCTCGGCTCACTACGAAAAAACACGGTTACAACCTCATATTTAAACGCAAATTTAAAAACGGGTGAATTCAAGACTCACATAAACTTCACCTGGTTCTCAGCACTTGGCTGAATATTCAAGCCGTATATGCACAATCTTGTGCAACTTGCGGGTTTCGCCCTGAGTCACGTTGCATTGAACTTCGTCCAGCGCTAGCTTAGACCTGACTAATCGATTATAGATTTGAAGGCAAACGTCCATGACTGTATTCAAACATTCTTACGCCGCCTCACTAGCACTGCTTGTTTCTACACCCTTGGCATTTGGGTCGGACAGTGAAGAAGTGAAAGTATTCATCACCGCAGAACAACCCTCCGTGGCCGAATACGTTTACACACAGCGCCAAACACGCAGTGTTAACCCGACGCGTCAACAGCAAGCAACTCATGCGGCCGCTCTGATGCGGGACCAGGATGATGTGGCTCGCCGCATGGCTCCCTTCGTTATAAAAGAACACAGCCGCCTGCGCGTCGCATTGAACGGGTTCCGCGCAAGCGTTGAACGTCAGCACATTGAAACTCTGCGTGCGCTTCCGGGCATTAAATCGGTTACGCCTATTCGTCATCACGAGCTGGCTAACGTCGACAGTGTCCCGTGGGTACAAGCCCCCGAACTGTGGAAGACTCTGGGTGATGGCAAAGGCATGACCATTGCGGTGATTGATACTGGAATCGACTACCTGCATGCCAACTTTGGGGGCGCCGGAAATCCCGAAGACTACGCAAACAACGACTTCGCCGTTCTCGAACCCGGTACGTTTCCAACTGCCAAGGTGATAGGAGGCTGGGATTTTGCCGGTCCAACCTACAATTCGAGAGAAGACGACGACCCGCTACCCGATCCGGATCCACTTGACGGTCATGGCCACGGCAGTCACGTGTCAGGCACCGCGGCGGGTAACGGCGTTGAAGGCTACATAGGACCCGGTGTCGCCCGTGGCGCAAACCTGATGGCACTCAAAGTGTTTAGTGACATTGGTGGCTCTACCGATTTAACGGTGGACGCCATTGAACGCGCGCTCGATCCAAACGGCGACGGCTCAATGGACGATCGCGTTGACGTTATTAATATGAGCCTCGGTGCCCGCTTTGGCCTGCCGACGGACCCCTCAGCGGTGGCTTCAAGTCATGCCGTTCGCGCGGGCGTTATTGTCGTGACCAGTGCGGGTAACAACGGCCCCATCCCGTATGTAACCGGCTCTCCCGGCGTTAGCCCCGAAGTCATTACCGTGGCGGCCTCGATTAGCGGTGGCCGACAGCAAATAGCGCTGGCAACCAATCTGGACGACAGCCCGCTCATGCCGGCACTCGAGGGCGCCGGGCCGGTGAAACTGAATCTGGACATTTTAGAAGCGGGCATTGTTGCAGCTGGCGGAGCCGATCCGGCACAGGACGTCAGCACGGCCTGTGAACCTTTGTCGAATTCCGAAGAAGTGCAAGGTCGGGCCGTGATTGTTGCACGAGGCGAATGCCTGTTTCCGCAAAAATACCAGAACGTTCAGGAAGCCGGTGGTATAGCCGTTATCACCATGAACACGTCCGACAATGTGAGCAGCTTGTTCGTCATGGGCGGCATCTACCCGGAAGATATTACTATTCCTGGACTCATGGTGACCTCTACCGACGGACAGCGCTTACTCGACGCAATCGACAACAACGAATCTGCCTTGGTGCAGTTCAGTTCTTCTTTTACTGTGCCGACGCCGACTGATCTGGACGACGTACTAACATCGTTTTCATCGCAGGGCCCAGGCGCAGGTATCTCCGGATACAAACCCGATCTTGCTGCGCCCGGTCGTTATACGGTGTCCACCCTCGCCGGTACTGGTACACAGGGAATACAACGACGTGGCACCTCAATGGCTGCACCGCACGTAGCGGGCATGGCTGCGCTACTGAAACAACAGTATCCCGATTTCGAGCCGGCGCTCATAAAAGCCTTGTTGCAAAACTCGGCCCACCCCTCACAGCAGGACGGTCCGGGAACTGACTCACCGGCACGGGTTTCTCGCCAGGGAAACGGCGTAATGCGGGGTGCCGTTGCCAGCAGCCTAACCAGCCTGATCGAACCGGCTGGCGTCTCTTTCGGATACATAAACGTACTGACACCAAAACATGCAAACCGCACAATTACACTTCACAATATGGTCAATTCCAACCGCTCGTTTGTCGCGCGTCAGGAAGTGGTCACCAGTCAGCCCGGCATTTCAGTTGAGTGTCCTGCAACTGTAAACGTGGGACCAAACGGAACCGTAGATGTAGCGATCAAACTCCGGGCCGATGTGGACCTGCTGGAGCCCGACGACGGGCGTATGAGTCGCGTAGAAACGAGCGGTTGGTGTGTCTTTAGCGACGGCACCGACGAACTTCGGGTGGGCTACATAGCCGGTGCTGACGGCGCGTCAAACGCGGTGATTACATCAGCGTCTGCACGAGCCCGCAGCAAGACTTACTCAGACAATCTGAACGCCGCGGATAGTGAAGAAAGAGGTGGGGTCGTTTTTGGCAGCTCGGCGTTGACCAAGCCTGACACAAACACACAGAGCTCACCCGTTGCCCAAAACAATCAGCTGACGAATCGGGGTGTGCACACAGCGCGAGCCCACAACTTTGTACTCGTTGCCGAAGACGACCAGAACAGTTCCGGTAACCTGGCCGCGTTTGGGTGGCGCAATGCGGAACTGTTTACGCAACCTGTTTTTGAACTGGGTGTTGCACTCAAAGAGCCGTGGGACAATCCTTCAAACTATCGCTATTTTCTGCGCGTAGACACCGACGGCGATGACGACGTCGAACGCACGCTGTTCGCCGTTGACTGGTCGCGACTCGGATTTGATCCGGGCACTATCGTGACCGGCATCGACTACATAGAGGACCTTGACGACGTCGGCTCGGACAACAGTGTGTCTCACTGGCTTGCCGAAGACGTCGACTTTAACGACCGGGTCATTGTGCTCCCCTGGTTTAACGCACCATCAGGTGTGAATGCCTTATTTAAACCAAACGAACGCATTCTTCAGGTGACTCTCGTTGTTATTGATCGCTACGGTAACGAGTCGTCGCTAAGCGGCACGATTAATCTGGATAACCCGGCGGCCAGCAATCAGGGCCTTCATGTTTTGAACGCGGGCGAGAGTGCAGAGGTAAATCCGGGAGCTAAAGGTCAGCTGTGGCTGGTGCCGACCAACGTGCTAAAAGATCAGGTGGAGGTTGTACCCGCCAGTCAACGTCAGACTGATCAGGAAGGTGCCGCAATACGCCGGTCATCGAAACCGGCACCCGTGGCCGTTACCAGATAACAGTAATCAGAGGAAACCGGTCGCCGGGGCGCGGCTGTAGTAATAAGCAACGCTTGTGTGTGTCTACGGCCCGGCTCTAAAAAATGCGACGGCTTGTTGCGGCATTGGAGAATGTCATTGCCCGGTCGATTCGTCCTTGGCTTTCGAGGTTTCCTCTTGCCAGCGCTCTTCGAGAAGCGCACACCCGAGTTTGAAAACATACTGATTAATGCCGTGGTCATCGACGCGACCTGTCTCGAAGGTTTGGTCGTATGACCCGGCTGTGAGCAGCTCTGGCGACAGTGAGATGAACTCGTTTGCCACCCGCAAGTCCTGATCCGCTTCGGCAAACCACGACCTAATCACCTCGTCGTTGTCCGGGTTATCAAGATCATCAATCATCGACTCAACCACTTGCTCGGTCATACCTACCGGACTGTCAGCGCTAACATCGGATTCATCTGCATCCATGAGCCTGGCCATCTTGTGACCTGCGCCGACGAACAACCAGCTAGACGCGGTGGCCACGGGCGTAAACCCAAGCCAGCGTGGGGGAATTCGGGTGACAGCGTCTTTGTGATTAATGTGCAAAAACGTTCGCTGTGCCAAAGCTGAATCGTAAGCTTTGGCGAATTTATCGTCGCCAATAAAAGGAGAGCCGAAAGCGTAAACGGCCGTGACATCCTCGCCACTACCCTTCAGACGAATAGCCGCGAGTTGGGCGAGAGCCGCGCCCAGGCTATGCCCTGTAACAAAGAGTTTCCGATTGCCAAGCTCGTTGCCAACAACCGTTTCGACGTCCTTCCACACCGAGTCGATCGCCCGACTGAAACCACGGTGAACGCCTCCGGCGACCCAAGGAACCTGGTCACGCTTGATCATCAGGTCTGTTGCCATGTCGGCGAAACCTTTTGTGCCCCGGAAGCTAACGACCATACGAGAATTGTTCCAAACCACGAAACCCTGCGTCCCGGTATCTATGTTGTCTAGCCACTTGAAAGAGGAGTCGACAGCAAAACCCCAAAGATTCAACTGAGCGCGCACTGCCGCTTCGCTGTGATAGGCGAGCGCGGCCATCTCAGCCATCCACATGGCGTTTTGCTTATTGAATTTCTCGTTGTCGCTGAATGCAAATATCGACGCTGGAATCACTTCGTCCCAGCCGTATCGCACGCGATTAATCAGGATGAGTTTCGATTTCAGTGACTCCAAATCGTCGGCGGGAAAATACGGTAGCCCAAAGCTACCTTTTGCCGGAGGCCACGCAACGGAAAGCCTGTTCGCATAGTTCTGCGCCCACATCTCGGCATCCGGATGGGCGGCGGACGGCGGCACGGGCTTTGGCGTGCTGGTGAGATACTGAACAAACGCGCTTTCAACTGACGTTTCAAGGTCGCTGTCGCGATACAGCAGGAGTGCGTCTGCAAGCTTTTCATCACGTTCGCCAATGTGAAGAAGCAGCCGTGAGTCCGACGGTGGCCAATTGCGTAGCGTCCTGTGCCACTTCGCCAACTCCTCAAACTGCTGCCACGTCACGGCAGTCTCTCCTTCCACAACATTCAAGATATCCGCAATCGCGGGCGGCGGATCCGGTCGTGCGCTGGCCTGCGAGGAATCGTCGCGATCACCTCCGCACGCCAGCAGTGTTGCGAGCCCGACTAACACGATAGCCGCTCGGAGCTTGTTCATGGATTGTCTCCAGACTCTATTGAGGTCAAATCAAATCGCAGATGCTCGGCGTTCCAGGTGACCCGGGAAACGCGTTGCATGTCAGCTCCGAGTGCGACAGCCAAATCGTAAACAGCGCCAATTGTCACCGCGTCGAGTACCGACTGCCGCTGGAACCCGTCGAAATCACGTTTGAGACTAATCAGCACATCAATATCGGAGCGGGAATTGCGTAAAATTTGACCGAGGCGTTCAAGAGCGTATGCGGCAACCACTTTTGGTGCTACCGCCGCAAGATCAACCTTTCCTCGCTGCGAGACTTGGGAAGCGAACGACCGTTCTCTGTCCCAACGCAACGTCTGACCGTTCGAGAACTGGAGCAGCACTTCATTGATGTCGACGACGCAAGCGAAATCCGATAATCGAGCCTCAGAGATTTTTTTTGCACGCGTCGGAAACAAGAGCCGGCCAGGCATAGTGGCGTCTATTTTAAACGCGGAACAGTAAGAACTCTCTGTACAGGCAGAAGAACCCAGTACAACAGCGGAAATACACAGAGCAGAGCGAGAAAGGAACGTTCTCCGCGTGAGACCTGAGCTACTGGACGTTAACTGATCAACTGCACTTATTGAGGAAATCTGCGACTTGGCCATGCATGAGACTCCTGTTGCGAATCGCAATTAACATACACGATAGCAAACTTTAGCTCGGAAAGATGCCCTGCGTGAGACAAGTCCAGTTAGCTCAATTAGATTGTACGCAGTACCAGAAACGCATTTGCGAGCGACATTACAACAATATTAATTAGCGTGGCGAGTGTTCCGTATACGCGCCCAACTGACACAATCGGTTTACGGGAAAAGCCCCAAACGTGCATCGCACGAGAGACCACCAGTACGGTACCGCACACATGCAACAGCATTGTGTCAGCCTGATTGAGTTCAAGAAACAGCAGAAGGAGGAGCGATATGGGTGCGTACTCCAGCAAGTTGGCGTGAACTCTCATTGCCTGCACCAGCTCGGCGTTACCACCGTCGCCCAAGCCAATTTTCTCTCTGCGTCTGATCTTAACGACGCTCAAAGCGGTGACCACCGCCAATAACGCTATGAACGCGCCGTACAGCGCCGTAATAATTGCCAACATCGATGTTCCCCGGAGATAACTGGTGATCTGAGTGCAGAGCAGTATAATCGGTGGCTCGGGTAAGGGCTAACTTAAGTGGCATTCACTATGACGTTTTTGCATGCATTCAGAACGCGTTCACCTAACGCGCTTAACTGTTCTCACGCAGTGATGGTGGCTTTGCTTGCTGGCCTGACAGGCTGCAACAAGCCCGCTCCTTCGGAGCCGTCTACCACAAGCCCAACGCCGCAGACCACCAGCGCGCAAACCCAACCGGTGAGTACACAGCCGGAAGAGCCAGTCGGGAATCCGCAGGCGGTATTTTGGCAAGGCCTGCAAACACTGTGCGGTAACGCCTATCGTGGACAACTCACCATTGGTACCGAAGAATCTGATCGTTCGTTCGGTTTGTCAGAACTGACCATGAAATCGAGAAGCTGCAAGAAAAACGCCATCGACATCGGCTTCAAAGCGGACGACGACGACTCACGCACCTGGCAGTTTCGACGCACGGCTGATGGACTGACACTACACCATCGCCATGTTGACGAGACGGGCAAACCCGATGCCACCAGCGGCTATGGCGGCGCGGTCAAGCCGGGAGGCACCAGCGTACGGCAAGAATTTCCCGCCGACGACAACACAGGCGTCATGATTCCGGCTGCGGCCACCAACGTCTGGGCGGTTGAAATTGAACCTGGTAAAAAGTTTGCCTACGAACTTCAGCGCATAGAAGAACAGCGCATGTTCAGAGTGGTGTTCGACCTGACAGAGCCTCTATAGTCGATAAAATCGCGTCTGGGCAAGAGGCCAGACAAATCAGGGCCGGCTCGAAACACATGCACAAAACGCAGGACTGGATGCGACCCAAGAACTGCTAACTGCTAACTGCTAACTGCTAACTGCTAACTGCTAACTGCTAACTGCTAACTGCTAACTGCTAACTGCTAACTGCTAACTGCTAACTGCTAA
>JBGCFV010000057.1:0-56925 GCA_045107075.1 Gammaproteobacteria bacterium
GGGCAGTACGGCAATACGATAGTGGGTGCATATCTGCTGGTAGCCGGCACCGAGCTTTTGTACTCGGATTTCTCTGTAGACTCTTCCATTGTTGAAAACGACTCCCTGTTCGCTGGCGACTACTTTGCATCAGCAGTAGGAATGGTCAATACCGCTACGGGTGAAATAGAAGGTGTTGCCGTGCAGTTTCGGCTACTCGCCGGAACGCTGTGGGATAGCGATGCGCTACCGTCCGCCTTCGACTTAAGTGATTTCGATCCCTTTGATCCCGCTGCTACGAACAACCTGGGAACAGGAATCCTCCTTCCTGCCTCGCTGGTCGATGGCCCGGTGGGTTTCGCGCCCCTGACTTCGGCCTCCCTCTATGCCGTACCTGCACCAGCCAGTGTGGTGCTGATGATTAGTTCACTAATGACGTTGGCTGCATCCAGAAAGCGCGCTGACCGATAGTCCAGCCGTGTCGCAGCGACTAAAGAACCGGTAAAAGCAAACTTGCATCACCACATGCAATACATCGGTTTACCGATGTAGGTTTTCTAACGCGCCGGGCGAAATTTCCGCCACACACTAAACAGACCAATCAAACTCAGAACGGCCGTAATGAGCCCAAGAACCAGCGCGGCTACAATCACTTTGGTGGGTATTCTCTTCGCGACCCGTGCCAAGCGGTCTCGCGACGTTTCGAGTTCTTTTGGATCTTCGTACCACTGTGTCGACAGATCGACTGGCACCGCTTTGGGAATGACGCGGGACCCATCAGAGGTTTGCTCCATAAGCAAAAACACCGGAGCCCCCTCCCCCTTAAAGCGAATCGACGAGCTTATGTAGCGGATGCCGCTGGCTGGATCCGTCCGCGCTTTCATATGCTGAAACACAAGGTCACCGGTGAACACCCGGCTTACCCGGCCCTTTAATAACGGCACAATTTCCTGCTCCCAGTAAGGATGGCCTCGACGCAAAAAGTGCATCATGACGATGACTTCGCGATAGTCGGTGTGATCTTCAAGTTCAGCCGCTATAAACTCGGCTAATTCAGGGCTTTCTGGCCTATTGGGAAAGCTCTCGTGGCCCAGAAGAATAAATTTGGTGTCGCCCACAACAACGCTTCTGTTTCCTTGCCCACCCAAGGCTAAAAACGCCTCAAGACCCTTACCCATGTCGTGGTTACCGGGAACCGCATAGAGCGGCGCTGGCTGCCGCGCGAACGCCTCACGAACCGCTGTCCATTCGGCCGCCGTCGCATTGTTTGTGACATCGCCAAGCAAGAATACGGCGTCAACGTCCAGTTCCCCGATCTCGGAAATCAGTGCATCTAACTGCGCTTCGACTCGAAAAGGCTTGGCGTCATGAGAATGCTCTTCAACCAGCAAACTATAAAGATGGCCGATAATAGCCACTCGTGGGCCGTTTTCTGTTTCACCACCCTGCGCTTGGACCGCCGTGCCTAAGCACAGAAGAGTCGACAACACCAAAGCTTGCAAGATCGTCAGAAAGCTAGGCTTTGCAATGTTAAAACGTATCTCATGAACTCTAAGTTGAAGGCACGTCACACTGATTTCTCCTTTTGAAACTCAAACGAAAATATAATCGTTAACTGTCTTCCATTACGTTTGAGATTGCGTCAATCATCATCCTGGTTGTAAACCGGTCTTCAACCAGTTTTCGTCCTTGCCGTCCCATCTCAGCCAGCTTTGCAGGGTTACTCAGCATTCTCGCGATGCCGTCTGTTATCGCGTCGACATCATTAGGCGCAATAAGCTCACCTGTTTCTCCTGGGATAACAGCCTCGCTCAAACCGCCTACATCTGACGCGAGCATAGGTACCTGCATACAAAGTGACTCTAGCATGGCCATTGAGAACGCTTCGGACTTGGAGACCAATAGAGTCAAGGTGCTCACGGCAAGCAAAGGACGGACGTCGTTTAATCGACCGAGGAAAATCACGCGCTCTTGCAGACCCAATTCTTCAACCAGCTGCTCGGCGTTAGCCTGAAGCGAGCCACCACCGGCCAGACAAAGCGTAACGTCCTGCTCCAAATTGTGAATAGCCTTAATAATCAGGTCGTGATTTTTCTCGGTTCGAAAGGCCGCAATGACACTAATAACCGGCTTACTCGCATCGATATGGTGCTGTTCGAGTAACTGCCGGCCCTCGTCCTGATGCGCCTCACGAATGAAGTCCTGCGGATTGATACCATTGTGAACAGTGAGGCTCTTGGCCTCCATCCAGGGATATTTTGACAGCCAATACTGTCGTTGACCATCCGACACAAATATCAGCTTGCTCGCGCTTTTTAACGAGCGCATATACAGCACCCGATAAATAAGCTCGGTTTTCAACGTGCGGCTTTTGGTCGAATGAATAGCGATAACCAGTTTGCAATCGCTACGAGATTTCTTGATTGCGGCCCACGCAATATAACCACTCAACAAAAGCGTGGCATGAATGACCTGAATATGATTCTCATTAATGAAGTCGGCAAGACGCGTAATCAACGTTCGATCGTACTTGGAACGACGCGGCATATGAAAAAACGCCACGCTGTCCTGATCCAGATCGTCGAGATTGTCGTGCTGCGTTTCAATGCAGACCAGATGCTTTTTGAAACGGCCAGCGTCAACGCCATTAGCCAAATTGACCAGCTGCGCTTCAGCTCCGCCCTGACCCAGCGAAGGAACTAAAAACAATGTGCGTAGCGGTTTTGACATGTATTAGTGACGAACTCAGGACTTCTCGTCGTAGGCTTGGAGTAGCTCTTCGTACTTGCGGGCAATTGCCATAGGGAAGTAGTTATCCCGAGCGATGGTCGCACCGCGTTCTCCCGCCTCGTTTCGCATATTCTGGTCGGTAAGCAAACTCCGAACCCGGTCGGCCATACTTTGATCGTCTTGAGGTATCCCACCCAGGTCGTGTTTCGCAATCAGCCCGTCCGGATCGAAAAACGATACTGTGGGCACCTTGCGTATCCACGCCTGCAAGAACGAGTTTGGAAAGCCTTCCTGGTCAGACGTATTAATAAAGACTCTTGATCGTTCAAAATAACCGTTGACCAAAGAATACGGAATTGACCCGTTGAAAGTAAGATTGTCTACGCCCTCCGCTTCCTTTTTAACCTCTGCAAAAAGATCTTCGTAGTTATTAACCGGCCCGCCAATCATGTGGACAGTGTATTCCGGCAATAATCTGGCGACGTTTACAGCCCGCTCGGGTCGTTTGAAGTGGCGTAGGTTATTAACCCAAAGAACGTCGATGTCTTTCTCCGGATTGCTGCCCTCTTCCGGAAATTCGACCATCATATTTACGGGCGTCGAATCGAGGCCGTAGTTTTCTTTTAACAGCTTCTGCTGGACGACGCCCTGCGCTGAAATAATATCGGCATTTTTCAGGCCGTATTCGTAGATCTTGCGATCACGCCAAAAACGGATTAACTGCTTACCCGGCATCACGTCCGAGTCGTGTGCTAAACGGAACAAATGGCAGCGACTAAAGTTTTTACAGTAGCGCCCAACAACACCTGTGGTCACTCCGGCACAAGACGAAAAGTAATAGTCAGCATCGGCTTTCTTAAGTGCGGCGTAAAGACCTGTCATACGCGGGTGTAACCAGCGAACAACTGGTATTCCGCCTTGATCGAGGAAGCCTTTAATAACCGTTATGCCGTCAACCTGCTCTACGTCTTTCTGACCGTGATCGCGGACAATCATGGATACGTCGTAGCCCAGCTCAACGAAGCATCGTGCCAGAAGCGTTTGCTGAACCGACTCTCCGCCAAACTGTTGCTCGGACTCCATGCTTGTCAGGACCGGATAATTATCCGCCCCTACAAAACAAATACTTTTCTTTTTAGCCATGTGCTTCTCAAGATATGGTGTGTGAGGGTGGCCCGTCAAATGTATTCGTCCCGACCCTGTTTTTTTGTTCTTCGTTACATTGAGCGTCGGATTTTCAAAGCTGGCGTTGTCCGAAATCGCTAATTCGGCTCATTGGCGTACAGTTACTGTCGCACTGGCAAGCTGACTCAAGAACGAAAGTACCGCTCGTTCTGACGGACATGAAAATAGGAAACATCACATTAGTGACCAGTCTTGATTATACACTGATTCAACTTTTGACCACTGCGGTTCCATGCTGGTCGTATTGTAAAATTCGACCCCAACACGGTCAAGAATCGTCTGAATACTGGTGCGATTTTCGTCTGACAATCGACCCAAACTACTGGCGAGGTACTGAGCTTTGCTCTCGGCCTGATCCATATTGGCAGACGCCTGCTGCGAAGGCTTGGCGATTAACCTGGCGTCGGGCATAACGTTCAGATCAAATGCCGACAGCAGCCGCTCCCATGCATTGTGGTCGCCTGTTGCCAGGTGTTCAAAACAAATAAAAGCAACGCGCTCATGAGTTCCGCATTCCTGCAGAGGAAGGACGTTTTCCAGACACCAGATTAAGGTAAACAGCTCGGCGTCGTTTTGGGTTTTACTACACAGTACGGCCCAGTCAATTCCAAGACGCTCGTTTAGCCTAATGTCATTATTATAAAATGCGGCAATCCTCTTGGCATTCCAGTCGTTCCCCAAGCGCAGCTGCGACTCCACAACCGCTGCAGGATGACGAATCACGAATGCAATCTTGCTGTGTGGCTGATCGGCAAGCCACGACAGCATAAGATTGGCACGAATGACCTTAATTATTGAGTTAGAGAATTTCTTTTGTTCACGAAACTTACGGCTATTGTTTTTAAGAGCTAGCCAATGTGCCAAATACTGTTTAAACGCCGTCAGCGAAGAGAAAGACGATGGCCTTGGCACAAGGCGATCGGGTCTGACCCGATAGTCGGACCAAATGCCGGGCGCTTGGCCCAGGTTGACGTCGCCCCAGAAAGCTTCTAGTTCGGGCCAGACTGTGTTGGCGTTGGCATACTTTCTGGAAAAAGCTTTAGCGCGTTCCCACCCGTGTGGTTCCAGCGGCTCAAAAATAGCACGCAGATCATTCGCTACACACAGCACATCCTGCAGCCAGGTCGTGCCGCTACGCCCTGAACCAGCCAAAATTCTCAACGCTCTTGGCGAATCACTCATGCGCTATCACGTTACGATTTTCGTGCTACAACAATAAACAGATTGTCGGAATTCTGTGGTCGACCCAAAGCGTGCATGACACTGGAGAGGACTTTGGTTTTCGCGTAGAAGCTGCTGTCGAGCACCTTGAGTCCATATACGTTCAGCTTCGCATCAATTTCCTTGACGGTGCCAACGTTCTGAACAAACTTATAATATTTCGGTCGCCCGGTAAGCTTGAACATCACTGGCTCCAGCTTTCGATAGAGCGACTGACGATTAGGCATTGATAAAATAAAGACTCCGTTGTCTTTCAAAAACGACGTAATCAGCTCAAGCGATTCGTCCAGATCGTCGAGGTATTCCAGAACGCTTGAGCAAATAATCAAGTCGGCTTTTTCACTGATGACATCGCCAAGGTCGGAAATGTTTTTGGTCAGGAAATTGACGTTCTCAAGCTTCGCATCTTGCTTTCTGGACTCGCAAATTTTCAGCATTGCCGCGCTGCCGTCTATGCCAATAACGCTTTTGTTTCTCTCCGCCAAATAGCAGCTCAAAATGCCGCTTCCGCAACCGATGTCCAGCACATGGTTATTTTCGTCACTGTACTGATCCATCACCTTAGTCCACACAGCGAATCGCTCAATGAACGCTTTGTCATGCACGTAGTTACTGTCGAAGTACTTCGCGTTCTCTTGGTGCCAATCGACCGCATCTTTTAGGGCCATGTTCTTCTTCCTTAGTGTGATGAAAGCAGCGAGTGAGTTCAGTCCTGCTCAATAACATTTTCGAAAATTTCTTCTAATCGCTCTGCTATCCGTGAGGCCAAAAAACCAGAGCCGGACGCGAAACAGTTGGAACTCATGGATTTTTGCAAGTCCCGGTCCCCAATAATTTTCTCGACAAAAGCAGCGATAGCCTCTGGCGTATTCTCGTCCAGTAAGAAACCGTGTTCCCCTTTCTTTACGACGTCCTTAATTCCGCCAACGGGTGTTGCAACAACCGGCAATCCAAACGCCATAGCCTCCAGCACCGAATTTGGCATTCCCTCAGTGTACGACGGAAAAATATACATATCGGCGTCGGTGAGCACCCGCCGTTTTTCGTCACCGCTAACAAACCCCGGGAAACTGATCTTGTCCTCGAGGCCATTGTCTTTGGCGTACTGTTTCGCTTCGTCGAGCATCGGCCCGTCACCCGCCATCGTTAACGTCAGCCGGTCATTGGCTTTAACCAAAAGTTTAAAGGCCTGTAGAGCTTCCATCACACCCTTTTCTTTGACAATTCTCGACAAGAAAAGCAGTTTGGCCGGCTCGCCGTTATCGATTCGGGCAAGTCGCGCGTCCAGCGAAAAACCCTCGAGCAATTTGTCATCAACAAGCGTTGTCTCGAGAACAACGGGCTGCTTGAATCCCCAGTCAACCAAACAGTCGCGAAATTCTTCTCCCAAGACGATAAAACAGTCCGTTTTACAATAGGAAGCGAAAAAAAGCTTCTTGAAATACTTGTCAACGAATGCCGCGTTGTCCATGTCAAAGCCACGAAAAAACACAATCGTTTTCTTGTTCTGTTTTTTAGCCACCCGCAGTAAAAGCGCTTCCCGAATGAGGCTGCCGTACTCAAACGACGGATTGATCATGGTCAGATCGTAGTCAGCGTGATGTTCCTTTAAATGGCGTTTGAATCTGACCGGATCAGACAGGAACTTACGCACTCTTTCCAGCTGAGTTCTCTTTTCCCAACGAAAAGGCCCCACCGTAAAGAAATCGAAGCCCACCGACAGATAGTCTCTTATTGTCCGGTAGTAGTTGGAAACGCCACCTTTGGAATGCAAAGTCGGGACGGTTATGAGTACTTTTCTCTTTTTGGTTGAACTCACCACCACACCCTGCGTCTTTCTGCGCTTGCCTTAGTTGGCATGTCTGTTTTCATGCACGCACAATACCCCAAAACCTGAACAAATACATGTCTTCGGCGAGGTGAAACTTGACAATAAACAGGTCATTAGGAGTGGCTTGGTGAACGAGGCGCTCTTGATCGGAATTCATTAACTGTGATGAATGTTCGCTCTTTGCTACCACGGGCACCGAACGGGAGTCGAATCGTCCTCCGCCGCACTAGTACCGCTGAAAGCCAGTGTAACCGACCATCTGATCCAGTCGACAAGCGGACAAGCTCAGGTCTGTCGCTCTAGAGCAACGCCAATACCCAGGACACCATCAATAGTGACACCGCCGAACCACCCGCCAACCACTGTACACGGCTCTGTCTCAACCAGTTGACAGGCCACACGGCCTGAATTGAACCGATGGCAATCCCGCTGACGAATCCGGTCAGATGGGCACCCACGTCTGTGCGCTCTCCTCCAGTGCCCGTAAACGCGAGTAGCGCGATACCGCCAATAAGAGGGCCGAGACGACCCACCCAGCGGTCTTGAGGGTATAGTTTTCGTCGCCACGAGAACGCCGCCACCAGACCAAGCGCCCCGAAAATAGCCGTAGAAGCGCCGACAGATGTGTGGCTCGAGCTGCTCAAAAAACTGTTTATATAGTTCCCAACCGCCCCAGACAGCACAATACCGAGCCAGCCGACTCCGGAACCAAACAACTGACCGGCGAAGTATCCAAACAGCAAACCAAACCCAAGGTTACCCGCGAGGTGTCCAACATCGGCGTGCAATGTAAGCGCCGTAAAGGTGCGCCACCATTCACCGTCCAGCACAAGACCCGCATTGACCTTTCCATCGGAAAACCAGCTCAACCCAAATAGGCCTGAACCGGCTGCGAAAGTCACAAACAACATCAACAGAACATAGGCCCACAGACCCGGCCAAGGGTTAAACTTGTCAAAGACAACCCTCTCCCGCCGCGGCTTCCAGTTGACGTTTTCGCTCTGATAGACCGCCAGCTCCGTTTTCGCCATGAGCAAATCGCTCTCAGGAACCCACAGCTGAAACACACCATCGTGCTCAATCGTTTGTGATGGAATGCCCTGAGATTGCAGTACAAGGGCCAACTCCCGACAGGGTCCGGGACTCTGGGCTGCAAAAATGTGTACGTAGGCTACCTGCATTATCGTTTATTTGGGGCAAACAATGTCAAAACAAGGTCAGACGTATTTACCATAACCTCGCAACGCGTTTCGACAGACGCTCGAAGAGCCGTGCAACTCGCTTCATTTCGCACGACCCCCCAGAGCCTGATCTGATTTTCGTCCACGGACGGGTCAGTTTAGCCCGCGCACGCTCATCATTTTGGCCGAAGATTCAAGCCTCATCAGGCGGAAACTAGCGGTTGGCGACGCTTCAGTTACTCCCAATACGGTCGCTACAGGGGATGAACTGAACCCGTGAAGTAAATGACAGTTAATCAGATCATAACCCGCCGTTATATATTTGCGCTGGCACTCGTCGCTGTCGTGCTGATTTCCTCCTATATCGTGGTGGTAAATCGCATGCACCAGAACGAAGATGACGGCGAGGTGATTAACCGTGCTGGCCAACAACGCATGTTGTCGCAACGCGTGGCGCTGTTAATGCGCGAAGTGATCTCGATGGACTCCAAAAACGACAGCGAGACCTACGCTAAAAGCCTTGAACAGTCCTTGCAACAGATGAAGGAGAATCACCAATGGCTTTACGCGACACTCAAGGAAGACGCATCCTCTCCACGGCTTATTGATATGTACGAAAGAAATCAGGGTATTCGTGAGCTTACGGATATTTTTCTGACGCACGGCGATAGATATATGTCCGCGTATCGGCAAAACCCGAGAGACACAATCGTCATGTTGGCCACCTCTGATGTCGTCGCGTCTATCGCTCGAAATGGGTTCGTACAACAACTGGATGACGTTGTAAAAGAGCACCTGCTTCAATTCGAGCGCGACATCATGCGCTTCAAGCAGCTGAAAACGCTGATTCTTGGTATAGGCCTTTCTCTGCTGGTAATGGAAGCCATCTTCATATTTAGGCCAATGGCACGCTCCGTCGACAGCAGCGTTGCTTTGCTCGAGCAACGAAATCAGGAGTTAAGCGAGTTCAGTCTACGCTTGTCGCACGACTTACGGGCACCCGTCGCCTCGTCGATTGGCATGGCAGAAATTGCCAAAGACGCACACCAGTCGGGGGACGCTGAAGAAACGGACTACGCGCTTACACGCCTTCAATCACTGCTGGAAAAACTCGATCAAACCATCGTGGATATCGTCAATGTGACGCGCGCCGGAATTGCTAAACCCGACCCTGAAGTCATTTTACTTAACGAAGTCATTCACGAGGTTGTTGACAAGCTGTCGACGCTGGAGGGCTGCGGGAAAATAAAGGTTGAAACCGATGTTTCGTCACCTGGCCCTGTCATTGCAAACAAAGTGTTTCTGCAACAGATAGTCGAAAACCTGGTTTCGAACGCAATCAAGTACGCCAACTTTAATCAGGAACAACCCGCCATTCAGATTTCAACACGCCAAAGTGGCAAGAGCTGTCAAATCAGCGTAGCCGACAACGGTGTCGGCATTGAACCACAACACCGAGACGAACTGTTCGGCATGTTTAAACGCTTTCATCCGAACGTTGCTTTTGGCAGCGGGCTGGGTCTTTACCTTGTGCAACAGAATGCGTCTGCACTCGGTGGAAAAGTAGAATACCGGCCGTTAGAACCCGGTTCACAATTTACATTGACTTTCAATTATTAGTGTTAGGAGAGGAAGAAATGCCACAAACGATTATGATAGTCGATGATTCACACGACGACCGTTATATTACAAAGCGGCGTCTGCGTGAAAATTTTGGAGAAATCGTCTTCCTCGAAGCCGATGATGGCATTCAAGCCATCGAACTGCTGGAGTCTTCACCTGTTCCAATTAATTTGATTTTTCTGGATATCAACATGCCTCGTATGACCGGACACGAATTCCTGCAGGAATGGTATGTAGAGCGAGGCCTTGAAATACCGGTTGTCATCATGCTCACGTCGTCCGATCAAACTATCGACGTCGAACGGACACAAAAATACTTGTGTGTTAAAGAGTTTTTTATTAAACCGATCGGACGTGAACACATGAGCATGTTGCACAGTTTACTGTAGAACAATATTATTAAAGTCGAATTGTGCTAAAACACAATCGGTGTCTTTATTTAATCAAGCCAGACTTCAACGCACGACTCTGGGTCGCTCCGGGTTTTAACACGGTGACGTTACCACATTAAATCGTCCGGTATTTGATGCTCAGCATACAGGTCATCTTCCGACGCTGTGGACTCCTGCTGGTATAGCACAACCGTTTCATCTCGCTGCTTTATTTTGTCTGCCACAATAGCGGGAACCACTTCATAACCGGCACCCAGCTTAACGATAGCGAGCAGTCCTTTCGCAAGCTGGTCGCGCGCTACGGGCGACACGTAGATCTTCTTAACGCTCTTGCCTTCAGTAAAGTTGTATCCAATGGCATTGTCGTCTTCTGCTTTCGGCTGGCGATTCATTTCAATCAGCTGCCTGATTTGCGCTTTAATGGCTTTCGCTTCAGCCGCTGCTTTACGCTCTTCATTTAGCTTGCGGTCGTGCTCTACTTTCTCTGCTTGAGCTTTGGCGGCTGCCACTTTAGCTTCATCAACCACAACTTCCTTGCTGTTCTTTTGCAGTTTCTGGGCTTTACGTTTTTCTCTCGTAGCTTTTTTAACTTTCTTGGAATCGACCAGGCCTGCTTTTAATAGCTGATCTTGAAATGAACTCATTTCCTAACTCCCGATGGACATATGTAAAAAGACATTTGACGTTTCTCGTCAGACACCTGATTCACGCTAAAAAAATATACGTTGCGACTTCAAAGTCGATAAACGGCACTCGAATCTGTTAACCACACATAAAACCAAACTCGAACACCGCGGGCAAGTTTGTTGAACTAATTTCTACCTGTTTTGCGGAAATCGAGCGGAGGGTCACGATCGCCAAGAAGCGGTTCATACTCAAAACCGTTGCCTAACTTCATTTCGTGTTCTCGTTTAGCTTGAGCGCGTAACTCATCGTTTTCGAATAGCTCGATCGCTGCCAAAGCCAATACTTTCGCTGCGTTGTTAGCACCTTTATGACCAATACTCATACCGCTTGCCGCTACGGCTTGCCAGCTGTGTGCCGACGTACCGGGTACCCAGGTAGCCGTATTGAGGCCCACTGTCGGCACTGCAATCGATACGTCTCCGACGTCAGTCGAGCCGTATCCGAGTGTCACTCCGAAAGGCTGAATGCGTTCCTGTTCGCCTAACTCGTATCTGGGTTTGTTTAATGTGGCATGAATGTCAGAGGCAAACTTCTGCTCAGCTTTGTTGTATTTAACTCCTCCAACACGCCGAAGCTTCTCATCCATCATTCGAGCCAACGGCTCGATTACCACTAGAGGATGGTTGCCGTGAATAATTTCCCAGTCGACTTTCGTTCCCGTGCCCTGAGCCGCGCCCTGTGCCGCTTGCTCAACACGTTTCCAGATATCGCTCACACGCGCCGCTTCAGGATGTCGCACGTAATAGAACACCTCGGCGAAATCGGGTACTACGTTTGGTGCCAAGCCACCGTTCGTAATGACGTAGTGTATGCGAGTCTGCTGTGGAACGTGCTCACGCATTAAATTGATCATGTAGTTAAACGACTCAACCCCGTCCAGAGCAGAACGCGCTTTGTCAGGTGCGCCCGCCGCGTGAGCTGACGTACCGTAGAAACGGAACTTTGCCGATCGATTAGCCAGTGTGGTACGCGCTGCGGCTGAATTGGCGTCAGAGGCGTGCCAGTGCATCGCGACATCGACGTCATCAAACAGACCGTCTCGCACCATATAAACTTTGCCGCTACCGCCCTCTTCGGCTGGCGTTCCGTACAAACGCACGGTTCCTTTATGCCCGGTTTCTTTTAACCAATGTTTGACAGCAATTGCAGCACTGACGGAACCCGCACCAAACAGGTTGTGACCACAGGCGTGTCCGGCGTCTTTTCCCTTAACCGGTTTTCGTGTTGCAACGGCATCCTGATTAATACCCGGCAAGGCATCGAACTCAGCCAAGATGGCGATGACGGGCTCGCCACGACCGTAACTTGCCACAAATGCAGTCGGTATCCCGGCAACCGCCGCTTTTACGCTAAAGCCTTCTGCTTCTAACGCGTCCTGCAATACCACACTGCTTTTTTCTTCAAGATAACCCAGCTCCGCGTGTTCCCACAGCGCTTCGGCAATGTCAGCTGTTTCACTAAAACGGTCATCGATAAAGCGCTCAATGTCGGGTTGTTGCCCTCTCGCTTCCGAGGACAGCACGCAAGTCGCAATCAGAAGCATTAAAACATTCTTATTCATTAGCGTTTCTACCTGTTATCTATTTCGTTATCGAGACCCGTCATTTCCCACCTGCCCAGCGCTATGGGAATACTGTCAATCTCATTGAGTTTGTCGAAAAAAGCACTCAGCTTGAACGGCTCGTTGTTTTCTTCAAGCTGCTTGGCGTAGTCAGCGAGAGTCCGCTCCAACAAATATTTCCCCGTTATGTAGCTCGTACCATACCCCGGTTGTCGCAAGTACAAGTGCTGCTCAAATATTAGCAGCTCCTTCTCGGTTTTCATCCAGCCACGCGGAGTCCATTCCATATGCACCGCACCGGCTTCTTCCATGGTCATTTCGTTGGCATGCGCATATAGCGACCCGAGGCCTCTGGCAGCGCGTTGCGCCAACATGATCCAAACGATTTCTCTTACGCGCGGATTGTTATCGTATAGCCCGGCATGCATGAACATCTCCTCCACGCCGGTAGCCGTGCCCTCATTGCGACTGTCAAAAATATTGTACAGCACAGAGCCCTGCCTGATTGGGCTTTCGTGAGGATCCTGCTCCATGCGCGCTAGCTCAAACCAATGATAAAAATGCGTATACAACGGCGTCGGGTCATAGTGAGCTGCAATCCAGAAAAAATTCCGTGACTCTTCCGGCACGAATTCACCCAGACGTTCACGCAGCGCCGTTTCAAAGTAGTCTTCATAGGTGAGAATGTCTTCGTTCTTCAGGAAGGCGAGAAAAGCGGTTGCTGAACGGTCGGCAAGCTCTTGGTATTCTTCTGCTGAATTGGCCGCTACTAAAGGGGGTAGATGACGGTTTCGGTGCTCCTCAAGTTTTAATGAAGACCAGGCACGGTCCAACTCACGTTTGAGTAGTCGAACTTCGTCTTCCCAGGTTAACGGCACGAGATGTACGTTTTGCTGGTACCACGTGTAATTCTCCTTACCCATTCCGGATGGTCCTTTTTTTCCGGGAGCCTGCTTCTCTAACCAGGTTATTAATTCATCCGTAGCGGCTGACGCCTCTTGTATAACGCGAGTTAAATCCGAGCCGGCTTCAGTGGTTCTCGCAGCTATTCTCGTCAGATTCTCGCGCTGACCTTTAATATTACGAATGCCCGTAATCCACAAGTCGCGCGCGTTGCCCGTCAGGTTCTTTTGCGCCTGCTTCATGAGCGGCTTAATCACACTCAAGTCTTTAGTCAAGCGCACCTCCTCTTCACTGGAAAGCGGAAACTGGTACGTCCACAGCTCAGTGACGGCGTGATGAGTTGGCCCCTCATGCGCAGGTACGTCACTCTTGTAAGTCCAGATGGTCTGATAGAACGCCGGATCCCGAACCCAGGGTTTCAATACCCGGTGGTTAAAATCGAAACCATTGAGCTCAGCGCGCACGATGTGCCAGTCCACCTGCTGTTCAACAGGCCAGTCTGTACGATCGAACGCATTCAGTCGGCGGATGAACTTCTTCAATTGTCTATGACGACGCTTGAACTGGCGAGCCGAGTAGTCAGGCACGCCGTCAAGTAGCGGCGGCTGTTCAAATTCTCGCCATTCGGCGAACAACTCAAGAAGCCCTGCGTAACCTTCGTCAGCCTGTGCAGTCGAGACGAGACACAGTGATATAACGATAAAAATCGTTCGAGCCAGAATCTTCATGTTGGTACCACGCTGTAAGGGAAATCAATATTGAAATTGTCGTTGGAAGCAACAATATCGCTTTTTGCACCCTCTCTGGAAAACTCTATATCGCGGCTGTTGATTGGTGCTTTTACAACCCCGCTCCCAGAGCCGTCGTCAAAGATGTGTAAGTGCAGCAATCCTGTTGTCTCGCCAAAAGTTCGAACCAGAAAGCTTATGTTCAATAGCTAGAATCGCCGATCATGCACAGGATCGCAATCAAAGCGCAAAGCACAGTGTAGCTAGAGATGGGGTTGCAGCGTTCATTCTCTTCGTTCTAATGAGGAAAAACGCCTGCACCCGGGAGTTTTCACACAGCAGCACTGTAAAGCACGCCTATCAGCTCGCTCTAGCTGGCGCTCACCACATTAGCAAACTCTTATACCGACTCTCGGATACGGCGGTTATTTCACCCAACCCCGGTTTCAAGTAAACTCGGCGAAAACTAAAAGGAATTTAACTATGCGCGACCTTATCAAGGCGGCCATTCGCACCATCCCCGATTATCCCAAGCCCGGGATTCAATTTCGCGACATTACGGCCTTGCTGGAAGACCCGGTTGCACTAAGAATGACCATTGACGCCATTGTTCACCGCTACGTCGGGCAAAACATTACCGCAGTGGCTGGCATCGAAGCACGGGGATTTATATTCGGAACCGTAGTGGCCTACGAACTGGGTGCCAGCTTCATTCCGGTTCGCAAGGCTGGCAAACTTCCCGGCGACACCATCTCTCAATCGTATAAACTGGAATACGGAGAAGACAGCGTCGAAGTGCACACGAACTGTGTCAAACCCAACGATCGAATTTTACTGATCGACGACTTGATCGCGACAGGCGGCACCGCGGCAGCAGCGGTACAACTTCTGCGTCAGCTGGACGGCAATATTGTCGAGAGTTGCTTTATCGTAGACTTACCCGGTTTAGGTGGCAGCCAAAAGCTTGAAAACGAGCTGAACTGCCCTTGCTTCTCCCTGTGTGAGTTTGAAGGAACGTAACCGGATACTGCCCAACAATTTGAGTAAATATAAATGAATAAGAAATACATTATTGTAGCCGCGCTTGAATTAGAAACGCCTGAACTGGGAGGCTTCGCACCTTTGGTCCATACGGGCGTAGGCAAAGTCAACGCCGCGATCAAGTTATATGAAGCAATCTTACAGCACGAACCGGACTTGGTAATTAACTTCGGTACAGCGGGCACCGTCAATGGCCAAGCGGGTTTACTGGAGGTTAATACCTTTATTCAGCACGACATGGATGCACGAGGTCTTGGCGTTCCGCGCGGTGTAACGCCATTCGACGCGGCTGAACAGCTGCCAGAGGCACACGGAATTGTGCTGGCTTCCGGCGACTCATTTATCACGGACTCTAAAGCACAGCTTGACGGTTTGGATATTGACGTCGACTTAATCGATATGGAAGCGTTCGCTCTGAATACCGTATGCAAACACCTTGATACCGATTTCGTTTGTTATAAATACGTCACCGACAGCACCGACGAAGATGCATCCGATGACTGGCAAGAGAACGTAGCCAAAGGCGCGAGCGTTTTCAGTGCGTTCCTGGAAAAGGAATATGGAAAATCAGCTCTTTAAATTGATCGAACAACTCAATAACAAAGAGTAGATTTAGTGGCCCTACTCAGTAACAATTAATAGAAAGCCTGATTCTGGAACACAACAGGGCTCACAACAGGCGAATGGACTTAACACCCAACTTATGGATGACGCACGATGAAGACAGTAAAAGGAATTATCTTGGCTGGCGGCTCGGGGACCCGCCTGCACCCGGTAACCAAAAGCATCAGTAAACAATTGCTGCCGGTCTACGATAAACCCATGATTTACTACCCTCTCTCTACTCTACTGCTGTCCGGGATCAAAGATATACTCATTATATCTACGCCTCAGGACATCGACTCCTATGCCCGACTACTAGGCGATGGCTCTCAGTGGGGTGTTAGCTTCAGCTATGAAGTTCAGCCTGAACCAAAAGGGCTGGCTCAGGCTTTTTTGATTGGTGAAGATTTTATCGGCAACGATCCAGTTGCTCTTATTTTGGGCGACAATATATTTTACGGCCACGGTCTTCAGGAACGACTCAGAGCCGCTGCGAGTACCTCTACCGGAGCCACCGTTTTTGCCTACTATGTCAGTGACCCCAATCGCTACGGCGTTGTTGAATTTGATGATTCAGGCCGGGTACTGTCAATAGAAGAAAAACCGGCCGTCGCAAAGTCGAACTACGCCGTTACGGGCCTGTATTTCTATGACAATAACGTTGTCGATATTGCCCGCCACATTCAGCCTTCAGCACGCGGCGAGCTCGAAATTACAGACGTGAACGATGCGTACCTGCAGAAAGGCGAGTTAGCGGTTGAACGTATTGGTCGAGGTGTGGCCTGGCTCGATACCGGTACGCATGAATCGCTTATGCAGGCCGGGACGTTCATCGAAGCCATCGAAAACCGGCAGGGTTTGAAAGTCGCATGCCCTGAGGAAATCGCACTGCACATGGGCTATATTGATCAAGAACAGCTGCAAGTACTCGCCAGTGAACTGGGAGACAAGACGGCCTACGGTCTTTACGTCAAGAGATTAATAAATCCGTGAAATTTACTGAAACCCGTTTACCCGGCGTCATCACTATCGAACCGGCTGTGTTCGGAGACAGTCGTGGTTTTTTTATGGAAACCTGGGAAGAACGCAAGTTCGCCGAAGCAGGCATTCACGAACGCTTTGTACAAGACAATTACAGCAGTTCGCGAAGAGGCATTTTGCGCGGCATTCACTATCAAATTAAACAGCCTCAGGGGAAACTGGTCCGGGTGACGTCAGGTGCTGTATTCGACGTCGTCGTTGATTTACGTCGTTCATCCAGTCATTTCGGTGAGTGGTACGGCACTGAACTGAGCGCGGACAACAAGAAAATGATGTGGGTTCCACCTGGGTTTGGGCACGGTTTCTTTGTGGTTAGTGAACAGGCCGACTTTGCCTACAAATGCACCGATTTTTATGCGTCTGAACACGAACGCAATCTTGTCTGGAACGACCCCGATGTCGGTATCGAATGGCCCTCCATGACCCAAAATGAACCCACCCTGTCAGACAACGATCGCAACGGACAACTTTTATCCGAGGCCGAGCTATACCCATGAAAGTCATGCTGGCAGGAGCCCACGGCCAACTGGGATGTGATTTGGTCGCCACGGCACCAGCTGGTGTGGAGCTGGACGCATGCAATCGAACCATGCTCGACATTACAAACTCGGGTCAAATTAAGGATCGTGTGAGCCAGTATCAACCCGACGTTTTAATCAATGCCGCCGCTTACACCGCCGTGGATAGAGCCGAATCGGATGAAGAATCCGCCTGCAGTATCAATGCGACGGGTGTGGAAACTCTAGCCAGAGTGTGCCGTGACGCTGGCGTAAGGCTTATTCATTTATCAACCGACTACGTTTTTGACGGCCAAAAGAATACACCTTATCAGCCTGCCGATTATACCGGCCCACTCGGCGTCTACGGTCGAACCAAACTGGCCGGTGAGCAAGCGATTAATAGCACAGAAGGTCTGTCGGCCAATATCGTCAGGGTAGCGTGGCTGTACGGACAACATGGTCATAACTTTGTGCACACAATGTTAAAGCTAATGAAAGAACGTACCGAGCTGAACGTGGTAGCAGACCAAATTGGAACGCCTACCTGGACCAAACCTCTTGCCCAAACCTTATGGCAACTGGCCAGCCGCCCTGAATTGTCCGGTACGTGGCACTGGGCCGACTGGGGTGTGGCAAGCTGGTACGATTTTGCGAAGAGCATTCACAGAATCGGTCATGAACTTGAGGTTCTCGATCACAAAGTTGATATTCGGGCTATAACGACGCTCGACTATCCAACCCCTGCTCAGCGACCAGTTTACAGCGTTCTTGATTCAACACGGCTACGTAAAACTCTTGAACTACCGTGCCGCCACTGGTGCGAAAATTTACAGCTCATGATGGAGAGCGAAAAGCATGTCTAGAATATTAGTCACTGGAGGCGCCGGTTTCATTGGCGCAAACTTTACTCATTACGCGATGAAGAATATCTCATGCGAACG
This sequence comes from Gammaproteobacteria bacterium, assembly GCA_045107075.1. GTDB lineage: Bacteria > Pseudomonadota > Gammaproteobacteria > Steroidobacterales > SZUA-146 > SZUA-146. The sequence continues at coordinate 18,148 of JBGCFV010000057.1, forward strand.
TTTGATCGTACTCGATGCGCTGACCTACGCAGGCGACAGGGAGAGTTTACAAGCACTCGAACCAGACTCTCGTTACTCGTTCGTACATGGCGACATTAAAGACAAGAAACAGGTCGTGTCGCTGTTACAGGAAGAGAGCATTGACACGGTTGTTCACTTCGCCGCGGAAAGCCACGTAGATCGTTCCATACACGGCCCGGATGAATTCATTTCCACAAACATTGTCGGAACAAATGCGCTGCTGGCCGCTGCACGCGAGGTTTGGCTGACAAGCAAGAAACAAACGGACTCGCATCGCTTTCATCATGTGTCCACGGACGAAGTGTACGGCTCTTTGAGTTCGACTGATCCGAAATTCATTGAAACAACGCCCTTTTCACCCAACTCGCCCTACGCCGCTTCCAAAGCCGCATCCGACCATTTGGTCCGGGCCTACAATAAAACCTACGGACTGAACACGTTTATAAGCAACTGCTCAAATAACTACGGGCCTTTTCAGTTCCCGGAAAAGCTCATTCCTCTCATGCTGGTGAATATTCTACAAGGCAAGGCTCTGCCCATTTATGGCGACGGTCAAAACGTGAGAGACTGGTTACATGTTGAAGATCATTGCCGCGCTATTGATTTGATCTTGTCGGACGGAAAACCTGGCGAAACATACAATGTGGGTGGCGAAAACGAATACGACAATTTGTCGCTGGTTAAGACGCTCTGTGCGGTCATTGATGAGAAGTTTAAAGCTGACACGGCATTAGCCCAAAAATTTCCAAACGCCTCCCCGGCGAACAACAAAGAAAGCGCAGAACTGATCGAATTTGTGACCGACCGCGCTGGCCATGATCGCCGCTACGCGGTAGACCCGGGCAAGTTGAAAAAGGAACTCGGTTTTGAATTGAAGCATAGTTTTTCAACTGGTTTAGCCGCCACCGTTGACTGGTATCTTGCGAACAGCGAGTGGTGGCAGCACATACTCGACGGCAGTTATCGTGACTGGATTGACACACAGTACGGCTAAAGGCCGCCACGTTTGCGCGCCGTTTTTGGCTCTACCCTGAGAATAAATCCACTGTCGCAACAACTGTTAAACGGGTGGCCGTGTTAATACTGGCTGGCAGAGCTTGGCTTTTGGGACAAAAACTCTCAGCGCTAAAAGATGCTTTACTTTATTGGCTAGCACATTGGTTGACACCCAAATACGCAGCAACTAGAGTCCTGTAAACAATAACTTAGATAAAAAGCTGGAAGCACAATGCCCGATAAAAATGCGAAACCGCTGGGTTCAATTGCCGTTGATCTTGGCTATACCAGTCAGGAGCAGGTTGAAGAAGCCCTGAAGGAACAGCGCAGTCGCCAGTCCAGCGGCAAGAACCGTGTGTTTATCGGTAACCTGATGCAGGAAATGGGCGCATTAACGCCCGAGCAGCTGTTTCGTGTTTTGAGTAAATCTGGCGATCTTGGTGCCCCCATATCGGAAGACGCTATTCGACTGGCCGGCCGGATCAAGTCGGACTGCAAGCCGGAAGGCACCGTTATTACGGTTACCTCTGCGGCCCGGGGTGAAGGCGTCACCACTGTTGCTTCCCAACTGGCTACGGCGATGGCTTTGATGATTGAAGGTGCAATACTGCTGGTTGATGCCAACATTCCAAAGCCTTCCATCCACGAGAAATTTGGCATTGAGCGATCTCCCGGGTTCACTGATGTAATCGAGGGGCATTTCACACTCGGCCAGGCGGTAAAGCGAACTGAAATTCCCGGTCTGTGGGTACTGCCATCTGGCGGTTTTATCGACGACTTTCTGATAATGCTAATGAACGATACGTGCACGCAAATTCTAAACGACATGCGTGACATGGGGTTCCAATACATCATCATCGATACACCCCCTATTTTGGGCCACTCCGAGGCCGCCTTGATTTCCGCCAGATCCGATGGTGCGATTTTGGTTGTACGGGCCGACAAGAGACGCAAGTCCGAGGTCATCGAGATGAAACGAGTTCTCGATGGATTCAAAGTCAATATTTTGGGATCACTGCTGCGCAAGTAGAACCTTGCATCGTATCGGCGCGTAAACAATCACGTTTTATTGATCAGTGCGACCCTACTTCAGCCCTGTTTTGAGCAGCTTAAACGCAACAATTCGAAGCGTTCGGACTCTCGAGCTTGATCAGAAGCTTCCGGCTTCATCAGCCATGACGTGACGATAATAACGCAAGGTCTCCAAAACTCCGTCGGAAAACTCCGTCTGTGGCCGATAGTCTATATGGTTGTTCAGCTTGGTAAGATCAGTGATGTAATCGCCCGTCTCTACCGCCCTATATTCTTCCGGCCACGGTACGAACTTTACAGCCTCGCTTTCAGCCAGTTCGGAAATTTGGGTAGCCGCGCGAGCAATACTCAGTGACTCTGACCCGCCCAGGTTAAATATTTCCCCGTGACAACGCTTGGTTGCTGCGACCATCAGTAAAGTATTAATAACGTCGTCGATAAAAATATAGTCTCGTTTCTGCTTGCCCTCGCCAAAAATAGAGATAGGCTCTCCCATCGCGGCCATGCGAATAAACTGATTAATGACGCCGTAGCCTCTTGACTGCAGCGACTGATGTGGCCCGTACGGATTAGATATTCGCAGCACGGAATACGGCATACCCGAGGTCTGCCCCATAATGCGCAGGTAGTTTTCCATAGTCAGCTTGTGTGCCGCGTACGCACTTTGCGGAACGTTGGGATGAGCTTCGTCCACTGGTAAATACTGCGGAGTCCCGTACACGAGACGTGTACTTGAAAATATTACCACCGGTTTTTCGTCTTCACGCTCACACGCACGAAACAAACGAAGGTTGGGCAGACAATCGTTCTTGAGACTTTGCTCCGGGTCTTTATTACTCAACGTCGCCGATAGCACACCGGCCAGTGCGAACACCACGGACTGTCCTTTGACAGCCTTGTCTGCGAGACCTTCATCCATCATGTCACCGCGAAAAACATGGGCGGCGAAACTGGCAGCGTCTGATACTTTACGTCGCGTGACAATCGAGATTTCAGCCCCGAGTTGATCAAGTGCGCGCACCAGATTCATGCCAATAAAACCATCAGCGCCTACAACCAGAACCCGACGATTTCGATAGTACGCCTGAGCCGCGAGGTCATCAGCAATAGTGAGTTTTCTGTAGTACGGATCGCCCATAGATAGAATTCTCTGGTAAGTGCCTTACTCGGCCGGTTTCGATTCTGTGAACGAAGCTAAACGAGTGGCCGCCAGTAAAACGAAAGCTCTGGATGCCAATGCAATCGACACTGGCAAACGCATTGGGTTAAAACGGCCAAGCTTGTAGTGCTCGCAGTAACAGCGAAAGGCACCGTAGTGAAAATTGATGATATGCCATTTACGAATCTTGTAGGGTCGCTCACCGCTGCCCTTCCCTTCGTAATGCATTATTTTTGACTGCGGGTGAAGCACTATTTCCTTGCCTGTTGCCCTTATGCGGTCACAAAAAACAGCTTCATGCCAGTAGTAGTAGTCCTCTGCATAACCGCCTACCGCCTCGAAGGTCTCTTTACTGACCAGTTGGGCTGCAGCCGAAACCCAGTCCGCTTTAAACGGCTCACCGAGAGCGATTTCGTCCCGATACAAATAGTCTGTGAGTTTTTTCGCATTCGGCATGAACCGACTCAAAATTGACCGGCGCCCTAATATCGCGTTCCACATCGATGGAAAGCGTCGTCCGGACCATTGGTCAGTACCATCCGTGTTAAGAAGGCGGCTCCCAGCCGAACCTACTTCCGGATGAGCGTCCATGTACTGCACAAGAACCGCAATTGCATCGTCGTAGACAATGGTGTCGTCATTCAGGAAAAAATAGTAGCGACTGTTAGCCACTGCAGCGCCCTGATTGGCCGCCGGACAATAGAACACGTTCTCTTCATTCGCTATAACGCTAGCCTGTGGAAACTCATCTCGTATCGCTTGAGCGCTTCCGTCGTGGGAACCGTTGTCGATGTAAATGAGTTCGTAAGTAACATCGTGCCACTTCGCGGCTACTACCGAAGCAAAGCTCTCGCGCACGTAGTCGCGCGCGTTTAACCCCACAACAATTACAGCCACATCCGTTTGTTCACCTGCACTCACACCCTACCTCCCTGGCTCACGCTTTCCGGCGGAATTTTTTTTGACATTGTATACAAAGCACAAACTAAGCCCGCGATAAGCCACCAGCCTTTTAACGGGAAATGGAAAACATCAACTTGCAGACCATCAATCAGCACCGAAATCATAGCGATTTGAGCCGCAATGAGAAACCAGTACTGATCTTGAGTTTCGGGATGATCTTTGAAAGTAGCCGCCGCCTTGAAGCTATACCTCAAAATAACGAGCACAAAACCAAAAAATATTGTCCAGCCGATTATCCCAAGCTCAATAAAGGTTTGCAGATATTCATTATGAACCGTCGTCTCGGCCGGGGCATCCCCTACCATTCGTTTGGGAATTTCCTGCTGATTCCCCGGCCCGATGCCAATGAGCCACTCCTCCTGAATGATCTCAAGTCCAGCGCTCCAATATTGAAGTCGTGCTCGCAGAGTACCCGATTTTTCGACGGAATAGTTGGACGGATCCAGCACCCGGTCGTAAATCGCATCGGGTACAAACGGCAGCATCATCACGCCCATAAATATGAGCAGCATTATTCGACCTGTGGTAACCACAATTAACTTTCGCCAAGCCAGCATCATCATCACAACCACAGTCAGAATAATGACAGCACGCGTGTTGGTCAGAAAAATATTGTAGATCGTAACAGCCGCCGAGATCCCAACGACAGCACGAATTAATACGTCCTTGTTCCTGTGCCAGACATAAGCAAAGAACGGCAGTGTGAGAATCAAGTTCATACCAAACACCGCCGAGTGAGAGGTAGGTCCTGTAGCTCGCCTGACGGTATCCAGCGATTCGTACTCTGAAGTGTCAGACAATACGGTACTAAAGCGACTGTCAGACACGCCAATTGCGCCTTCGGCAAAGCTCTGGCCAAAGTACCAGTCGAATATGGCGTACATTCCGATTAACGTCGAAGCCGTAAGCCAAACATAAAGCGACTGACGAGCAAGCTTCCAGTCTCGGACGGCGTTAATAATCAAAAACAAAAAGAGTAAATTTCCAAGAATCGCTCCACTTGCTCGAACGTTACCCAGCAAGTCGGTTGTGTGCGTAATTGCTATCAGGCCAAGCAACCAATAAATCGTGTAGAGGTAAACTGGCGGGCCAAATCTTATTTTTTCGTTTTTCATCATCAGATGCAGCAGCAAGCTCGCTAGTGCCAGAATGCCTATCACGCGCATAAGCGAGAACGTATACATACTGCTATCTTCAGTGAAGCGACCGAGACGCTCCATTGGAATTACAGCGCAGGCAGAGAGAAAAGCCAGAAAAGGATAGCGAAACAATATCGCCGTTACGATGATGCCAACAAACAAAACGACCGCGAGGTACGGCGATGATTTGACGGATAACAGCACGAACAGCGCGCCGCACACCCCACCGAGCGCAACTGACCCAAAGGCCAGCTTCAGCGAACCTCCTTCAGAGGAAAACATCGAGGAACAACCTTCCCGCGTACGCAGGTCGCCTATCGCTGCGTTTGTGATTGCCCCGAATACTTGTCATGCAACTGCGCTACACTCACTAGAGTGAAGTCGATCCCGATTTGGCGTGGATATCGAACGTGCCCAGACAGGCTAGCCCGTTTATCGACGTCAGGTCGCGCTGCGAGCGAATGGTGTCATTGAGGTATCGCCGCAACAGTGCCAACCCGATACCTGCAATAGAGCCGATGATAAAAGACAATGCCATTATCAGAGTCTTGCGAGGGTACACCGGTTTGATTGGGCGTACGGGAGGAGACAAAAGAGAGATATTGGATACACGCCGAATGTCGAACTCTTCTGAAATCATGGCGTCCTCGCGACGGTTGGCGAATGACAAGTACTTGTGCTCGATCAGTTTACGTTCTCGCTCAAGACTGCGCAGTTTGTCCGCACCCTGGTTCAACTGGTCCAACCGGTTATCGATAAAGGCCACTTGAGTTTCCAGCTCTTTGGTTTCCGTATGCAGGCCACGCACCAATAGATTAACCAGCATCCCAATTTCGGTTGTGATCTTGCGAATAGGCTTGGAATCAGGTTCGTAAATGTCGCGCAGATTAATCTTCTCCATGCTCAGCTTGGTGATTCGACCTTTAATGATATCAACTGACGCGTCCGCTGAAATATCCGCTGGAAGATTATTAACGCTGGTACTGTTGCCAGAACCGTCAAGCGACACCACGAGCTGTGTGCCCAGCAGCGCGCGTTCATTATTGTTTGAGTCGATTTTCTTGTACAGCTCGTGCTTGCGTTGCAAGAGGAGCTTGCGCTGTTCGTCTATTGAACTGATGTTCCATTTATCTTTCAACTCTTCCTGCTCTTGTTCCAACTCGGCAAGGCGATTGCGATTTTCGCTTGCCCGGTCGTCAAAGAAAGTGCGTATGTCTATGTTACGGCGCAGATCAATGCGACGGTCCAAATAAAGTTCAAGCAACGTATTCAGACTGACGGTTGCCAGATCAGGATCCGGGAGGCGCAGCGTGAGAGAAATAACGTCTGAATCTTTCTCGCGTGTCACCGACAAACGTTTAGTGACACCCATTATTATTTTTTCGCGATCGGTAAACGACTGCTGGAGACCAAGCTTGATTAACGTATCCCCAATGAAGGTGGTTACCCAGCGCTTGGCCATCTTGAGTTGGTATTTAACTTTCTGAACAAATCCTACCGGAGTCTCCGGAGCAAACATAAAACGTTCGTGCCCGAGTAAGTCGACCATAGCTTCGATTAAAGGCCGTGAAGAAATCAGCTGAATCTCGGAGTTTATCTCTTCTTTGCGGACTCCTGTTGTGAACACTCCACCTTTGTCGACGGTCGCCGGCACCTCGGTATTTTCACGACCCAGCTTTACCAGAAGCTTAGCGTTAGCTTCGTACTGCCAGGTAATAAATTGCAGACTCACAAACGCCGTTATCATGGTAGATAACAGCACGGTAATAATCAGAAGTTTTGAACTATTCAGGGTCCGCAGCAAATCCCCCCACAAGACGGCGGGAGATTCAAACTGTTCCTGGGTTATTTCGGTCATTGCATTTTTAACTCTTAAAAACTGTTCGCGTATCGATCTGCGATACCCGGCACACGCCCAGTCCCTGGCAACGGCTCTTAGTTACCAAGATTAATATTGTCTTTGTCGTTAACTTCTATATTGAAGCTCAACCCCATATTTCGATAAATCGGCACTATCTTGCTTAAATACAAATCGAAAAAATCAGCTACCTGACTGATTTGTGCCTCGGGCACGAAAACTACATCGTTTGCCTGCAGGTAAATATCACCCACTACTTGTCTACCCACAATTTGCTCACAATCGTCACCTTTGCAAGGCGACGATTTGGAACTCGAACCGGCCACGTAGTCACGCAAATTCAACGAAATGAACTGCGGCTTTTCAGAATTATTATCGTGACGGAGAACCACAACATTTCTTCGCTCTGCACCCTCTATAAAATCGCCGGAGGTTAGTATGGCTTGCAACACACTGGTAGGACGCTTCAGCACAATGCTGCCTGGTCGACGAACCTGTCCGCCAACAAATATTAACGGCTCGGTAAACTGGCGCACCAGAACGGTGACCTCCGGTTCTTGAATAACCCCGGTATAACGATCGACAACCTCAGCTTCCAATTCGGAAGGCGTACGACCAGACGCCTGTATTTCGCCAATAAGCTGAAGTGATATTTTGCCGTCGGGTCTAATCACAACTAATTCGTTTAAGTCGGGTACGTAGAAGAATTTGAATTCAACGGTGTCGCCGTTTTGCAATACGTAAGCAGGAGGCTTACCCGCTGGCAACAACCTGACGGGCACCGGAGCGTCAGTCGAACGTAGCATTCCGGCATCAGGAGGAACCCTGTGAGAGCAGCCCGACATGAACAGAAGACATATCAACAGGCCCACCCAAACGACTGAGCAATGGCCTGACTTACTTGAGCACTCCATGTGCAGTCCTATTTTGTTTTTAGCTGACAAACAACCCACTCCATCGTCAAATCAATTGCAGGTCAGATTAATGTAAGGCTGGTAAATACCAGCAAAACCTACCGCGAACCGCTGTAAATGTACGCATCTCAAAAAATAGTGTCAATCAACCGACGCGCTTTTGATTCAGCCCGATCGACCCTGAACCGACGGCCATTTGTTCTGCGTTAAACATAACTGACAACGACATAAAATTAGCTGTTATGTAAAAGCTCAAAAGAACGAGCGCCAACTGACAACGGCCTACTCACTTGGGGCGTTGTTCTCAGAAACGTTCTAATGGAGTCAACAAACAATGCCAGCTTGCACAACACGAGATTCGTCACTAAGGTATTTTTGTGTGTCGAAAGTAAATGTTGTTACAAGACCGATCGTTCACTACGACTTATTTATTGATCAAGGCCGAATGTCATGATAACATTTTTTGACAATTCTTATAATAAATAACAATAAATAAATACATGTCTAACTAATAACAAAGTATTTATAGCGTGACTTGATTGGGGGGCAATCAAATGAAAAATGAAGGGACTTCGGAAAAGATACGTCCACTTAGAGCAGACGATCTGGCTGACACACGAGCTGATCGCCCAGCTGATGCCTCGCGAGGCAAACTCGTAGACGGCACGAATTGGCAGCCACAAACCAGTCAGGACGCAATCGACGTCGTGAATCGACTGCGGAAAGAAGCACAACTTGCCAATGCAGGCATCTTGACTGACGTTTCAGCCGACAAGTCGCGAGGCTCGGTTCAAACCGATATCAGCGACTCTGCGCGACAAAGAAGCAAGGCTTTGGACGTCGTGGCTCAGTTGAAAAAAGAAGCTCACATGGCCAACGCTGGAATCCTTACGGATGTTGCAGCTGGTTTGACTGGTGGTTTGCCACTCCCTCGCCAGGAAGAGGCGCTCCCACAAACCACGCAGTTCGAAATTGAACCTGTCAATCCGGTCATGCGCGCTTTGGAAATTGTTGTTGCTTTGGTCGCGCTAACGTTAACGCTTCCAATACAGCTTATTCTGGGACTCATCATTTGGCGTGGAACACCCGGTCCGATCTTGTTCCGACAGCAGCGGTTAGGCGTAAACGCCGAGAACTTTACGTTTGTGAAGTTCAGAACATTTTACGCTGACGCGAAGGAACGCTTTCCTGAACTGTATGCGTACAAGTACACTAAAGAGGAAATGGAAACACTGCGCTTTAAGGTCGAGAAAGATCCTCGAGTGAGCCCGCAAGGTGAATGGATGCGAAAAACCAGTCTCGATGAGCTGCCTAATTTCTGGAACTTGCTGACCGGCGAAATGGCACTGGTTGGCCCTCGCCCGGAAATCCCGGAAATGCTGCCGTATTACAAAGGCGACATGCTCAAGAAGTTTTCAGTTCGCCCCGGCATCACTGGACTCGCCCAGACTTCCGGACGCGGTCATCTTAGTTTTAAAGACACCGTTGCTCTGGACATCGAGTACGTCAAAAAACGTTCTTTCTGGTTCGACATTAAAATCTTGTTCAACACCTTCGTGATGGTGGCACTTCACAGGGGCGCCTACTAGGCGCAAAGGTGATCTATGTCGCAAAACAGATTCACAGGTAAACGAGTTCTTGTCACAGGCGCAACCGGGTTTTTGGGTGCAAACGTTGTCGAAGGTCTGTTGCAACAGGGCGCTACCGTATGCGCACTGTCACGCGGCCGGGTCAGTCCGCAGCGTTTGAGTCACCTTCTTGATTCACCCAAGCTATCCCTGATTCAGTGTGACTTGCTCGATGCGGGCACGCTTCAGAAAACCGTATCCGAATTCTCACCTGACGTGATGTATCACTTCGCAGCGGAACCGGACAAAACGGAAAGCTCTGTTCAAGCACATGCCGTTGTGGCTGGAAACATTACGGGTACTCTGAATGCACTGGACGCCTTTCGTCAGTGCAACGGTGAGCTGTTCGTATTTATCGATTCCACCAAGGTGTACGGCAACGCCCCTACACCACACAGCGAAACCACTCCTGTTGACCCAATATGCTCTTACGCTATCGGAAAGGTTGCTGCCTGGAATTTCTGCGACCTGTACCGCAAGATCCACGGCGTACCCACTGTGTGCGTGCGACCGTCTTTGATTTACGGCCCGGGCCAGGGTTACAACCTGATTAATTATGTAGTCGACACAGTTGCGTCCGGCAAACCGGACTTGTGCCTCATGGGAGGAGACCAAACCCGCGACCCGCTCTACATTGACGACGCCGTCGAGGCTTTCCTGTCTGTAGGCGAACGACCCGAAACAGTCGCAGGACATATTTTCAACATCAGCGGCGGCGTAGAACGCACGGTAAGCGAAATAGCTCAGGCGGTTGTCGACGGCATGTCAGCCACCATCAACATTACCAGTAACACAGACCAAGCCCGGCTTACGGAAATCTGGCGCAGCTACTGCGACATAAAAGCCGCTGAAAAACTGCTTTCGTGGAAACCGAAAGTCTCTCTTCAGTCCGGCACCGGTCTGACCATTGAATACCTTCTTGCTGAACGTGAAAAACACGCCTCTGCATCGGCCTAACGGACTAAATAGCCATGTCACTTGCACAAAAATTTCTAAACAAAATCCCACAGTACACGCGTAACTCGCGGCACCTGCGCTCGGTGCTACAACACGGCAATATCAAGAAGTGGTTCAATCTGCTTCGAGTCGAATTCGAACGCAAGCTTCGTCGCATTGAGGTCGTCAGCAACCCGTACCTACTCATTATCGATCCCTGCAATTTTTGTAATCTGCGCTGCCCGTTGTGCCCTACCGGTCTGAATGACTTGAAACGCGATCAGGCCATGATGTCGTTTGAGCATTTCAAACACTATTTCGAACCCCATATTCCCTACCTGTTCGAAGTGTATCTGCACAACTGGGGCGAATCGCTGATTAACAAAGAAGTGTACAAAATGATCGAGTACGCTCAGAGCAAGAACGTCGGTACAAATCTTAGCTCTAACTTTGTCATTGTGACATCCGACGATATCGACAAAATTCTCGACAGCGGTCTAGAGTACCTGGTCATTTCCCTCGACGGCACCAGCCAGGAAACGTACGCTCAGTACCGTATTCGCGGTGAATACGACCGCGTTATTAAGAATCTGAAAGAACTCATTCGCAAGCGTAACGAGCGCGGTTTAACCCTGCCAGTAATCGAATGGCAGTACATCGTCATGAAGCAAAATGAGCACGAAATTCCGGAGGCTGAAAAACTGGCTGCGGAAATGGGCGTAGACCTGCTTCGCTTTATCCCTGTTGGCATGCCTTACGAATTTAAGAATCGCAAAGAAACGGCCGACAAATGGTACCCAACCAGCGTCACCGGCCGGAATGAGAGCGATCACGAAGAACAACAGTTTGGCCAATCAGAAAAGCCAGGGCCGTGCATGTACCTCTACCGGTCCATGGTGGTTAATCCGGACGGCGGCGTGTCACCCTGCTGCGTCGTATATCAGCAAAACCGGGATTTCGACGACCTGAGCAAGATAGAAGGACCTATCGACCTCAATACCGTTTGGAATAACGACAAGTTTGTCTCTGCCCGCTCGCTGTTTTCGTCGAAGAAGCCCGCCAAACGACGACCCACCGTATGTGATGGTTGCGACATCTTCGTAAAACACCCAAGCGCGGCGCGTCGGCCAAAAATGCCGGGAATTACTGTAGAAAATAAAGCGCCAGTAGAAATGGCCAAGAAGCAGTGCAGTAAGTAGCGTTGTCCTTCCCGGCAAACGGCCAGTTTCGGCCGTAGCGGCCTGAGGGAACAGCACGGATTTGAGCCGAACGAACCTGATTCGGTAGAATCAGGCAGCGCCTTGAGCAAAGACGCTTTGCGGTGAGACCAAACCACACGGTTAATAGCGTCAAGGTACCCACAGCAAGCAACTGACCGTCGGTGTTAACAAGACAGACTGATTCTTATTCTGGACATTCCACTGTTTGATTAAGTCCTGGCCAGTACGACTAAACGTAGTATGAGGAGTATTTTCTCGTGAACAGCAACAATACAATATCCGATACTCCATCGGCTTCGGAAGCAGATCTTAAACTGGTCTGCCCGTTATGCCGTGACGATCTGATTCGTAACGAGGATCATATTCAATGCAGCACGTCTACTCATCCCGATTGCCCCGGCACGTTTAAACTGGAGAATGGTTTTCCGGACCTGATTATCGGTGATCGCTTCGACGACGCTTCTGACGACACCTGTTTGTGCTACGAAGAAAATAGCAATCGATACACAACCGAACATTACTGGATCCCTACTTTCAAGAAACTGTTTGAGGGACTCGGCCGTCCACCGCGCATTCTTTCTCTGGGCTGTGGCACTGGCACCGAAGTCGATATGCTCAACGATGCGGGTTTCGATTGCTGGGGCATCGACAACGGCAACCGGACACAGGTTTGGCCCAACCGCACGGCTCATGCCAAGCTTATGCTGGCCAATGGCATGCATTTGCCTTTCTCTTCGGGGTCGTTTGACGCCGTATTTTGCGGCTGCGTATTTCCTCACGTGGGCGTTGTCGGTGACAGCAACATTGTCGCCGAAAACGGTTTGGAAGACCGCCAGAATCTGGCCGACGAAATGACTCGCGTTTTAAAAACGGGCGGAAAAATTATTGTAAGCAGCCCTAATCGTTACTTCCCTTTCGACATATTCCATGGCCGGCAACCAGGTTCCTATAAACCGGTGTTTAACCCGCCGGGCAGCCGCTTTCTGTTTTCAGTTGGCGACTATAGCAACATGTTTAAAAGTTCTGGCTGCTCACAAGCCTCTGCGCGCCCCATCACCGGTTACTGGGGCTTCATCAGAAGCAAGAATTCTTTCAAAGGCGCACTTTTCGCCATGCCGGTTCGCTTTATCTTCTGGCTGGTGTCGACGGAGCCATTCAAGTTTCTGCGCCGATCTCCACTGCCACCCTGGGTTGTCGTTGAAGTAACCAAGTAAACGCATTGCAATGGCCCTTGGATCCTTCTCAGCGATGCGCGAGCTGGCACTCGTCGCTGGCGGTAAAATAACCGGCCTTCTGGCACTGTTCGCCTGCGGCGTATTGGCGGCCCGCGTAACCGGACCGGAACAATACAGCCTCTACGCCGCCGCACTTACCCTGATTCTGCTCCTCGACGGAATGATCGGTGCTCCGCTCGACTGGGCCATGGTGCGCTTTGGGAGTTTGCATCGCGAAGAACCTGCCCGTGTTGAGCGCATGCTGGGCGGCACGTTTCGACTCAAACTTCTCATCGCTCTATCTACCGGGCTCATCGCTTTCATTCTCAGAGAACCACTGGCGAATGCACTGTTCAAGACAGAGAGTGGATCGCAGCTCATTATCATAATCATACTCTCTACGTTTGGTTTGCTTGCGTTACGCGGCACCGCCGCCTACCTGCAGCTCAACTTGCGTTTTCGAACTTACGCAACGCTCGACCTCGTATCAGCCTGCATACGTCTCGCCGTAATATTATTTCTAATGTATGCCGGTATTAAGACCGCAGTCCCGTATATCGCCGTTTACGGAATCGGGGCTCTGGTTACGTTCATCGTTGGACTCATAATCGTCAGCCAGCCCTACCTGTATTCGAAAGCCCCCCCGGCTGACGACCGCCGTTCTTTAGTGCGGTTTGTTGGCGCTACCGGCGCCATTATTATTCTGAGTACAATATCCGGACGCGCTGACCTCCTGTTTCTTACTGCGATGAACTCGGCCGAAAAGGCAGGTCAGTACGGTGCGGCTACACATTTGGCCGTCATGGCCACTTTGCTGGCCAGCTACGCGGGTGTAATCGCCCAACCCCGAGTCATCGAATACGCCAAGCAAGGTCGTTTATGGGTTCTGCTTCGCATGAACCTGATCGGCGGATTACTCGTGTCAGCCGTGGCAGTGCCCGTGACAATCTGGCTGCTTCCCTGGCTGGTTCCACTTCTACTCGGCGAGGCCTTCCAGCCCTCGGTTATCATTCTTCAGATTCTGATCATCGGCACCTGCATTGACCTGTTCACAATGCCTGTCCTGCAAACTTTTGGCATACAGCTGTGTTCTAGAGCAACACTTGCCTGTGAGGCAATCGTTACGGTTATATTTTTGCTGGGTGCCCCAATTGCCGCACAGAGCGGACCTGTTGCCATGGCCTGGTTTGTAACGCTTGTGCGCGTTCTCAAATTCTGCTTTTATGCCGCAATCACACTGCGTTACATTAATCATTGGGACGAGAGCAAAACCGCCGGAACGACCCACGAACAATAAATAGAACTATGACTACAACAACAAAAAAACCCGTTACTGTTTTGCATCTGATTCACACCATGGCCTATGGCGGTGTTGAAACAGCCTTGCTTAACTGGCTAGCGCGAATAGACAAGACCAAATTCACTATTCATCTGGCCTGTTTTGCTAACCCGCACGAAACTGAAACGCCGTTTGTGGAAGCCGCTAAAGTGGCTGGAATTGAAGTGATCGCAAAAATTCCGTGGGGCCGCCATAAACCGGTCATCCGCTCAGCGCGGCGTTTAAAGAAGCTGCTTATCGATCTGGACGTCGACATTCTGCACACCCACAACTGCTATGCAGACTGCGTCGGAGCCATTGCTCAACGTCTGACACCCGTTAAGACTCTCACCACTCTATACGTCTGGTCAGACCTTGGCTGGAAACGTAACCTCATACAATCTGTTAACCGCTTTGCTATACGGGGATACGACATGATCTCTGCGCACTGTGAGGAAACGTATAGACAAACCCTCGAAATGGGTTTCCCGGCCGAGAGACTTCGCACGCTCATTTGCGGCTTCGAAATCGACATCCCCGAATACACTGCCGAAGATCGCCAAAGCAAACGTAGAGAACTGGGTCTTGGCGACAACGATATTCTGCTCGCCAACATTGCGCGCTTCTATCCGGAAAAGGTGCAAGATTCGCTGCTGCGCTGTTTCAAACGCATTCATCAAAAACACCCTGACGCACGTATGTGGATGCTGGGCGTGGGGCCGCTTGAAGCTGAACTCAAAGCGTACTGCACCAAGCTTGAACTGGACGACACGGTCAGCTTTGTCGGTTTTGTAGAAGACCTCGCGTCAATGCTGCCACTGATTGATATTCAGGTTCACCCCTCACAAATTGAAGGCGTGCCTCTGTCAATATGCTCGGGTATGGCAGCAGGCTTGCCCATTGTTGTGTCTGACGTTGGCGGCATCCCGGAAATTCTCGAACATCAAAAACGTGCGTTGTTAACACCACGATCAGATGAGGACGCATTTGTCGATGCCGTTAATTACTTCATCGAAAATCCGGAATACGCCAAGCAAATGGGCAACGCGGCCAAGCACTTCATCGAAAACGACTACTCGCTTAATACGGCCGTCAGCCATCTCGAGGCCTGCTACCACGAGGTTATGACACTGTGAAGATCGGCATTTTTCCCGTAATGGCGGGACGCCGTGGCGGTGGCCCCGAAACGTACGAACATAACCTTGTCCAAAGCATGTCAAGTTACGCACCGGAGAACAATTATCACGTTTTTTGCCTGAGCGAAGCGGCGGCGCAATCGTTTCCCGAAACGGGTGATAACGTTCACTATGAAATTCTCAAACCCGGTTGGCGCACGGTCAGCATGGCCCTGTCACTACCTCTTGCGGTCAAACGCAGCCAGCCAGATATTTTTCATTCCACGTTTACGCCACCGCCCTTCTCACCCGGTCGTAACGTGTTCACCATGCACGACACCAGCATGTTTGAACATCCCGAGTTTTACCCAACTTTAATTCGACTGCGTTTAAACCGACTCATCAAGTCAGGCTTACGCAAATCCAAAATGATTATTTGTATTTCTGAACACTGCCGACAAACAGTACAAGACTACTTCGGAATTCCGGATGAACGACTGGCTGTTGCTTATCACGGCATTGATCCACGCATAACCCGAGTGGATGAAGAGCAGGCTCGTAAAGTGGTCGTCGAACACTACGGGCTTGACGCTCCTTATATGCTTTACGTGGGTAAATTCGAAAAGCGCAAAAACGTTTTCCGTATCCTGAGAGCGTATCGCGAATTTATTGACCAAAACGGCCGTGATGTAAAACTGGTAATGGTAGGCAAACGGGACTGGAACGCTGAAGCGTTTGATGCGCTCGTTGCTGAACTTGATCTTGGCGATCATGTCATTCAACCGGGGTACGTCGACTCGGCGCACCTGCCAGCGCTCTACTCCGCTGCCGAAGTGTTTCTATTCGCTTCGTTATGGGAGGGTTTCGGCCTGCCCGTGTTGGAGTCTATGGCCTGCGGCACACCCGTCATCACGTCAAACGGTAGTAGCCTGGCAGAGGTAGCTGGTGACGCTGCGCTACTTGTGGACCCTTATGACGTCAGCGACATTGCCGCTGCCATGAATCGACTACACAACGACAATGAGTTGAAGCAGCAGTTCGTTCAAAAAGGGTTTGACCGCACTGGCCACTTTAGCCTTGAACAATGTGCGGCGAAAACACTCGAAGCTTATCAACGCGCTTTGGAAGCGTAGGTCCCGCCAGAATACTTCCCAGCACGTTAAACCACGCTACTATTCTCGTGGTTACCACAACACAGAAACAGGTCTCACCAATCGGCAAACTCTGTTTATACGAAGGCGCCGCCTCTCTCTGACTGTCTGGCCAACACCAGCTTAGCCCGCAAGAGCGCCGGTATTTCGTTTGCTACCGAACTTTGGTTAATTATCGATAGCCCGCACGGCACTGCCATTTGACCTTACCGGCCCGGGAGTTCCAGACGCATCCTGAAGCGCACTCCGAAAGCCTCTGTTGCGAATGGCCGATTCCTCAACCCGAATAACCGTGGCAAGATCACTTTGAGCGCGTTTCACCACCAGAACTGCATCACTCTCCCGGTAGAACCACCCTTCCGTCAGCTGATCGAGTTCGTTTTCATCAGCAGCTGGTGCTAACGCTACGCCGTCCAAACTGACACTGACGGGAGCGCCAGTCATATCGTGGAAATACAGCTCCCAAGGCCGCTGTGGCGGCACCCAGTCGCCTGTCGGTAAACCAATGGTCACTTCACGCAAACCCGCAGCGTACTGAGCACTTATAGGTGTTCGTCGGTAGTTACCACTCTGGAAATCGAAACTGATGCCGTCGTCTTCGTAAAGCGTGTAGCTATTGTCGCTACCCGGGTACAGGTCAACTGTCACAAGAGGTGGCACCGGTTCGGTGACGTATTGCTTAAGTGGTCCGCCCACCAAGATGGCACCGGCACGCGCAAAGGTTGGAATGACGCTCAAAGGCGCAGGTACCGTTATCGACTGACCACCCGTATGACGCTCACCGCTTTGCATGTCGAACCAGTCACTACCTTGAGGCAAGTAGAGCGTGCGCTCCGTTGCGCCGGATTCAAAAACAGGTGCTACCAGCATATGCCGACCGAACATGAACTCGGTGTCCTGTTCATACGTTTCCGGATCGTTTGGAAAATGGTAGTAGCTTGCAACCAGCACGGGTTCAGCCGTACGGGAAGCTCTTTCTACCATGGTGTACAGATGCGGAAACAGCAGGTAGCGCCCTTCAATCGCATCACGGACTACGGTGGTATAGGGTTCGCCATAAACCCAAGGCTCACTCAACTCCGACGTATTCACAGCATGATTGCGGAAGTACGGATTAAAGCTCGCAAACTGCATCCAGCGCGTAAACAGTTCAGCGTCGGGAGTACCCAGAAAGCCACCGATATCGTGACCGAACTGAATCATGCCGCTAATAGACATGTGAATGCTGTTTTGAATGCTGACTCTGAGACTGTCAAACGTACTCAGAGAGTCACCACTCCAGTTCGCGTTGTAACGCTGGCTTCCTGCGTAACCTGAACGCGACAGAATGAACGGTCTTTCGTTTGGTCGCAGCTCAAGCATGGCTTCCTGAGTCCATTTAACGTTAGCCAATGCGTACAGATTACGACCTTCCAGATCGGAGCGCTTTTGGCCGTCAAAGTCGTAAATAGCCTGAGGCATGAAGTTACTGGCAGGCTCGTTAATATCATTCCAGATTCCGGAGACTCCGCTCAACATGAACGACTTCAGCTTGCCTTTGTAAAAATTTCCGGCATCGGTTCTGGTGTAATCGAACCAGCTGACGTCGCCAAATGGCAAGAAGATACTGCCGAGGACCGGGTCGCCGAACGAGTCTTCAAGGAAGAAGTGAGAGTCCACCAAAAACTCATACAGAGGGTCGTCTGGTTGAATCGACGGATCCAGAATATTAACCCGTTTGATTCCGATAGCCTCGAGCTGCGCATTATTGGCCACAGGATCAGCAAATTCCACAGGATTCCAGCTGAACCAGTCGAGGTCATTCATGTAATCCAGATCCAGGTACACCGCGTCAACCGGAATCTGAAGATCACGGAACGTTTGTCCGACCGTTTGAATTTCACTCCAGGACTGATAGCCATATCGCGACTGATGAAAGCCTAACGCCCACTTCGGCGGAAGCGGAATAAAGCCTGTTACACGAGCAAATGCTTCAGCCACATTGCCGGGACCCGGGCCCGCGAAGAGATAGTAATCGAGCTCATCCTGATACGCGCCAATAAGCAGCGTGTTATCGGAGTTGCTATCCATATCGAAGAACGGCTGCGCCGGGCTGTCGAGGAACAAACCGTAAAACGTTCCGTTCTGTGCGCCGTAAAAAAACGGCGTGCTGGAGTACAGCGGGCTGGTAAATTCACCGTAACCAAAGTTATCGGTATTACGCTGTAAAAACACGTCTCCGCGTCGGTTAACAGGACCGCCGCGCAGGCCAAGCCCAAGATAGGCCTCGCCTTCCGGGGCTTCCTTGCGGTTGTAGATCACGCCCGTATCGGAGTTGTAGCCAATACCCAGCTCAACGTCTTTCGAAATGAGCGTGCCGTCAGAGCGCAAGGTCGTGACCTGAAAAGGCGACTTTTGAACAATGACAGACAGCTGTGGCGTAATCATGTAGACGTTGTCTTCATCTTCAGAAATCATGCTGCCTGGAGTACCAGACTCATCCCATGAAATCGCACCGCTTTCCCATGACGTCAGTAACCTGTCCGCATTAATGCGTACACGAAGTATGTCTTCGTCGAGAAACTCAAGTCGTGCAACGAAACCGTTGTCCAGAGCGAAATTCACTTTGTCTATTCCGATAACGGTAGACTGCACGCTGCCCGCTCGCCGGTCGCCGGTCAAAGCTGGCTGATGAGGCAAGTTCAAAAATGCATTCCAGTCTTCGAGCGCCAGTTTTCCCTGAGAGTTCAAGGTGAAAAGACCCGCATACGCCCAGGTTAGAACCGTCGGATTGGTGCCGTAGTTAGTCCCGTAATCTATGGGTACGAAGTAGTTGATAAAGGCGAAATCGTTCTCCGCTGCCTCACCTAACAAGAAACGCATATAGTCTTGCTGCGCCACCTCCGAACCGTATAGCTGAGCGTTCGTTGGCTGATGATAGAAATCGCGAGTGATGTAACCGGTCTGATCAATCGCCAGCTGCAGCTGCATGTCGGTGGCAATTGCATAGGCGCGATCAAAGTAATCGGCGTTCGGTCGACCGCCTACCGTAAACGGATTATCAAACACCATGTACGGATACGTACTCAAAGCCATCAGATCACTGTTAAGCAAAAGCGCTCTGACTTCTGATTCGAGCACGCCTGGATAACTGTCAGCTAAATCCTCTTGCAGCTGAGCAGACTCGGTATGCAACGCAAGCATGTGTTCGTAGTGAATGGTCGAAAAGACCTTCAGATCCGGGTAACGCTGCTTGAGTTCCATATACAGGAATGCGTTCAAATCCTTGAAGCCATCCCACAGGTCCGGACGTTTTGCCAACAGAATATTGGCCTCAACGTTAATCGCCAGATAGGTCGGTTCAAAGAACTCTACGGCTGCAATCATGTAGTTCAGCATGGCCTGCTTAACATCCGGATGATCAAACTCGTATTGATCGAACGGAGGCGGCAACGGCATAAAGGTTGTTTCGCCGTAATACGGGGCTATACCCAGATACGTAGTCGAAATGGGATTAATCATCAGATAGCGAACGTGATTCGGGATGATTGTACGATCACGCGCTTTAAGCAGATTCCAGTGCTCCTGAAGATGGTAGGAATAGTCCCGGTAGTCGGTACTGTTCAACGCTTCTGTCCACGGCACTCCGTCTTGAAGCGTATGAGTAATCAGGTCGCCGTTGTCGCGAATAGCGGCATACGTCGCGTCCCAACCGGGCCTGGTGTTCGAAACCGGTATGGACGCAAACCCCATGTGGGTCGTGCGACTTGACGGCAGCGCTGGTGTAAAGCGCGCAACGTAGCCACCACCGGCTAACATACTCGCCGACACTGTATCGGTCGCCGTTACCGAACTACGTTCCTCACGGTTAAACGTAACCGCTCTGAAGTCTGATATCAGGGTCGCATCGAACTCACCCGGCCCCAGAAAATCAAGATCAATCGCACCCAGGTTGGCCGGCAACAATTCGTCACCGTTAATGACGAACAAGTACCAACGCTTGCCACTACGTCGAGCCAGCCCGGCAATCGAGCCAATCTCGCTCTCGTCAATAACAACGGTTTCATCCCAGACCGTAGGAATATCTTTCAACACGTCGAGAACGTCAGTCTCTTCAAGAATCAACTCGGGATTATCTGCAATGTGCTGCAGAGGCGAGTTAAGCAGACCAGCTAACGCCAACTGGTGGGTAAACGTCGTTTTACCAATCTTGCGCACATCGAACGTTAACGGAGTGTAGTCACCCGGACCGAGAAGAAAACGCGTGAACGGTATGGCCGCGTTGTGCTCAGGCTTGACGAACAGCCCAAAGTCCCACGCCAGTCCGTTCAACTCAAGCCCCATGAAGCCCTCACGGGTTATTTCATTCGGATAGGTTCGCGCCAAACCGGTCGGCTTCGCCACACCATGGAAATTAATCATGAGATTGTGATTTGCAGCGTCTCGCAGAATCGCTTCATGCAACAAAACATTGGCCTGCGATTCACTGTCGTCTGAAAAAACGTTGTCGACTTTTACGCCGACGGCGCCGGCATCGGCCACGGCTTGAAAGAAAGCCTGCCGGTCTTCTTCAAGTGACAAGCTGAACCAGCTCTTCCACACCCAGATACCAACGTTACGGCCACTGTCTTTACCGTATTGTACGAGGTCGGCCAAACGATCAAACTGGTCTTTATCGCCTTCCGGAAAACCTTTTTCCCACCACGCGTCGACGACGCTGTACTCGAATCCCAATTCGTCTGCGTAGTCTACATAAGCTAGCTGTGTGCTATAGCTATAGCCGGAGTAGAAATCTGACCACCACGACCACACCGCCCGGCCAGGTTTAATCCAGCCTGTGTAGACGCCTTTCGGAAAGAGTAACGGATCAGGGTCATCGTTCAGGTTATAAACAATATCTGAATTAACCAGAGTATTGAGATCGGCACTGACCATAGCCAGCCTCCACGGACTCGACTCACCGGCTTCCAGTAACCAGCTTTCGTCATCCAGAAATTCGGCTTTGATTTCGGTGGAGCCCAAAGATGATACATACGTCATGCCACTGTAATTCCTAAGTCCAGCTTCAGCGAGGGCTACAAAACCGTCACCCATTGGAAGCTCAACCGTAATCGGCCCGCCTATGTCGTTGGCAAACGTCCCCAAGACGGCCTGCGAGTAATTGGCTTCGTAGTTACCTGTACTGACCTGATGCCAAACGGTGCTCGAAACCGGAAAGCTCCACGATGCGTCCTCGCCGCTGATTGAACGCAGACCAGAGCCAGGAACCCGGTAACGGTAAGCAAAACCGTCGTCGAAGAGTCGTACGTCAATCTCAAGCTCGGCATCTCCGATTCCTTGACGAACGGCCGTGAGCGTGACCTCGTTATAGTGATTGCGGGCAACTGACTTCGCCCCGCGAGTAGGATAGCTGCTGTCGAATGTAACCGGCGACGTGCTGGTTAACTCCACAACGCCGCTGCCGAGATCAACGTTGTCCACGGTCATACCAAGACGCGATTCGGTCAGCATGGTTATACCGCTGCGAGTCAGCTCATAGGTCAGATTACCGGCGGCGTCAATTTTAATATCGGCGACCAGATTTCCATCGGGGCTACTAACCGAGACGGGAGGCTGCTGCACGATTTCAGGCGCATAGCTTAAGCCAAGACTTGAGAGCCAGACGTCGCCTGCAAGCAGTGGATTACCAACGCTATCGAACAAGCCGTTAAATTCAAAAATCTGGAAAAAATCGACGAGATCAGAACTGATAAACGGCGGCTCCTCCAGTGACAGCGCTCGCAGCTTGTCCATGTACGGAGTAATGTCTCGCGTGCTGAATCCGTTCACAAACTCGACGTTGCCGTTCTGCTCTGCTTCTTCCAACAGCAGCCGAATGAAACGCGCCTGTTTGTCGGCGTCGGATACAAAAGGCAAGCCCCACACGTCGGACGAAAACGAGCTGTGCGGATACCCCATTTCGGTGATGGCTAGTGGTTTTGGTGTAACCGTTGCGACCGTATCGAATAGATTGTCGAACATGGAGGCCGGTAACTGATAGGCACCGTATCGCATTTTGACCGGATAGACCGACAGTCCGATTACATCGGTATAGGGAGCCAGTGCAGTAATCGCATCAAGATGGCGTTGCTTCAAAGTCGGGTCCTGAATGCCGTCTACCAGAACAGGCGTACCAAACTCGTCGTCAATTAAAAACTCGGCTGCAAACGAGATGACGATCTTGACGTTATCGTAGGCCGGGTCCGAGCGGATCGCATCGTAAACAAACTCCTGAAGCTCTACGTAGGCTTCAAAAACGGCCGGATCATCCAGCGCCAGGTTGACCTCAAGTCCCAACACCAGATAGCGCGGGTTAAAGTAGTCAATAGCCCGAACGGCATAGTGAAGATAAGCCTGTTTCACTTCCGGTGAGTTTAAGGGCAGCTCATCCCAGGGTGCGGGTAGCAGACGGTCTTCGTAGTCTTGAACAACGCCTGTGCCCACTTGATCGAAAGTCTCGTCGAGGTAGTACCCCTCACCCATCCCCCAGTACGAAGCCAGACGCGTTCGGGGTATGCCAAGCGGGTTAATCGCAACAGACGTCGTCGCGGCTGGTCTGCGGCTGCGATACTGATCCCAGACCATGCGCATGTTTTCGCTGTAGGGTAACTCGGCTGCGGAGAAGTCATCGGCGGCCGCTTCAACCCACGGCACGCCTTTGTCAAAATGAAACGACACCATGTCAGCGGAACCTGTCACGTCGGAGAACACCGCGTCGAGAACCGAATCAATCAACTCGTCACCTGGATTATGGTCGTACGGATAGGGTGTAAATCCCATCAGGTACTTTCGCGAATTACGTTGTTTGGCGTTCCACCAGTCGCGCTCAAAGGCCAGATTGCGCAAACTCTGATAGGCCGACTTCGACGCCCCCTCTCCGGCAAACAGACGCATGCCCGTACTGGCCAAATAGGCTGCTATTCGGGTTGAGTCTACCGCCGTACTTTGAAAATACGGATCGTCCGCGGCCTGATTGGCGGCGAAACCGTCAGAGATGTCATGCAGCTGAGTGAAGGCAACAAAAGGAATGCGTGACGCGTACTCGTCCCACGCATCAAAAAAAGCGTACAAAAATTGACTCTGTAAGGTTTGCGAACTGCCTAGCACTACAGACGATGGATAGCTGACGCGAGTAAAATACAAGGGTTTCGCCGGATACACGGCTACCAACTGATCGAAATCGTTACTCACCTGAGCCGGGTTTGCGGCTGAAAAATCAGCTCCTCGCGGCTCGTAGCTAATCGCCACAAAGTCATTCGCCGCATTCAAGGTCGCCAGGTTTGCGGACTCGCTTCCTGTCAGACCTTGCAAGGTGGCCGAGACGCCGACCTGAAGCTCCGCATCCCAAAGCGCACGTGAGTGGGTTCTGGCCGCTTGAACAAATTCGCCGTAGTCGGACCAGAACGTCGGGCTGTTTGTAACCTCAGCGTACAAATCGATATCGAAGCCGAACTGCAAGCCGTTCAGCTCAACATTGCCCAGCTCCGACCGAACGAAGGTCAGCAGATCCAGAAAACGGTTAATTAACTGTGGGTCGTTAAACCGCATTGTGCCTGCGGCAACACTTTGCGCGAGATCATCGGGAAGCTGCAGACTGTGGCGTGCAAACGGATTAATTCCAAGATTTAGCTGAAACCCTTCAGCAGCGTAGGCCGCATCCACAATGTCCAGTACAGGCACCTGAGGTCCTGCATACTCACCTGGAGCCGACTCGAGTAACGACCAATCGAGTGACAGTGTCGTGGCGTTCGCGCCTAACTCTCGCGCCCTGTCGATACGCCATTGACCATCGGCTGCGGAATCAAGGAAATCCAGCGCTAAAACACGGTTACCTTTTGGAGCAACAACCGGTACCACCGTGTTGTCCGTGTCATCAGGGTCGTTGCCCCACACTACGCTGCCCGGAAACGGCGTCGTGGAGCACAGCTGAAAGCCGTTAGCCGCGTCACCGTACTGATCGCCATCCAGATCGAAGTAGTACGTATGCGCTACCGCGATGTTGGCGTCATTTGGCGCACAATCGGCCGTATCAATGACACCGTCACCGTCGGTGTCCATTGCGTGACTGACAGCAGGAAGTCCTGTTAGAACAACCCCCGCAACCAGAACAAGTAGATGTTTCATTCTATGGTTTAACATTGTCGAATATGCCCCCGTCCCATTCTTCGTCCGGAACACCGGGCGCCCGCGACGATGTCAGCATTGCGACAAAGCCCCCGCCCGTTTCCATGGTTATAGTCATACCGTACTGATTTGAAATCCCTGTAACGGTTTCTCTCTTAATTCCGTCGGCACCAAGATCGCTTAACATGACGGCGTCGTAATACGCGGATCTCAGGAATGACAAGTCAATGTCATTAATTACGCGAGTGCCGCTGGTGTCCCCGTTGGCTACAAACAGAAACCATCGTCGGCCAGACCGACGCGCAATCGCTGCCAGCTCGCCGATTTCAGATTGCTCCAACACAACGGTTTCGTCCCACACCGTTGGCATCTCTTTAATTACGTCGATGGCGTTTTGAAGTTCCCCGGCATTCGTTTGGTCCAGCGCCCACGTCTGCAAAGGCGACACCAGCAGACCGGCCATGGCCAACTGATGCACGAACGTCGTTGCCCCCCGATTAGCCGCATTCAGTCCAACCACTTTATAGTCGGTCGAACCCGCGAGCCCGCGCGTAAACGGTAGCGCCGTGTTATGCGCCGGAGTCACCTCGTCAACGCCACCTTCCCAGCCCAGCCCACGAACGGCTGCACGCGTTAATTCGTTGGGATGAGTGCGGCTCTCGCCGGTCGGTTTACCCACACGATCGAACGTGACCAGCAGCTCGAGCTCTGCGGCTTCGCGTCGCACCTCTTCCATGATGCCAAGACTGAACTGCGTTTCGCTCGATACAAAGTCGACCCGAACGCCCGCCGCCCCTGCCCCGGCTATAGATTGCAGAAAGGCTTGACGCTCAAGCGGCTCGTACAGCTCTGGCAGTGGCTTCCACACGATGATGTCAACGTCGCGACCGTCACTCTTGGCAAACGTAACCAAGTCGGCCAGCGCCGAGAACGCGTCAGGGTAACCGTAGAACGGAAAGCCTACTTCCCAACCTGGATCGACCAGAACGTAATCGAATCCCAAGATACCCGCGTACTCTACTTGCCCAAGCTGGAAATTAAGGTCAAAACCGGTGTCGGCATTCAAGAAGCCTGGCCATACCGCTCGTCCCGGTTTTATCCAGTCAGAAAGCGGTCCCTCATCGAACAGCATAGGATCCGGATCCGGATTCAGGCTGGCAATCACATTCGAATTGACCAATCCGTTTAAGTCATCGCTATAAACAACGACCCGCCATGGCGAAGTACTGCCACCTTCAACCGACCAGGTAGCTTCAAACGGAAACTGCCCCCGCATCAGGCTCGACCCCGGATTTTGAATGGTCAGGACCATGCCACTGTAGTCTTTCAGGTCGGCCTCCGAGATCAACATGTAACCGCCATCATTTGGCAACTCAAGGGTTACCGGCAAGCCGGATGGCGCCGTCAACTCATCGATGGTGTTCCTGGCATACTCGCCCTCGAAATTCACCAGATCGTGCTGCGCCCAGATCAGGCTGTCATGTGGAATGTTCCACGCCGTATCTTCGCCGCTAATCTCGCGCGTGCCCGTACCCGGAATTTTATAGCGGAACGCCATCGCGTTTTCGTACAGCCGAACGTCTATTTCATACTCGGGAATCAGCCTGTCTTCACGCTCAATGATCAGCGTAAATTCAGAGTAGCTTTCTTCCGCGTAGGCCTTTGCACCGAGCGTATTAAAACTGTCCATCACGGTTACAGGCTCGGTGGCGGTCATAGTGGTGTTCCGCTCTCCCAGGGATACACCGTCCACCAGCATCCCAAGTGGCGAAGCCGCCATCAGGTTCTGATTGCCTCGCATGAGAGTGAAGTACGGTTTGCGAGTCACACCCATTTCAAAACTGGCTGATAGCTCACCGCTCGGGCTCTCAACCATTAGCTGATCAGCCGGATCGACTATCGGCAAATACGGTAGCTCGAGCTGCTCCTTCCAGACCACTCCGCCAGAGCGCAGCGCTCCGTCGCCATCGTAAATACCGATGTCTCTGAAGAACTTCAGGAACTCGACAAAGTCAGCTGTTCCGGGCGGCGAGTCCGGATCAAGCGCGTCGACCTGGCGCTGCCAGCCCAGATCACTGTCGCGCACTTTGAAATTAATAATGTACTCGACCGGGTTCGATCGGCGCGCCAGCTCCCTGAACAGAAGTTTGAAATAGCGCAGCTGTTTTTCTTCAGAACCCAGGTACAGGAACCCGTCAAGAATGTTGTAGGGGTCGGCCGTGAACCCGCTTTCAGCAAACGCAATCGGCTTATCGCCTGCGCCGAAGCGATCGAGCATGTCGAACAATTCGTCGTACAACATGGCCTGCATTGTGTAGGCACTGTACTTACCAAAGTGCGGATAGTAAGACAGCCCGATAATGTCTGTGTACGGCAAGAATCGTTCAAACGCATCAAGCTGAGCGGCGCGCACGCCGGGAAGCTGCTCGTCGTATTTGTACGCAACGCCAAATTCGTCAATCATATAACTGGTCGCCGAGAACGACACCATCAAAGGAATGTGCTTAAACTCGGGATCGGCTTTTAGAGTGTTATAAACAAACTTGTGCAGCTCGAAATATTCTTCGTAGGCGTCGACGTCCTGCTCAAGCGCGGCGCTTACTTCGATACCCATGACAAGATAGTCCGGGTCGAAGTACTGCAAGATGCGCTTGCAGTAGTTCAAATAAGCCGTTTGAACTTCAGCATTACCAAAGCTATAGGTATTCCAGGGAAACGGCGGAAAGCGCTGCTCGTCGTCGGTGAACTGCCCGTTCGGAATACGATTAAAGTCTTCGTCGTAATCGAAGCCTTCTCCAAACCCCCAGTAAGGTGCCAACAGCTGGCGTGGCACACCGAGCGGATTAATCGCGACTACCACTTTACTGCCTGCCGGAATATCTTCGCGGTTCTTAAGGAAGGTGCCGTTTACAGCGTCGCTGTACGGCAGCTCAGGGGAGGAAAAATCGTCAGCAAAGGCTTCAACCCACGGCACACCGCCGTCAAAGTGTAAAAGCGTGATGTCTGAGTCTTTCTTCAGGCGATCGCGTAACCAGTCACTGACTTCGATCTGTTCTTCTTCTTCCGTCGGAAAATCATAGGCCGCCGTGGTAAAACCCATGTGGTAGCGGCGCTCGGTTTTGGGTATATCTCTGAACCAGCCTCGATCAAACGCCATGTTGCGCAAGGTATTAAAGCCGGACTTGTGTTCTCCACTACCTTCGTACGTTCGAAGACCAAACGAGGACAGATACGCGGCCAGTCGGTTACGTGCCAGTTCGTCGGTCAAATCAATGGTGGTATCAAACTGTCCGGCATCTATTTGCGCTTGCGCTGACTCAAAGCTGATGTCGTGTAAAGCACCAAAGGAGACAAACGGGATTTCTTCGTGATGCACGTCCCAGAACCGGAAAAACTCAAACAGGAACTGACTCTGCTTGGTGGTGGAACTGCCCACGGCTGACGCCGTCGGGTAAGCCACCGACTGCAAGAAAATGGGTTTGGCCAGCACTGCAGCCGCATCCGCTACAGTCTCAAGCTGGTTATAAATCTCTTCTGGCTCGAAGATCGTAAAATCATCGTGCACAGGCAAATAGCTTAGACTCAATACGTCGTCGAAGAACTGAAAGATATCCAACAAGGGAGCAAAATCCGGATCGAGAAAACCGTCAACGCTAAAGGTTGAGCTCACCGGTACGTCAGCGCCCCACAGAATTTTCGCATGCTCGAACACTTCGGAGTAGAAGACACCGTAGTCGGTCCAGAATCCGGGAACGGTAATTTCGGCCACGAACTTGTCTACTTCATGCCCAAGCTGCACAGACATGATGTCGATACCGGCCAGCTCCGAGTGAACGTGAGTCAAAACGTCTTTATAACGCTGTATGACGTTTGCATCGCTCATACGAATAGACCCGTCCATGATGCCCGGTACAAGGTCTTCCGGTGCAGTCAGGAAACGCGAACTAATTGAGCTGATGGTCAGGCTCATCTTCAGATTGCGTGAACTGTACACCTCCAGTATCGATGGCAAGGCAGTCGCCTGAGGGCCGTCGTATACGCCTGGTGACGATTCGATGCTGTTCCAGAAGAGCTGTAGCGACGTCGCATCCACGCCGAGATCAATCAGTCGGTCGTCCGGAAAAGACGAATCCTCAGCTAAAAATGAAAAATCGACGGCTAGCTGTCGCTCGTTCTTGTCTACCGTTTCTATGTATTGAAATCCGTCAAAGTCCCAAGGATCACCGGTGAAAGGAACGAACCCAAGCTCGGGCGCCATTGCACAGACATCAACCGCCGTTTCAATAAAGAAGTCATCGGGGATCATCGGTTCGACGCGGTTGATACCAAAACTGTCCTGCTCGTAGTCGTGGAAGTAGGCATGCAAGGTCGACAGCCGTGGGTCGTCCGGAGCACAGTCCTCGCTGTCCGGAACAAAGTCACCGTCGCTGTCTACCGGTGGCAGCGTTCTGTCAATTCTGAACACACCGCCACCCTCAGTACCCACATAGACAATGCGACTGTTTAGCGGATCGAGAGTTAGGGCCGTGATGTTGGTATTGAACAATCCACCGCCCAACAGGGTCCAGGTTTCACCACCGTCTTCCGTGACGTAGACACCGTCACCGGTGCCGGCATAAACAACGTCTGGATCTTGGGGATCAATGGCTATAGCGAGAATAAACTGATTACCAAAACTCTCACTGACCAGGTCCCAGCTAGCGCCCCCGTCAGTGCTTTTCAGAAGACCCACACCGCTGGCCGCCGCGTAAAGCGTGCCCGTATCGGTTGGGTGTAACGCAATCTCGGAAACCACCGGCTCCGCCTGACTGTCGACAATACCGCCTTGCCACACGCCGCCGCTGTCGTCACTCGTTAGCAGACCGTAATCGATACTGGCTGCGAACACCCTGTCGGAGGCTATCCCGGCCGCAAATTCCGTGACCCTGAAACCGCCGTAGGGATCGTCGACGCTGGCCCACAGATCACCGCCGTCAACGCTCTTGAAAACGCCACTTTTCAAGGTGGCTGCCAACAGTGTCTGCGAGTCAGCGGGGTTAACGAAAAGCTCGGTAACAAGCCCGCTAGCAAGTGCTCCGTTAAGAACCGTCCAGCGACCACCACCATCGGTGCTCTTGACCACCCCGACCGTTTCAATACTGGCGTATAATGCGTCGCCAGCCGACGGGTCGTTTATAACTGTACGCGCCGCCTCATTGACCATGTCAGGAACAATCGCCGCTTCCCAGCTGTCGCCGCTGTCATCGCTGATCAGAATGCCGCCACCAAGAGTATTGGCATACAGGCGACCCGCTGTGCCGGCAACAATACCCTCCAGGTCTTCGGCCGCGCCGTTCATTGCGGCTGCAGACCAACTCGATCCACCGTCAGAGCTGGTGTAAATACGTTGATCGGCACCGGTGGCAATCAGCCGGTCAGAACGGCTTTCAATGGAAATAGACAGTATTTCCACATTGCCCAGGCCGTTGTTTGCCGGCGCCCAGGACCCCGCTGCATTGTCGCTGCGAAACACACCGTCAAGCGTCGCGGCATACAAGACGCCTTTTTGTGACGTAGATACCGTTACATCGTTCACGGTTGAGGTTGTTATACCGCTTGCCGATGCAAGCCAGGTCGCTCCGCCGTCGCTGGATACGTAAACGCCACGGTCACCCGGAACGCTACTGATTGTCGTGGCATACACGCGACCTGCTAAGGCCGGATCGTTTACGACGGATGATACGATGAGGCTGTCAAGCCCAGTCGTGGACGAGGTCCAACTGGCGCCGTTGTCGTCGCTGGTGTAGATACCACTGCCATTGGTACCGGCGTGAACACGACCATTGCTTTCATCAACGGCCAACGACGTAACCTGTTCCGCACTTATGCCGTTTCCTGTGGGCTGCCAACTCGAACCGCCGTCGACGCTCTTAAATACGCCTTGATTTTCGGTGCCCGCGTAAAGCGTGTCACGCACCGAGTCGAGCGCAAGCGCGAGGATATTAGCGGACGGTAACCCGTCGTTTAGTTTCTGCCACGCCCGACCGCCGTCGAGACTCTTAAATAATTCGCCGGACGCACCACCGGCGTATAGCACAGCAGGAGCAACCGGGTCGGTTATCAAGTCGAATACAAACAAGGACTGTTGACCCAGGTCGAGCCAGCTATTGCCGTCGTTGTTACTACGCACAATCCCGAGCGACGTGCTCGCGTAAACACGGCTGTTATCTTGCACGTCGAAGCTGAGATTATAAATCTGGTCGCGGTCCTCAAGACCTGTCAGAACCCAGTTTTGCCCGCCGTCGTCGCTGACAAAGAGGCCCGCTCCGTTAGTTGCTGCAAAAATTCGGCCATTCTCGTTAACCGCCAAACTCGATACCTGAGTGTCGGCCGGCAGCGCGCCCGTCGAGCTCCACGACAACCCGCCGTCCGAACTCTTGTAAACCCCTATCCTCTCAGCTGAGGCGTATAGCTCGTCGCTGTCAGGGTCTATCGTCAAAGCGATGATATTCGCGACCGGCAAGCCTTGGTCCAAGCTACTCCAGCTGCGTCCACCGTCGGTACTGCCAAATACTTTGCCAGCCGGAGATCCGATGTAAACGCGATTGCGATCAGAAGGATTTACAACCATCGATAATGCAAACGGGCTTCGTTGACCCACGTCTGTCCAGGTCTCACCGCCGTCACGGCTGAACGCAACACCTTTGGAGGTGGCGACATAGACTTGATCGGCATCCGTTGGGTGGAGCGCCACTTCGAACAAATTGCGCTCAGTCAGACCTTTGCTCTGCCAGGTTAGCCCACCGTCTGTACTCTTGAATACACCTCCAACGAGAGAAGCCGCGTAGAAGACGTCAGGATTGGCAGGATCGATGACGACACTGCGGACGAACAAAGACATGCCGCTGCTTGAAGACTGAAAACTGTCGCCGCCGTTAACACTCGCATGAACACCCTCAATGGCTGTGCCAACAAAAATCTTGTCCGCGGTTTGCTGGCTCACCGCGATTGGCAAACTGCCTGTGAACGGTGCACCACTTGCATTGAGCTGCCAGCTCAGACCACCGTCGCTCGATTTGTATACGCCCTGATCTTCAACGCTTGCGTAGATAATTTGCGAATTGTTGTTGTCGACTTCAAGCGCCGTGACCAACGCGTCGGTTGGCAGCCCGGCATCGGAACCTAGCCAGTTGTCACCACCGTCTACCGATTTAAACACCGTGCCGGCGCTACCGGCGTACAGCACGAGTCCGTCGTTAGAGTCGACTGCAATAGATGACACAAACGGAATGGTCAAGCCGTTATTGATGGCGTCCCATTGAATGCCTTCGCTCGTCGTCCTGTAGACACCGCCGCCAATCGTTGCCACGTAGCCTTTCCAGGGTAAAACCGGGTCTGTCGCCACCGCCGTTACCGAATGAGCAATTCCGGTGCCGGAAAGAAACCAGCTCGCGCCTTCACTGTCAGAGGCATACAGCTGCCCGCTCGTTGTAACCGCGTATACGTTACCAAAGGGCGCTATAGCTAAATCAGACACCGAATCGCCTACCGGCAAGCCGGTGTTCGCTATTTGAAAACTCTGCCCATCGGTAATGGTTTTGTAGACGCCACCTGGCAAGGAAGCGTACGCCACGCCCAGAGAGACCGGGTCGGCCTCAACCGCCAGAACTGGCAGAGACAGACTGATATCGCCCTCGGAATCCCAGCTATCGCCGTCGTCACGACTAACGTACAACCCGGCACTCGTTCCGGCGTAAAGCGTATTGGAGTCAACGGGCGATTGCGATAGAGAAAATATACGTGGTGGTACAATGCCGTCGCTGCGTTGCGCCCACGTGACACCCCAGTCTTCAGAAATCCACACGCCAGCGCGTTCAGTACCCGCAAAAAGCGTTCCGGGTATGGTTGGGTGGGCGGTCAAACCAAAAACGCCAAGGTCAAAACCCTCGTCGCTTATCCAGGTTGAACCGCCGTCGTCAGAGTACAAGTCGGAGGTAAACTGCACGCCGTTTCCGAGCCCCGCATAAACAATCGACTCACCTTCAAAGGCAACGGCTAAAAGAGCCCCTGCAAACGCGTTTTGAATACCGTTGCTGGTCGCGAAGAAATTCTCGCCGTCGTCGGTAGTTGCCACCAATTCCGAAAACGTGGTCGCGACATAGATGATGGATGCGTCAGGATTAATCACCAGTACGCGAGCTGGAACATCACCCCAAAGTTCCCAACTGTCAGCATCCGGAGCCAGTGAGTAGGTTGCAGTATCGGTCGCGGCTAACGCCCGGCCGTCAACAGGATGTTCAACCAAATTTGCGACGGTAAGCGTCGGGAGATCGAAACTGATGTCATCCCATGTAGCGTCGCCCAGCGTCAGTCGAAAAGCGCCGTCCGTTGTGCCGGCATACAACCGGCTGTTATCGGGACTGCGCTCGAGAGACGTAACAGCACGGTCACCCATCCCGGCACTGAACTGTACAAATGTCAGTCCGCCATCGGTGCTTCGGTAAACCCCGCCGCCCAGCGTGCCAAGATAAACATGTCCGGAACGTGTTGGGTCGAAAGCAACGACACGTGGGACGTCTGTGCCACCGATAGAAATTTCCGCCCAGCTGGCACCGGCGTCGTCTGATCGGAACAGCGACGAATCGGTGGCTGTCAGTACAACGTCAGAAGACGTCGGGTCGATGGCGACATCAATAATTGACAGACCGGTTAATCCATTGTTCAGCTGCGTCCAACTTACGCCTGCGTCTTCTGTTTTATAAAGACCTACATTAAACGTACCGGCGTAAATGACATCTTGCGAATCGGGGGCGTACGCCAGAGTGAACACGGTAGAGTTGGAGAACGGTGAATCCAGATGTTGCCAGTTAACCCCACCGTCCGAGGTTGCGTAAACGCCTCCGAAAAAAGTACCGGCAAGCAGGTTTAATGGATCGGACGGCGATTGTTCTATCGCAAAAACGGACGCATTGGTCGGGCCAACAGGACTCCATTCGGTTTCTTGTGCCACAGCAAAAATGTGTATCGATAACAGACACAGCGCCAGTAACATACGAAAAAAAATACTTCGGTCTGTAAATTGCACTAACACCACCCCCCCGAGTGTTTACGCGCCCTATCCTGGCGCAAGGCAACACGGTGCAGAAGAACTGTAAGAGCCTACGCTACCGTTTAAACAATCGGAGCGAACGTGCTTCACTCAAACGAGAAAGACGCTCCGAATTGATTTGAATTGAATTCAAGCTAGCTGTGCTTTCGCTATCAATTTAGACGGGCCATTCAAACTGGAAGTTCTACCGGTTAAATGTGCAGCTGCATGAAAGCGACTAGTTATTAATGTTATGCGTAAACACTACCACACGAAAAGTTGGAATACTTCAGCTTGAAGACATCTGTTTCGCACGTTCTTTAACGTAAGACTTTTTACTCCCGAAGGATTTAACGTATTGCAAAAACAGTCTGCACACAGGTATCCACCTGTGTGCACGTTTGTATCAGATGCGACTGTACGGAAGACACCCAAGCGTGTCCGACAACATAGCAGCCGGCGATCAACCTCCATAAGAATCAGCTAGCTAGAGTGATAGTTTAAAGCAACGTATAGAAAGCAGTGCGATTCAACGGGCTCGTTGAGCTATATGCCGGGTACAGAGTTTGTGCCACTCCTGCCAGCAAATCGCCCTCATAAGGTTGTCTAGATAAGTTAAACAACTACCCGATGTTTTACCCAAGTGAATCAACGTTAACCAGGCAATTACTGTGACCAAAGAATGCGTCTACGATACGAACCGGAGTGATTGACTGATTGGCATTACACGTCCATGTTATTATGTTCAAAAGATGAGCAAACAATAACAGCTTTATGTAAGTCGCTTCGACTGACGGCAGTCGCTCAATTGCCAAGAATAGAGCTCTGGGGGGGATCAACGCCATGACTACACGACTACTGGTAATACTTGCCGTCGTTTTTGCAAGTCCACTTAGTATTGCAATCGAATTTACACAACAACCTGAGTTGACCATGAACCCGAACGGCGTCACACCGCTGGCGGGTAACATTGAAGTGTCGACCGATGTCCCAACGCGGGCGACTTTAAACGTAACCGACGGTGAAGAAACCTGGGCAGCCGAATTTGACGGATTCGATACGTCTCACTCAATTCCGGTTTTAGGCCTGAAACCGGAAAAAACTTACTATATTCGAATTAGCGTGTTCGACGAAGAAGGTAACAAGCTGAGCACACCAGACGGCTTTGTCGAAACCATGGGCCCGCTGCCCGATGACTTCCCCATGATCGAAGTCTTTTTCCGTGATATTTCAAAAATGGAGCCGGGTTTTATCATGATGGACAAGTTTCGCCGGTTCGGATCACCCGGTGAAGAGTACGCCATCATCGTAGACGACCTGGGCGACGTTGTCTGGTACTCAACGGCCGGCGGTCAAGACGGCATGCGCAAGCTGGCTAATGGCAACTTGCTGCAACTTAACTCGGCAGAAGTCACTTTGCTCGGTGAGGTCATTACCCCACGCAAACTGCAAGTGCCCGGACTGTTTCTTCATCATGACATGTTCCCGGGCAGTAACGGCAACTTCTACAGCCTCGCCTACAACCCGATTGCGGTGAATGATTTCCCTACGAGCGAAACTGACCCGGATGCACCGACCATATCG
Organism: Gammaproteobacteria bacterium; assembly: GCA_045107075.1. Taxonomy (GTDB): domain Bacteria; phylum Pseudomonadota; class Gammaproteobacteria; order Steroidobacterales; family SZUA-146; genus SZUA-146. Next base: position 53,605 of record JBGCFV010000057.1, read on the forward strand.
ACCAATATTTATTCTGATATCATCACGGAATTTCGGCCTGATGGTAGTCTGCTGAACAGCTGGGAATTAACCGAGCTGATCGATCCGACGAGAATTGGTTACGACGCCACCGAACCGGGCTTTCCGTTTTTTGACGACGTTCCAGACTGGTCGCATTCGAACGCCGTGGCCTATAACCCGGCTGATGATTCCATCATCGTATCCGTTCGCCACCAGGACGCCGTGGTTAAGTTTTCAAGAGCTACCGGTGAGCTTATCTGGATACTGGGTACCCATGCGAACTGGGGACCTGAGTACCAGCCGTATTTGCTTACCCCCGTTGGGGAGCCTTTTGAATGGCAATATCACCAACACGCGTCCATGTTTACGCCCCAAGGCACGATATTATTATTCGATAACGGCAACTACCGGGCCAGCCCGTTTGACGGAACAATTCCACTCGCGGACAACGAAAGCTACAGCCGCGCGGTCGAATACTCTATTGACGAAGAGAACATGGAAATAACTCAAGTCTGGGAATACGGTGCCGACTTGGCTGTTTCTCAATACGCTCCAACTCAGGGCGACGCCGACTGGATGCCCACGACAGGCAATGTGCTTATTACCTACGCTGACACCCGCTTCATTGGCGGCCTGCCAAGCGACGAATGGGGACTGGGTACCCGACACACGGCCATTATCGAAGTCGACCACGAGACACCGGCCAACAAGGTCTTTGAAATGCGCGTGTTCAATCCGATTCCCGGTGGCACAATTTGGGCTTACCGGAGCGAGAAAATTGCGAGTCTGTACGCTGACGACGTGTTCATCTATGACAATTTCAACGATGTCGATGTAGACGGTGTGATGAATGAGTTCGACAACTGCACTTACCTTGCTAACCCCAGTCAGCTCGATACAGACGGCGACAATTACGGCAACCTCTGTGATCCGGATCTCGACAACAACGGTCTGGTCAACTTTGCCGACATTGCCGCCTTTAGCGAGGTCTTTCTCACTACCGACGCAAATGCGGATTTTAACGGCGACGGAAACGTCAATTTTATTGACTACCAAATCATGTCCAATTTCTTTCTCATGCCGCCGGGCCCCAGCTCTCTGGCACCGTAAGTTAACTCTTAAAAGCGAAACCCATCACGCGGCGCCCAGACTTTGGGCGCCGTTGTTATCCAACCATTAGAATACACAGGAAACAAATATGACCATTCGCCGCAACGGGCACAGCACATCTCTATTCACAATAATCCTGTTTCAACTGTGTTTTCTGCTGCTGTCAGGATGCAACGAGGACGACTTCATAGAGACATCCAACGGCGGCAGCACACCACCCGGCAACAGCAACAGACCTGTATCAACTTCCCCAAACGGGGCTTACCTGCCAATTGGCGAAAACAGCCGATGGGTACTGGGCGCAACAAAGGGACAGCAGGTTATTTTGCAGGTGGCCGATAGCTCAGGGGGCGAATACGACGTTGACTTCACCAACCCATGGCTCAACGCGCAGTGGTCGTTTGAACCACAGAACAACATCATTTTCCTGAAAGGCATTTCGTTCGGTAAGAAGCATTTCCCTCTCCCGGAGGGCACTGTTTATTTCGACTTTGACGCATCGGTTGGCTCATCCTGGTCAAATGGTCTGGCACAAATAGAAGTCGTGAATAAGGGTTTCTCCGTCGACACCCCAAACGGATCTTTCGACAACTGCATCATGTTTCAGGAGACCGGTAAAGACGGTAACAAACAGTACTGGACCTTCGCTCCAAACGTTGGCTTTGTGCAATTTGGCAAGGGCTCGGGAGCTTTGAAACTCAGTAACCGCAGTGGTATTCCAACGCCTTCAACCAACGCAAACGTACCGGCTCCCGCTGCACCGCCACCAGCGGTAGCGGTGTCGACAGACACACTCCGCATTGCTATCTCACCTAATCCGCTGGCAACTGAGAACTACAACCCCAAGTCGCTTGAATCTCGGATTCAGCAGTCCCGCGAAATTGGTGTCAACTCCATGCAGATTAGCGCGCAGTGGAAAAATCTTCGGAAAAAGCGCAACAAGTACAACGCAGCGGACACCAAGGAATATATTAGCGTTGCCAAGAAATATAACCTGGAGGACATGCTGTTCGTCCTCAAGGTCATAGACACTCACGCCCGATCAACACCTGACAACCTGAAACGAAGCGCATTCGACAGCCGCGAAATGTGGGACGCCCTTTCCAAAGACATTGACCACATGGCCGAGACTCTTGACGGCGTTAAGTGGATAAACATCGGTAACGAAGTAAACAGCTATTTATCGAAGCATCCAGACGAAGTGGATGACTACGTTACATTGTTTAAAAAAGCGCGCTCGGCTCTGCACCAAAAACGCCCCGGTGTCAGCGTAGGCTTCACTATGACGTTTCGCGGTTTCAGCAACAGAAAGACGCGCAAGATGTTGCAGCCACTAATCGATGCATCTGACCACATCAGCCTGACCTACTATCCGCTGCAAGGCGGATTTAAAGTACGTGGTCCCGACACCGTAAAAAACGACTTTAAGAAAATGCGCGAACTGGTTCAAGAAATGGGCAACAAGCCACTGGTTCTACAAGAAGTTGGCTACCCAAGCTCTGCCCTCAATGACAGCTCTGTGGAAAAACAGGCTCGCTTTTTCAGTAACGTAATGGAAGAACTCGAAGAACGGCAGTACCCAATCGTCTTCATCAATTACTTTCTGATGTCTGACTTGCCTGACTGGATGGTCGATGACTTTGCGCGCTACTACGAGCTTCCTGACGTAGCCACCTTTAAAGCTTATCTGAAAACGCTTGGCGTCTTCGATGACAAAGGGCGTGCGAAACCAGCATGGGAAGTGCTAAAACAATAGTAACCATTGCGTGCTACGCGATGCAGCCTTCTATAGTCACGCGACTCTCAGTGTCGTTGGCAGATCACCAACGACACTGACTGAGTCTTGCGGTTTTCGCACCTGCTTAATAGCGAACAAATGGCTCACCGGTTACGATAACCGGAACCGGACAATAGCTGAGCATCATTTACGACACCCGGCGTACCGTTGCCTGAAGAAGCCGCCCAACTCGTTGCCAGTGCGTTGTCGAACAAAGGATCAATCAGTTCAAGGGTAGCGCCGTCGCCGTCAGGCTCTGTCGGCCAAGGTGCTTTATCATCGTATTCCAGCGAGTCGATTTCGGTATCTTGCGCGTCAAAAAGCGCAATGAAGTCTCCTCCCCCGCCTAAACCATAATCGAAACCACCAATACAGCTTACGCCCGGATAAAGACTGTCGAAGACTACCGGATCATCACATAAAACAACGTAACC
>JBGCFV010000058.1:0-55825 GCA_045107075.1 Gammaproteobacteria bacterium
CGCAGACGAGCGTGCCGAACTGCGTCGACCCGGAATAACGTTGGTAGGTTTGAGCGTGATTTTCTCCGCGCCTTCTTGAGGCGTGTCGGAGTAGTGCACCTGTCCGGAGGCGTCGACCCAGCGATAGAGCTCGGCTCCAGCGGGTATTGCAGCGACGGCCAGTGCGCCAGTTATCAGCCAGTGTTTTAAGGTCATAGTCCAAAAGAATAGCCCGACTTACCGTTTTGACCAACGAAATAGGTGTATTGGTTCCTTATTACCGGGTGAACATTTGTAAGCTCACCTTAAAAGCAGGCAAACCCAGACCCAAAGTCCGGGTTTGCCGCCCATGAAAAGCACTTTTAAGTAATTGAACTTAAAGGCTATAGTACAAATCGAACTCGGCAGGGTGAGTCGCGAGACGTAAACGAGCCACGTCTTCGTTCTTCAGTTCAATGTACGCGTCAATCAGGTCGTCACTGAACACACCACCCGCTTTCAGGAAGTCACGGTCGGCGTCGAGCGAAGCCAACGCTTCGTCCAGCGAGAACGCCACTTCCGGAATGAGCTTCTCTTCTTCCGGTGGCAAATCGTACAAATCTTTGTCAGCCGGCTCGCCAGGATGAATCTTGTTTTGAATGCCGTCGAGGCCAGCCATCATCAGAGCCGCGAACGCCAAATACGGGTTAGCCGTTGAGTCCGGGAAGCGTACTTCTACGCGAGCCGCTTTTGGATTGGCGACGTAAGGAATTCTGATAGAAGCCGAACGGTTACGAGCTGAGTAGGCAAGCTTAACCGGTGCTTCAAAACCCGGAACCAAACGTCGGTAGCTGTTCACACTTGCATTGGTAAACGCGTTTAGCGCTTTAGCGTGTTTGATCACGCCGCCAATGTAATAAAGCGCTGTTTCAGACAGACCGCCGTAACCGTCACCGGTAAAGAGGTTCTTGCCTTCTTTCATTAGAGACATGTGAACGTGCATGCCGCTACCGTTGTCACCCACTAAAGGCTTGGGCATAAACGTAGCTGTTTTGCCGTATACGGAGGCTACATTCATAACCACGTATTTTAGAATTTGAACTTCGTCGGCTTTGCGCACGAGGCTGTTAAAGGCCACACCAATCTCACACTGGCCAGCTGTAGCCACTTCGTGGTGATGAACTTCAGTAGGGCAATTCATGTCATCAAGTGCGAGACACATAGCCGAACGCAGGTCGTGCAACGTATCGACTGGAGGCACAGGGAAATAACCGCCTTTGACTCCAGGGCGATGGCCGCTGTTGCCTTCGGCGTATTCTTTCGAACTGTTCCAAGCTGCTTCAATGGAATCGACAGCGAAGAATGAACGGCCCATTTCGTCACCGAAACGCACGTCGTCAAAAACGAAAAATTCGTTCTCAGGTCCGAAGAACGCCTGATCGGCAATGCCGGTAGATGCGAGATACGCTTCGGCGCGTTTTGCCAAAGAGCGTGGGTCACGACCGTACCCTTGACCGTCTGAAGGTTCCAGAACGTCGCAGGTAATGTTAACGGTCGGCTCTTCTGCAAATACGTCGAGTACGGCAGACGACGGGTCCGGCATTAAAACCATGTCGGATTCGTTAATGCCTTTCCAACCTGTGATGGAGGATCCGTCGAACATTTTGCCTTCTGCAAGAAAGTCTTCATCAATTTGATGGTGCGGCACAGTGACGTGCTGCTCCTTACCCAAGGTGTCGGTAAATCGCAAATCAACGAACTTAACTTCCTTCTCTTTAATGAGTGCTAACACATCCTTCGATGCCATGGTGTCCTCCGGAACAGATTATTGGTTTAGCTTCGCCAAAACCCGGATTAAGTGAGACTGCGCTGTTAACACCGCCCCGGCTAAAACGTGCTTTACCAAAACTTGGATTTAATAAGATCGGTATAGAGTTGGCAGAACGTTATAAACGCCCACAAACAAAGCTATACGGCTGAACTGAGATTGCATAAACTGTGCCAACAGCCTGGAGCCATGAATCAAGGGTTTCAGGCTGTTGATACGCGAAAACCGCACTAAAATGGTGCGGTTAAAATTCTCTACGCTCTATTATAGTGCGTTATTTGATCGTGCACAAGATGCTTCTGCATCGGTATACTGCGCGTTCGATGCGGCAACGCCACATCGCGAGAACTCTACCCGATTGCAGAGCATATTGATGTGAAGTAAATCGAAAGAACACACAACCGCCCCGCCCGGCCGTTACTAAGTAAGAACGAACCTGGATCAGTCTGTCGTGCTCACCTTACAGTTTAGGGTGCTCCGCGAAATGGCTACTCCAACTGTATTTGTAAAGAGTAAACAAAAGCCTGCCCGTAACGGCAAGCCAAAGGAAGCGACATGACCACAACGCCTGCTGTTAATCCGGCACCAGAAACCTTTCAGGATCTACTGCTTAATTTGCAGTCGTTCTGGGCCGCGAGGGGCTGCGTGATCATGCAGCCGTACGACATGGAAGTGGGCGCAGGCACGTTTCACCCAGCTACGTTTCTTCGCAGCATTGGACCAGAGCCGTGGCGCGCCGCATACGTTCAGGGCAGTCGGCGACCTACCGACGGTCGCTACGGCGACAACCCGTTCAGACTGCAACACTACTTTCAGTTTCAAACGGTGCTTAAACCGTCGCCTCTCGACATACAGGAACAGTTTCTTGATTCACTACGTGCCATGGGCGTCGACCCTCTGGTGCACGACATTCGCTTTGTTGAAGACAATTGGGAATCCCCCACTCTCGGCGCCTGGGGACTTGGTTGGGAAGTCTGGTTAAACGGCATGGAAGTGGCTCAGTTCACTTACTTCCAGCAGGCTGGAGGCATTGACTGCAAACCCGTAACCGGCGAACTAACGTATGGTCTCGAGCGCATCGCTATGTACATACAAGGCGTCGACAGTGTGTACGACCTCGTATGGGCAAAGAGCGATGACGGCGACATTTTGTACGGCGACATTTACCTGCAAAACGAACAGGAACAAAGCCGCTACAACTTCGAACTCGCTGACGTTGACGCACTGTTTGCCCAGTTCGACCACTGCGAAAAAGAATGCGCAAAACTGGTGGAAGAAGAGCTACCGTTTCCGGCATACGAACAAGTGCTGAGAGCGTCTCATACGTTTAACTTGCTCGATGCTCGCCAGGCTATTTCAGTCACCGAACGCCAACGTTATATTTTGCGTGTTCGAACGCTTGCGCGTCAGGTCGCGACAACCTACCTGGCCAGTCGCGAAGCACTCGGTTTTCCCCTCATTAAAAAGTCTGCAGGTGACGCCAAACATGGCTAACACAAATACATTTCTGGTAGAGCTTGGCATGGAAGAACTTCCACCCAAAGCACTCGAAAAATTGCAAAATGCGTTTGCCGATATCGTGCGTGTCCAGCTTTCTGAGCTAGAGCTTGATTACTCAAAACTGCACGCGTACTCCTCTCCCAGACGCCTGGCTATTCAATTGGATGAACTCCAGCTTGTGCAGGCGGATAAGAAAGTTGAGCGACGTGGACCCCCGGTAAAAATTGCTTACGACGCAGACGGCAACGCTACCAAGGCGGCCGAAAAATTTGCTGAATCTTGCGGCATCACAGTCGACGAGATCAAAACAACCAAAACAGATAAAGGCGAGTGGCTTTACTATGAAGGCACGGAGAAGGGCGCCTCAACCGACTCACTAATGCCGGACGTTGTGCAAACCGCACTGACCAAACTACCCATTCCAAAGCGCATGCGGTGGGGCGACTCCGACATTGAGTTCGTAAGACCGGTGCACTGGGCGGTCATGATGCTCGGTAGCGAACATGTTCCAGCGACGCTCATTGGTATGAAGACCGGCACCGAAACGTTCGGCCACCGCTTCCTTGCGCCGGGCGCGATCAAACTAAACCACGCAGGCGAATACGTCGAACGCCTCAAAGACGAAGGCTGGGTAATTGTTGACGCTCAAGAACGTAAACAGCTCATTCACGAAATGGTCGAAGGCGCTGCACGAAACTGTGGTGGAGAAGTAGTCAGTGACGACGAGTTGCTCAGTGAAATTGCAGCACTCGTTGAGTGGCCCGTGCCGGTTGCCGGTGAGTACGACAAACGCTACCTCGAACTGCCGCCGGAAGTTTTAATTTCGACATTGAAAGACCACCAGCGTTACTTTCCGGTTGTTGCGTCAGCTAAGCAGCAACACGAGATTCTTCCCTGGTTCATTACGGTTAGTAATCTTAAAAGCAAACAGCCCGACGAAGTTAAGAAGGGCAACGAACGTGTTGTCGCACCGCGTCTGGCCGATGCCGAATTTTTCTGGACCAGTGACAAACAAAAATCCCTGCACGATCGTGTAGGCGATTTGGAAGCCGTGGTATTTCAACAGCGGCTGGGTTCGTTGGCCGACAAAGTATCAAGAGTTCAACACATCGCAGAACGGCTTGCCGAAGCCATTGGCGGTGACGTAGTAACAACAAGTCGCGCGGCAACGTTATCTAAGTGTGACTTGCTCACCGGAATGGTCGGAGAGTTTCCAGACTTGCAGGGCATCATGGGCCGCTACTTCGCTATCCACGATAACGAACCTGCCGAAGTGGCCGAAGCCATGGCCGAACAATACCTGCCGCGGTTTGCAGGGGATGAACTGCCCACTACCAACACAGGCAGAGCGCTCGCTTTGGCAGACCGCGTCGACACGCTGGTGTCTATTTTTGCACTGGGCCAAAAACCCACCGGTACCAAAGATCCGTTTGGGCTGCGCCGGGCGGCGTTGGGCGTACTGCGAATTATAATCGAATCCGGTCTCAAGCTTGACCTACCTGAACTGCTAAAACCGGCGGCCGAGGCTGTGATGCCTCGAATCGCAAACGACAAGAAGCCGGCGTACACAAGCGGCGAAGACCTGGCCAACGCTGTGTTCGATTACATGATGGAGCGACTTTACGGCTACTTCGTTGACGACGCATCGCGTGAGTTTTCAGCGGGCATGTTTGCCGCTGTTGCCGCCAGCAAGCCGACTCAACCGCTCGATTTTCAGCAGCGAATGGAGGCTGTTCGCGAATTTATGCAGCTTCCGGAGTCCGACGCTCTGGCTGCCGCGAACAAACGTATCGCGAATATTCTGAAATCGGCCAAAGACACGATCCCGGCAACCGTTGATTCAGCCCATTTGAGCGAAGAAGCGGAACAGCAGTTGCACAAACAAGTGGTGGCCGCAGCGGCGACCGTGAAACCGCTTCAGGCCAACCGAGACTACGCCAAGTCATTGAGTGCACTAGCAAAGTTGCGCGAACCTGTTGACGCCTTTTTTGATCAGGTGATGGTAATGGACGAAAACCCGGACAAACGTCAGAATCGTCTGGCGCTGTTGTCCGAGCTGCGCGGCCTGTTTCTGCACACCGCCGATTTTTCAAAACTCCAGTAATAAACCCTCTTAATTGAGGGTTTTTCTGATTCTTTATCGCTTTGAGATAAAGGAAGGCAGCTTATCGCCTGCTCCAAACGCAATTAATCCAATTTAATTTATTAATAACAGAGGCTTAGTGCTTTCGACCATCTCGCCCGCACCGTGTCGTACAGATGGTATCCTAATACATTGGCTTAAATCCGTTTAAAGTCAGAGCGAGTCGACGAATAATCGACAGCAAGTCGACTCATAAGAAGGTCGATGTGAACAATAAGTTGCCAAGCGACAAATCTATAATCTTCTCTGGGGGAAGGACAAATGAATCCTGAAGCAAAACCGTATTTTCCACGTGTGAGCCGCAAAGCGGCTGCGCTTTCTATTCTACTGCTGTGTTTTACAACCGCACCTACCTTCGCAGGCCAGCTTTGCGGTAACGCATTACCCGATATCAACGAAGCGTGCGACGACGGTAACAACGTCGACGGTGACGGATGTTCGCGACTGTGCGAGATCGAAAACGGCTGGTTGTGTACCGACCCCTATCAGCAGATCGGGCCCAACGACATTGTTAAGGACGGCGGTTTTGAGCTGGGTAACAAGGTGTGGGAAAACAACTCAACCGTTGAACCTATTTTGTGCACAGAGAACGATTGCCATAACGAACCCGTCGGAGCTCGCAACGGAATAGGCTGGGCGCAACTGGGTGGTGAAGGTCAAGAAGAGTACAGAGTACGTCAGTTTATGGATTTCACTGACGAAGCGCGTATTTTAAAGTTTGACCTGAAACACGATCAGTGTCCGTCCGCCGGTTCTAACGACTTGCTGCGAATCACTTTGAATGAAGTTCCTGTTTTTATCTCGGGTGCGAGCGACGCGGCCTGTAACAACGGTCAGCTCTACGTGACCAGGAACGTTAATCTCGATTTAGCCCCGCAGGGTCCTTGGGCTGGTGCCGGGCAGGTAGAGTTTGCGATTGAACTGTTTACGTTTGAAGGCAATTTTGTTCTGGCCGTAGACAACGTCGAAATAGGGAAACTGGGCGCAGAACCCCAACCCAGTATTTGTACGCTCGACCCGGACCTGACATTCTACGAACCGTTTGAAGATCTCAACGGCGAGTTAACGCCACCCGATTTTGAAGTGAAATCGGTAGGGGAGTTCGAAATTAACTGGGGCACAACAAGCGACGGCGTATGCGGTACGGCTCAAAGCCCTCCCGGTAATCACACCGGTGAACCTGGCGATGCGTTGTGCATAGACACCACAGGGCTTTTTGCCACTGCTGAAGAAACAGAGGACGCCAGGCTTCTAGTGAGTAATATTGAAACGTACGTGTGCAAAGCACCGGCCGATCTAAGTTTCAATTTTCAAAGCCAGCTGCAACTGGTCATTAACTATCAGCCCGGGCCAACAAACAATCAGGACTTCTTCGGCGTGTGGGCAGGTACATCCCCTTTCTTCGGTCCGTTGGACTCAGCCGGTGGGGCGAGTAGCGCCAGACTTCTGGTCAACAACCCACAGGGTTCCTTTGGTCAGCCTCCCGGTGTTAACTACGAAGTTGACATCAGTGACCTCGACGGCGAGCCCCAAGTGTATGTCTGCTTCGGCTACGGCAATAACAACGCAGGCTATGCTCAGGTCGACACTGTCATTTTGAGCAGCTCCAGCTGTACCGACGATTTTGAGGAAGACAAAATTCTAAGCTGCAACGACAACTGTTCAGAGTACGAAAATCCGTTGCAAATCGATTCGGACAACGACGGCTATGGCAACGCCTGCGACGCCGACATTGCTAAAAACGCCAGCGGACTTCAGGCGACAGACAATGCAAGCGGTAATGACTGTCTGGTGAATTTTCAGGATCTGTTTACGTTTTCTCAAGCGATGTTTTCGAACCCGGAAATCGAAAACTGGAATCCGGACGCCGACTTTAATGGTGACAACACGGTTAACTTTTTAGACCTTGCCCGTTTCAGAGAACTGTTTCTTCAGCCTCCCGGACCGAGCGGCGACGCCAGCACGTGTTCACCTAGCGAAACCTAAAATTATAAGGCTATGCCCTGTCATCCTTTTGGATGGCAGGGCTTTTTTGTGTGTGGCTGTCCGCGAGTCACACTCAGAACTTACCCTGATGCAACGAAAACATGTGTGAACTGAGGACTGTTCGCTTGGTAAACAGGAGCGCTTTGAATTAGGGTGGCGTGTCTCCGTTTTCAGGAACGTCCTTGGTCAAAGCCGAACGAAATATGCAGAAGCGGGTGCTAGTCGGGGAACGTCATGTCCCCATAAAGGCTATGCGTCGGGCATCTACGAGCGGATTTACATTAGTAGAACTGCTAATCGTCGTGATCATACTGGCCACTCTGGCTGCCATTGTAATGCCGCAGCTGCGCGGCAGCGTGGACGAAGCCAAGCTGGCTTCTATGCGCACAAATCTGGCTACTTTGCGTTCAGCCATCTCAATGTATTACCACCAACACGGCCACTATCCTGGCAGCGTTCGTTCCCAAGGAAGCTGTGCTGTTGGTACCAATACCGAAACGGCAACGGCGGGCGAGGCCGCGTTCACCGCGCAATTAACCCAATACACAACACGTTCCGGCGTGGCCTGTTCACAAAGTGATAAGGAGTCGGGAGGCGCTATAAAGTACGGGCCGTATCTAAGAGAAATTCCAGTTAACCCTGTCACGGGAAGCAATGCCCTTTTCGCTATTAAAACCGGACTGCTTGAACTCTCCGGCACGGGAACTGATACCGACGGTGGCTGGCTCTACGACTTTGTTACTGGCGAAATTGTTGCGGACCAACCTTCTTATAGCGATTACTAGACACCGTGCTGGTGTTGGTCTGACAACCTGCATCGCAGTCTGACACCTCAATCGCAACTCCGAGAATTTTGATAATCACACTATTAAACAACGACGAAATACTCCCGGTATTCTATTGATTTATTTGTGACGTTCGAACTAGTTGCTTTTCAGTTCGATCTAATCTGTACTTGATATTTAAAGAATAGAAAAGCAGAACATAAACATGTTAAGTCGGCTCGCTTTCTGGCTGTTGTTTCCACTTGTAGTGCCTCAGGCGCTATACGTACGCAAAACAGCCCCGCGTTTTAAAGGCGCTGCAGGAAGTCCTTTTGGGCGGGTAGGGAAGGGCGATGTGTGTTCGCTATTGGCAATTGGTGACTCGCTTATAGAGGGCGTAGGGGCACAAACGCTGGATAAGGCCCTTGTAGGTCAAACCGCTAAATCAATTGCTGCGCGGTTTTCAGTCGCGGTGGACTGGATTGCGTTTGGTAAAATTGGCGCAACAACAGAAAAGGTACACGAGGTTCTACTGCCCAAGATTCCAGCCAGGCAGTTTGATGTCATTCTGGTTTCCGTTGGTGTAAACGATGTCACTGGTTTAACGCGAACAGCCAAATTTGAAGGCAACCTGCGAGGTCTTGTGGTCGCTTTACATGCACAATGTCCGCAAGCACAGATAGCAATTGCCGGCCTGCCTCCAATGAATGAATTCCCCTTACTGCCACGACCTCTTCGCTGGCTGTTAGGCTGGCGTAGTAAAACCTTTGATTCAATTGTTGCAAGAGTAGCCGCAGAGCGCCCTTTGGTTGTTCATATCCCGGTAGATATAGAACCGGATCCTGTAAAGTTTGCGGGCGACGGTTATCACCCTTCCGAATCTGGTTACGCCGACTTTGGTGAGGGCATTAGCGATGCATTACAGCCTGTAGGTAAAAACGGAAGCTATGTGGGCAGCGGTAACGTCACCCCTATAAGACAAGGCCTCTGAAATAATTGCAGTAACGGGCAGCAACTGGTTTTCTTTCAAATACGTTCGCTACTGACCGTAGTTCCGGTCAGGGTACAAGACTCTCGTCAATTGCGAATATCTTTAGCTCGCCTGTATCAGGAAACGATACCAGCACCTCTTCCAGCGGAGTGCCCGGTCTGCGTTGAATTCGGACCGCGGAGCCTGCACCGGTTCCGACCTCGAAGAACTCTGGCTGAGCAAACGTTGGAGGCGTAGCAACACCCGTGCTGAAATCGGTAGTGTTGTCGAAAAAGAGTGACCTTTCAGAGGTACTGGTTATGACGACCAGGTCCTCTTTAAACTGATTTTGAACTTCCAGACCGCCAAAGTTTCCTTGCAAGAGAGAAACCGGCACACCTTCATCCCACGAGTACGTTACCTGCGTCAACTCAAAGGTGTCTGTATCCTGACTAATGACAATTAGTCTGTGTTCGCCGTCGTGGACTCCGTCAGTCATGAGTATCGCAAGAAACCTTGGTAACAGACTGGGTGTGCCTTTTGATATTACGTCAACGATAGTCAGTTGACTGGTCGTTTGAGTCTGCAGCGGAATGACTTGCAGTTCTTCGTAAAAGCCATTGTCGTCAGAGTCGCCAAAGAGCACGAGATCGTTTGCGTTGTAGTCAATCGTAATTAATGCTGACAGCGAAACTGCGTTACCGCCGACGAACTGCGGAGCGATGTTCTCTGGCAGCTGGGTCGGAAAGATATAACAAAGAGACCGACCTTCACCGAGTTGATCGAGCACAGTTTCATCAAACCCACGGGTTAAGCCCTCGGCATTCTCTACACCTTCCAGTCGGATGATCGACATGCCTCTGTCACGCTGACCAAGCCAAATATAATCCTGACCGGTATTTCGTCTTCCGGTTACGTAGCACGGATTTTCAACGCCAAGGCTATCCGCTTCGAAAAACGTAAACGTCAGGCCATCGGCACTGCGCTCATCTACGTACCACTGCAGGGTGTCTTCGGTTTCGCTCAACACGACGAACTCATCACCGAAAATGCCAGGCAGGTTAAAAGACAGCGCTCCGAAACCAACAAACGAGATATCCTCAAATGGATCGCCCACAACCGGAGGTGACGTGTCGTTGGCAAAGTCATTCATAAAGTCAGGACCACCCAGAAACGCAATTGAAGACAAGTCGGTTGTCGGATCAGTTCTGACAGCTATGACCTGCTGAGAAGTTGGACTCCCACCAATAGTAGATCCGTTGCCAACTTTGAGCTGGAGCGGTGGGTCGTATATCGCCACGACCGCACCTTGGGGCGCAGGCGTTATCGTTACCGTTAAAGTGTCGCTTCCCTGATTTCCCTGTGCGTCCATTGCTGTTGCAGTACACACGCTAACCGTTTCAACAAACACAACGGGTGCGGTGAAGGTTGATCCTGAAAAGTCTCCGTCATTGGTACAGTCGGTCAACACGCCTGACGTAACGCCGACGTTGTCGGTAGCGCTAACGTTGGCCGTGCCAGTTGAGTCGGAGGAGACCTCGAGTGTTGCCGAACTAAAAACAACCACCGGGGCAACTGTGTCCACAGCTGGTGGCATTGCTGGGGCGGGCGAGCTTCCGCCACCGCCACACGCGGGAAGAAACGCGTACGCCAAGATCAACACAATCGGTTTTCCAGCAGGCTTTAAGAGTTTCAATGGATTCATGTTTTATAGTCTAATATTTATTAACCGGGTTTATACGCCCACAGAAAAACATCCGGCACGATTTCTCGTGCCGGACATCTATGCTTTCCGTGTCATGATTTTCTCAAGCAATTCTAGGTGGCGTTGAAGTGCCTAATATTTGCATCGAATCCTTGATGCCTACTTATCAAAGCGACGCAGACTTCAATATCCCCTCATTTATTTTCAATTAATTGCCCAACCGTTAACGACAGCGTAAGACACTGATTACATATAGTTTTTTTCAGGGCAAAAAAAAACGGCAGCCTACAGGCCGCCGTTCTTGGCTAACGTATTGAAAAAATTAGCTGCGGCGTGTCACTCCGAGGCTGACAAGCGCCGAGCCGAGCAACCAAATGGCTGCCGGAACAGGCACCTGGGTAACTGAACCAGTCGCCTCGAACGCGAAAATGCCGTTTGTAGGTGTAGTGGCTGTTAGCACCAGTTGCCCTTCTGTATCGTCAAAGCCATCGAGAGTCCAAACGCCCGTAATAATGAGCTCTAGAAAGTTAGGTGCTTGAGTCCCGATTTCGACCGAAGTTGACGTAAACTCACCGCCATTCGCAAATGTCAAAACACTGCCTGGAACGACTGGATCGAACGAGATTGTCGCAAACGATGCGAAACCAATAGAAGACCCGAAATCGCCTTCACCTTCGGTAATTTGAACAATGCCAGGAAACGACAGCTGGGTTGCCTGCGTCAAATCGGCTGCATCGGCTTCGTAACCGCCAAAGATGCGTATCGTACTATCACTATCGATCAGAGCGGCAGAACTTGAGACAGCAAAACCACTAAACATCACAACAGCAGCCAAGGCTGCCAGAACATTCCTTTTCAATTGGATCTTAATCATTTTTTTATCCTGTGCGGTTTGTGACTTAACCAAACCTTTTTATTAGTAAGGTGACGCGAAGTCACCGTAAGCACCGAACCAATGTGTACCACCGTTCGACACTCTCCCCCTCGAAATTTTGTAGTTGTAGGCTTTGCGTCTGTGCGCAAAGTCTAACCCGGAAAGCAACTATCAATAACGCCAGACAGATGATTCTGTCTCGCTGTTGAGGTGAACGAGTCCGGTAAACCCAAACAAAATAGTACCGTTTTGATCCGATAACTTCCATGCGTCCAGCTCAACACAGGCCAGAACATCCTTCCCGAAAGAAAAATTCAGCAACATTTATTGGACTTAGTCCAAATAGATGGCATTTATACCATCTAAATCAGAGCAGTAGACTATTTTTTAGACGCAGCAGGTGTATAGGGCGCATTGGCCACATAAAAAACGGGTGGATCAGATAGAACATCTGATCCACCCGTTTGGCGCAGAAATGGAAAACTGCTAGTTATCTCGCCGGCTGACTACGTGCTCGATTCAGCCTCTTCGCTCGTGTTGCCGCTACCAAAAGCGTACCAGTCGATTTGTCGAGTAAGGATCATGACAAGTGCCAGCATGGCGAACAACAACAGGCTACCCATGAGCAGAGCAAAGTCTTCTGACCGGAGAATTGAAAACAGCATGGCGTAGAGCAACCCAATTCCGACCGTAAACGTAATGGCCAACCGGTTTTGTCCAAGTGCACCCTTCAAATAAACGCCAATGAGTCCGGCGCAGGCCAGTGTTGCAACAACGTAGGCCGTCGCGAACGACAGGTGCTCAGACAAAGACACCAGTAATAAATAAAATACGGCCAGCGATAAACCAACCAGAGCATATTGCAACGGGTGTAATCTTGATCGGGTAAGCGTCTCGGTCAGGAAGAACGCTACAAACGTCAACACAATGAACAACGCTCCGTACTTAATCGCCCTCGTTACTTTGACGTAGATATCGACGGGCTCGAAGAACTTTACCCCGAACGATAACTGATTGACGCCGTGGCACTCACGACCTTTAGCGCAGTCTACGAGCTTGCTTCGGGCGTCCGTCGCAAACGACGACATGCGCCAGTTTGCGGTGAAGCCGTCGGCATCAATGTCTCTGTCAGCAGGCAGAAACTGCCCGTCAAACTTGGGGTGAGGCCAGGTAGAAGAAACGCGTGCCGTTAAATCTTCCGCCAATGGGATGAACGACAGCTCCTGACTACCGCGAAGGTCGAGCGTTAGTTCAACGGGGACACGAGCCGTGTCTTTTGGAATGGTTACGTCAGCATGAACGCCTGCGTTGAAGTTAGGCACCGCACTTCCGGCTACAAAACTGTAGTCCTTGCGATTCCATTTTAGCGTTGGTGTTCCGCTTATACCTCTTATGTCACTGACAAGCAGACTAAGTTCCGGCTGACCCCAGCTGACAAAACCTGGCGTCTGCGTTTCAATCAGCTTTAATTCAGAAAAATCGAACTCACCCACAATGCGATGAGTGCTTGTGTAAACCGGTACGCTGTAAATACCCCGGGAACGGGTTTGAGTTTCCGCGTGACTGGTAATTGTTAAGTTTTGCGCTACATGATAAAGCGTTCGCATGTGGCGCTTTGTATAACTTTCCCGTGCATCCGTTTTCTTGTTTACCTTCGTTTCCGTTACATCTATCCAGTATGGAATAGACAGCACTGGACCGGCCACAGTTTGTGTTCCAGTCCATGTACGCTCTATTTCATTTACAACCTGGTTGCGATAGTCGCTGCGTTCATAGACCACCACCGAAATCATGCCAAGCGGAATCATAAGAAGAAGAGCCAAAACTATGATCAGGCCTACTTTCGTATACAGTTTAAAATTCATGCAGCGTCTCCAAAGTCTGGTGAAAGACTAGTTGGGCAAAACGGAGGCAGCACGGATCAAAAGAGATTAAATGTGGCAAGCTCAGGATTTATTCGGTCAACGTGCCGAATTAGTATTGGTTGGCGGGGCTCAGTCGAGCTTTAGTCGAGATTTAGTCGCATAAAAAAAAGAGGCCCGGCACCAAATCGATGCCGGGCTCGCCGTATGAGGCAATGATAATACTGCGTATTATCCAGTTGATTCGACATCGGGGTACGTACGATGTCACTGTTAAAAGCGCCACCTGTGCTTAAATTCCATCATTTTTATTTCACGCTTCCAGCGTCACCACACGAGCGCAACAATTTGTCCGGATTCCCAACTAATTAGTCGACTTTGGGCAAATTCCAGCCTGATCCTGCTGCCGGGAATTCGGGAAATGATCCATTTACCGGTACACTATGGCCCTATGAAACTGGTAATACTCGACAGAGACGGCGTTATAAACCGCGATTCGCGTGCTTACATCAAATCACCCGCGGAGTGGAAAGCACTTCCGGGGAGTCTGGAGGCCATTGCCCGATTACACCAGGCCGGCTTCATCGTCGTGGTTGCAACCAACCAGTCAGGAGTTAGCCGAGGCCTGTTCGATCATCAGACCCTCGCCGCCACCATGCGTAAAATGCACGACGCGGTGCAGGCGGAAGGGGGTGATATTGCTGCGGTGTTTTATTGTCCGCATTCACCCGATGACGAATGCACGTGCCGAAAGCCCAAGTCCGGCCTGTTTGAACAAATTAAAAGACGTTTTGAAACCGAGCTCGAGGACGTACCCGCAATTGGCGATTCACTGCGTGATCTGGAAGCCGCTTCAATCGCCGGGGCCAGACCCATTCTGGTGCGAACCGGAAATGGGGCGAAAACCGAAAGCAAATTACCGCCAGGTTCAGACGTCGAAGTATTCGATACGCTGCTCGATGCCGCCAACGCGTTATCAGCTGACGAATAAAACGAAAACTTCCGGTTTAACTATTTCTCCACAACACACTGCCGAGACCATTAACGAGTGCGACACCTTGCCTGTTTAATTTTCATTACGCTCTGCGGACTCATGGTCATTCCATGGACCATTGCGCTAACGCTTGCGTGGCCGTTTCCGCACCGAGTGCGGTTTGCGCTCGTGCCGTCGTTCGCCCGCACCATGATGTGGCTGCTAAAACACTTGTGCGGCGTCGAAATGAAAGTAGAAGGGAAGGAGAGCCTGCCCGACGGACCGTGCGTAGTTCTAATCAAACATTCGTCACCCTGGGAAACCATTGCCGAACTGATGGTGTTTCCAAGACAAGTAATTGTGCTCAAGCGCGAGCTCATGTGGGTGCCGATTCTGGGTTGGGCTTTGGCGTCAATGCGCTCCATATCCATTAACCGTAAAGCCGGACGATCAGCTGCAAGACAGGTAATGGAACAAGGAAAGGAACACCTCGCCGAAGGCACGTGGGTAATGATCTTCCCGGAAGGCACGCGCGTACCCAAAGGACGCATAGGACGCTGGGGCCACAGCGGAACACGCTTGGCCGTGGAAGCCAACGTGCCCGTTATTCCTGTTGCACACAACGCGGCTGACCACTGGCCTAACGGTCGCCTGTTAAAAATACCGGGCACCATTACCATGCGAATAGGACCTGCTATTCCAACCACCGATCGTGCAGTTGAGGAGGTGGCTACGGAAGCGAGGCAGTGGATGGACAACGCCATGCTGGAACTGAGTCCGACTCATACGGCTACCTTGCCGGACGGGACACCTGTTTCTTCAGAGTCGGTATAAAGCGTGAGCGGTAAACGATACGTCCACGTCTCTCTTCTCACTTAGTCCAGGTAACCCAAACTTTGGTTTTTTCAACCGGATCAGGCAAACGCCTGGCGCACCGGTAAAGAAAAAAAAGATAAGCATGTATAGTAAAGACTATACGGGGTAGTTAAATCATCGCTATCTCGGTAAGCGCTTTTCCAAAAATCACGTTAGTTCGGATGGTGAATATAAAACTCGATCACTTCAAAACACGTTTGCTAATTGGCTTGCTCACAACTTGCTGTGCTTTATGCTCTCTCGCTACTCGTGCGGCAACATTCGAATCTACTACTCAAATAAACGTTTATACGGATGGAGTCGTGCAATCCACAAGTCAGACTTATGTATTCAATTCCTTGGTCGCTGGAGATGGACTTGAGTACCAAAGGTCATTAAGTTTTTTTTCTGACAGAGTAAATGAAGGTACAATAGATGAGGGTCATTTAGCAGTTGAAGTAGAAGCCACCACCGTTGAAGACAGCCGCAGTGCATCAGTTATGTATCTTCGCAGTAATAATTACGAGTCAGCCTATGACATGGTCGAAGTTGTAGCCACTACGTTTTGGGAAGATACAATCGTCAATACTACGAATGGCGAAAAAAACTACCGTTTTGATTTTTGGGTTTCGACAAATCCGCCGTCATCAACGCTCCCCGGGTTAAGTACAAACGATTCAATGCAGGTACACCTGAACGGTGTATTAATTTGGGATTACTTCACAGCATTACCCACACTAGAGGAAAGTCCGTCGCATTCCAATCAAGCTAATGTGGTACTAAATCTTGGCGATTTTGACGTAAACAGCTCGTTTATACTCTCGTATAGCTCAACACGACATGTACAGTGGGATCTTGATTTTCTCGTTCCTTATGGAAACGGTTACGACGACGCTTCCAGTGGCGACCCACACTACTACTATCCTGGAAATGAAATTACGGTTCATCCAGTTCCAATTCCGGGGGCCATGCTCTTGTTATTGTCTGGTCTGGGTGCTTTTGGATTCACTCAAAAGCAGTATCGAAATTCCTAGCGCCGCTAAATGAGACCATTTAGCGGTGGAAAACCCACGCACGACATGGTGACGAGACCTATACAAACACTGCAACAGTTTTAAAAACTCAGTACGGTTTGCTTTGGCAATTCCACCGAGTATGCGTGTTACTCAACCCGTTCAAAATCTCGAAACGTAACCCGCTCTTCTTCAGAGAACTTTTTCAGTCCCATTACGCGTCCCTGTGCGAGTGACTCAGTAGAGGTTACAAAGACCGGACCGCCCGGTTGAATTTCTTCAAGGCTTATTTTTACTTCGAGACGTTTAATGCTGACTATCGGTAGTGGCTTTATCTTTCGTATGTTCACAATATCGATTTGCGCAACTTTATCGTTACGCTTGTTTATAACAATCGTGCCCGTCAAGTGCGGCACAATTTTTTGGTCGTCTTCGCCCTCGGCCGTAGGTCGAAAAGTGTATGCGATTGTCTCTTCCGTTTCATCAACAAGCTCTACCGTCTCGGGATCAATCATGTCATTAAAGTCCGGAGCAGACGGAGAATCGCGACCCGACAACTCGTCGTAGTTTTCACGATGCATCTCGTAGTGCTCTTCGAGCGGTTCTTTATTATCGAAGGCAACAAGCTGCCATTGCTCGCCTGGTGGCAAACGTGGATCGAAGCGCTCGGTATAATGACCAATCTCGTCATGCGTTTCCCGAGTGTACGCCCAGCTGTCCGATGTATCTTTGGTATTTTGCAGCGCCTGTGCCAAACGCTCCGGCAGTAAATCGGCCGAAACCGGGAATAGCAGTACGACTATGAAAAAGGCAAACGTTGTTTTAATAATCGGGTATTTCATTGGTCAGTCCTTTGAATAGGTATTACCGTAAATCAGAACAAGGCTGTATAAGTCTGTGTGGGCATGCGTCGGTGACGCTAATTAAAGATCTCGCTCTGCAGTTGACCCAGATTACTTCTCTCTACCTGAACCGTAGCTGACTCGCATACCGTCCATGGTGATTTGAGCTAGGGGTCAAGTCTGCCCATGTGCTAGGGGTCAAGTCTGCCCATATCCCTTTTTTAAACCGTCATTGTGAGTGCGAAGCGCGCGGCAATCTCTTGGTGCTAGTACGGCCTGTCTTTTGGAATTGACTCGAAGTAACCTGACGGAGATTGCCACACCCGCTACGCGGGCTCGCAATGACAAGGCAAAAATTGTCGTTGCGGCCTCAGGACAATCTAACCGGAAACGAACAACCTATCTAGGCCTGTTCTTCCTGTTGTTCCGGGGCCGTTTCTTACTACCATCGTCCCGAGGTGGCAAGCCCGTGTGCTGTGTTAACACGCGACCTTTTTCAGTACGTTTTTCATGATTCACCTGAGAGTTCCGGCGTCGCTGTGAGGTGTACACCCCAACTTCCGGACGGGTTTTGGGAATCAGATGCTTTTCACCGTCACCGATAAGATTTGCTCGACCCATTTTGATTAACGCGTCATGCAAAATTTGCCAGTTAGCCGGGTCGTGATATCGCAAGAAGGCTTTGTGTAGCTGACGCTTGTCGGCACTCTTTATTGATTCAACCGCGTCCGTTTTATAACCCACCTTACTCAACGGGTTTTTACCCGAATGATACATCGCCGTAGCGGTAGCCATGGGAGTGGGGTAGAAGGCCTGCACCTGATCGGCCTTGAAACCGTAACGCTTCAACCACAGCGCCAGGTTCACCATGTCTTCGTCAGTCGTACCAGGGTGTGCTGCAATGAAGTACGGAATAAGATACTGGTCTTTGCCCGCTTCTTTGGTGTACTTCTCAAACAGCTCTTTAAATTTGTCGTACGTACTAATGCCCGGCTTCATCATTTTCGACAGAGGCGCGTCTTCAGTATGTTCCGGTGCAATTTTTAAGTAGCCTCCCACGTGATGGGTGACAAGCTCTTTGACGTATTCAGGATCTTCAACAGCCAGGTCGTAACGTAGCCCCGAAGCAATTAGCACCTTTTTAACGCCGGGTAACGTGCGCGCTTTGCGGTATAGCTGAGTCAACGCAGAGTGATCGGTATTCAGGTTTTTGCAAATGCCCGGATACACGCAGCTAGGCAGTCTGCAGGCCGCTTCAATTTCACGGCTTTTACAGGCTATTCTGTACATATTCGCAGTTGGTCCACCGAGATCTGAAATCACGCCCGTAAAGCCCGGCACTTTGTCTCGAATGTCTTCAATTTCGTTCAAAATAGATTCTTCAGAACGGTTTTGAATTATGCGACCTTCGTGTTCCGTAATAGAACAAAACGTGCAGCCGCCGAAACAGCCGCGCATGATGTTGACCGAAAAGCGAATCATGTCGTAAGCGGGAATTTTCTTGTCACCGTAAACCGGATGTGGATTACGGGTGTAAGGCATGCCAAACACGTAGTCCATTTCTTCCGTGCTCAAGGGAATCGCCGGAGCGTTCAACCACAAATCAACGTTGCCGTGTTTCTGCACAATGGCCCGAGCATTACCCGGATTTGTTTCCATGTGCACAACCCGATTAGCATGTGCATAGAGCACAGGGTCCTTGCGAACTTTTTCAGATGACGGCAAGCGAATAACCGTTTTGTCGCGATTCTTTTTCGCGTCTGGCACGAAGCGTAAAACTTTAGCGCCGTCGTCAGGTACGACAGGGGATTCCCGGCGTTCTTTCTCGCACGCATCCATTTCCTGCGTGTTGATGTACGGATTAATAAGCTGGTCGATTTTGCCCGGACGGTCTACGCGAGTAGAGTCTATTTCCCACCAGCCTTTAGGGGTGTTTTTACGCAGAAAAGCAGTCCCGCGAATGTTGTCCATTTTGGCAATGTTCTCGCCGCGACCCAGACGCTGAGCAATCTCGACAATGGCCCGTTCGGCGTTGCCGTAAACCAGCATGTCGGCCGTTGCGTCCACCAAAATGGAATTGCGTACGCTGTCCTGCCAGTAGTCATAATGTGCTACTCGACGCAGGGACGCTTCGATGCCACCCAGAACCACGGGCACTTCTGTGTAGGCTTCTTTACACCGCTGGCTATACACAATGGAACAACGATCCGGACGAGCACCGCCCATGCCACCCGCCGTGTAAGCGTCATCGGACCGGCTTTTTCGCTCGGCCGTGTAACGGTTAATCATTGAGTCCATGTTGCCGGCCGCCACGCCAAAGAACAGATTGGGCTCGCCGAGAACTTCAAATGCGTCTTTGGACTGCCAGTCGGGCTGGGAAATAATGCCGACCCGAAAACCCTGAGACTCGAGTAAACGACCGATTATGGCCATTCCGAAGGACGGGTGATCGACATAAGCGTCCCCCGTCACCACAATGATGTCGCAACTATCCCACCCCAGGGCATCCATCTCCTCACGGGACATAGGTAATACCGGAGCCGTGCCATAGCACTCGGCCCAGTATTTAGTATGGTCAAACAGCTTTGTTGGGGTCGCTAACATGGTCAAACACTCAAATTGGGCACGTAGTCTAGCACTTAGCGTCAATAGTGTAGCGCCAAGAGTCGCCTGGGTGCGTGAAATTGGCACTTTGGCGCAGCGTGCCTGAGCATGCGCCTATCTGGTCGTGCGCCGTAAGGGGCCTACTTCCAAGACCGACGCGGGTTAAACCAGGGCGCGTATGCAGAGGTGACAGACTCTGAAAGGGTTGAGGCGCGAGAGCGTATTTAATTTAATCGCGGCAAGAAGCCTCTCCTACCTCACCGGCATGCAGATAGTGTTTGGTTACTGGAATAGGTAAGAGCGGCTTCCAGCCACGAAAGAGAATGTCAGTATTAATCGAAATCAGACATATCGTCGCGTATAACATTCACTCATGCTATCGAACGACAGTTTACGCGCTCGACACGCATTAATAGAGACACAAGACATAAGGCATGCTTCCCCTGGAGTGGGCCTACAACCACTCCAAAGAAAGTTACCTCACTATTTAGAACAACCTGAGAATTCAGGTCCTGACTTTCAACATTAACAAGCTTGTTCGTTACTGAACCGCCTGATTTGAACTGCTGCTTTTGACTTGTTTTTTCTATTTCTTCGAACTTCTAAAGATCTATTACCGACCAAACTTGAAACCGATGTTAATCGAATCAAAATCTTCAAGGTCACCCAGGTACTTGGTGTAACCAATGGTTAGGTGTTTCCAGTTAAGACCTACGCCTACACCTACGCCACTGTCGTCAAGCGTCGTTCCACCCTCGGCCACGTCTACAGCAAGCTGAGTGTAGTTAGCCCGCCAGAATAGCTGCACGTCTTCGGCGCCTGTTTGCCATGTGCCTCTATAACCGACTGCTACCGTATTGGACAACTCAACATCGACCCCGAACAGCTCGTCGTCCTGTACTCCTACCGAAACCAGTACTTCGGCTGCACTGACATAGTCGTTGTTGTGGTCCCACTCGTAGTCGACGATGCCATAGATTGAACCGAAGTTCAGGTCCGAACCACTGTCGCTGGCAGCAGTACGCTGGTATCCGGCTTCAAACTTCCAACCGTCGGCAGCAACGGGTAACGTTAGTAAACTTGCTGCCAGTAATGCTGTTAGTAATCTCTTCATGCCGTAATACTCCGTATCTAATCCAAACTGCGGACGCATTCTAACTCGGTCCTGACTTGCGTTAATACCCTTTAAGCATCGTATTTTCTACCTTTCGAAAACGTAGAAAACTGATGATTGATTTATGTTTAAAGGGTTACCTCTTATATAAGCAAATAGGCGAGGCTTTCTGTAACGAGCCGTCTTTCACATAAAAATTTTTGCTCGTCTGCACATCACAAAGATGGTCACTAGAAAAGCATCGGCATTTTTCTAAGTCAGATCGCTAGAATTTAAAGTGGATATTTATGGCACTAAAACCTTCGAGATCACCAAGGTTCGTGGTCGTAAGCTTCCCACATAAGTAGACCACTCATTCGTAGAAACTTCTGGCACAATATTATCAGGAGAACGAAATGAGAAAATCTAAATTCAGTGACAGCCAGATTGTTTCGGTGCTTAACGAATCCGAAGCTGGCATGCCTGTTAAGGAAGTATGCCGCAAGCATGGCATCAGCTCAGCACTGTATTACCAGTGGAAAGCTAAGTTTGGGGGCCAGGAGCATCAGAGTTAAAACGCATCAAAGAACTGGAAACTGAAAACGCTAGGCTCAAACGGATGTACGCGGATCTGGCTCTTGAGAACACGGCCATGAAGGATCTGATCACAAAAGATATCTTTGAAGCCGCCAGAGAAGCGAGACGCGGTGGCTTATTTGAAAACAGAACACAAACTGTCAATACGCAAGGCGTGTTCCTGTGTTGGCTTACAACGATCCTCGTGGTATCGACCTGTGGTCGATTGGGTTGAACGTGATCGCTCGGTGGCCGAAGCACTTGGCAAGCTCGCTGAAAAGAAACCTGGCTTGGGTTTTTGGAAGCTGTATCGCAGACTGCGACGGATGGAGTATCGCTGGAATCATAAACGCGTTCACCGTGTGTATTGCCTGTTGAAGTTAAACATCAGGCGACGCACCAGAAAGCGGATACCGACACGTCATCCGATGCCGCTGAGCGTTCCTGACAAGCCAAATCAGGTATGGTCCACTGATTTTGTAAACGATGCTTTGTACAGTGAAATGCGTTATCGAACGCTAAATATATTGAATGATTTTAATCGTGAAGTACTGGCCATTGAAATCGACATATCATTGCCAAGCGAGCGATTAGTACGTGTCTTGGAACAACTGAAAGAGGAACGTGGATTACCTGAGGTTCTGAGAAATGATAACGGTCCGGAGTATCTTGGCGCTGAGTTCGTTGACTGGTGTGGCGAAAACAATATCCATATTGACTACATTGAGCCAGGAAAACCGAATCAGAACGCGTTTATCGGACGCTTCAATCGCAGTTACAGAAACGAAGTGTTGGACACATGGATGTTCAGAAGCCTTGAAGAGGTTCGCGAGATAACATGGGCATGGATGCTCGAATACAACGAAGAACGAGATCACGACAGTCTTGGCGGGCTGACGCCCGCTGATGTTCTTGCAAATGCCAAAGTCTCTAGTTAGGAGTTGTCCACTTGACGGGGAAGCTTACGCAACCACTTCGTAACCGGACTGAGTCAGGATAGGAACGAGATTCGTGCCAATGAAACCGCGAGGACCGGTGACCAGTACTCTCATATCTCGTCCTTATTTGAATTTTTATTCAAGATTCTCGAAAAACTTCTGCTTTAAAAGCCTAAAGACAGTTTATCGAGTTATTTTGCGCCAGTTTAAACGACACCCATCTGAAAACGCTGGATGTTTTGGTGGGCCTTTGAATCGTCAAAACAGGTAAAACATCGTCGAAAACGGAGGATCATCCGTTAAAATCTAAGTATACGCGCTTATTTCGCCATAACCAGGAAAAGGCTAGACTAAAATGTAATGTGTTAGGTCACCTACACCGAGTTTACCGTATCGTTAAGTATCAGTTGCCAGAAAGCGGATCTTGGAAACAACGTTTCGTTAGGTAAAACAGCTCGCGATACTGTCGGTGTTCAGTTCTCTAACCTGCTCTTTGAAGTTTTCCTCGTCGGCTACGTGGTCCGTATTGACGACTATGGTTGTTGGTGCCGAGGTAAAAAATATCGCCCTTCAAATTCCATCGTGCCGGATCAGGTGCCAAACCTTCGTTCATGTCAATTTCTTCGGCAAGCGCAATAATGTGCTCGTATTCTTCAATAGTGAGCTTTACTCGTTTATCCAGGTCTTCTCGCGGATTAATGGCTTCAGCGTAATTCATCGCACCTTCGACAACCCGTCCGAGAATATAAGACGAACCGCAACCACTACCGTAAGAAAACAGGCTGATTTCGCGGTTTTCAAGTTCAGGATTATTTTGCGATATAAAATCAATCATCGATAAGAAAAGTGAACCCGTGTAAATGTTACCCACCTGAGCGTTTACCGATAACCACGGAGCCACTTGCTCGCCGTATGACTCCGTGAAAATTTGTTTGTCTGTTGCATCTTTTAAATCAAGAGTGCGAGACATGTGCTGTTCCATGAAACAGGTATGAGCCTTACGCGCCATTTTGACAAACGGCACGTGATAGAAACACGCGGCTAAATTGCCTGGAGAAAACCTTGAGTGATCGTCAGACACACTTTGCGCGTCGGCGATAGAATGCGTTAACGCTTCCAGATAGCAGTCGATAGAGTAGTGGCCGTCGGCAAAGGCATATTTGGAATAAAGAGGCCGCCAGAAGTCCATTACTTGTGTTGAGTAGTCACCAATACAAGTCATGTCCAGTTCAAACAGGCGTGGATTTTCACTGACCACCATGGCAACCGCGCCGGCTCCCTGAGTAGGTTCACCAGGAGTGCCAATACCGTAGCGGGCAATGTCAGACGCAATGATGAGCGCTTTGCGGCCGCGTGCACGACCAGAAAGAATCCAGTCCGCTGCGCTCGTTAACCCAGCAGTTGCACCGTAGCAAGCGTGTTTGGTTTCAAACTGTCGGCAGTTACTGGGTAGGCCAAGTAACTCGTGAACATAAACAGAGGCGGGTTTGCTGTGGTCGATGCCCGTTTCGGTTCCGATAATTAACGTGCCGATTTCGGAAGGATCGATATCGAAAGCTTCAAGTGCTTTACGTCCTGCAAGAGCTGCCATGCTGACGGTATCTTCGCAAGGTGTAGCGACCGACATTTGTTTTTGGCCAATACCAACGGTGAACTTGGCCGGATCAACGTCTCGCGCCGTCGCCAAATCGACCATGTCGATATAACACTGAGCACCGTTGAACCCCATAGCATCGATGCCGACTCGTTTGTTACTAGCCGTCATATGCCGGCTCCTTTTTGTACCCTCTTGACAGTACAGTGCGAGAATTACGCTTAAAAATCAAGAAATTCACGGCAAATTACAACTGCCATAATTGGCCACATTTGGGCATTAACGGGCATTTTTCAGAACATCCGTTATAATTCAAAAAACTTAATTAAATCAGTTAGATATCAATGTTAGAGGCTAGTAGAGCGTTCTTCTCAATAAAGTCTCTGCGCGGCTCAACGTGATCACCCATGAGCGTGGTAAATATTTCGTCGGCGGATATCACGTCCTCAATGCGCACCTGCATGAGTCGTCGATTCTCCGGATTCACGGTTGTTTCCCAAAGTTGGTCGGGATTCATTTCGCCCAAACCTTTGTATCGTGAAATGGCCTGGCCACGCTTTGACTCGGCCATCAGCCAATTCATAGCGTCTCGAAAGTTATCTACCGGTAACGACTTTTCGCCGCGTTCAACTCGTGCGTTGGTGCCAATGAGGCCGGAAAGGTCGGAACCTAAATCGGCAATTGATGCGTAGTCTTTAGATTCAAAAAATTCTTTGGGAATGCGTCGTGTAGTAGATACGCCGTGATAACGTCGCGTAAATTCTATGACGAACCCGTCGTTATTTTCTCTTGGTTTCAGACCCGCTTCGTAGCGTGCCGCACTGTCGTCGCTTCCGTCCAAAGTGGCTATGAGTTCACTCAACCATTGTGACATGACAGCTTCATCGCCAAGCATCTGCGGAGTTACGGCGGGTGAGTAAATCAGTCGGCGCAGTAGCTGTGCGTCATAACGACGAGTAAGTCGGTCTATCAGACTTTGTGTTTTTACAAACTTGCGCGACAAACGCTCGAGTTGTTCTCCACGTAACGGTGGAGCGTTTTCGTTGACGAAAAGCGACGCGTTATCTAGCGCAAGATTTAGCAGGTAATCGTTTAGCTCGTCGTCGTCTTTCACGTAGTGCTCTTGTTTGCCCTTCTTTACTTTGTAAAGAGGAGGTTGAGCTATGTAAATGTGTCCTCGCTCTATTAATGCAGGCATTTGCCGATAAAAGAACGTAAGCAATAAAGTACGAATGTGAGAGCCGTCAACGTCGGCGTCGGTCATGATAATAATTTTGTGATAGCGCAGTTTATCTGGATCAAAGTCGTCTCGGCCAATGCCACAACCTAAAGCAGTAATGAGTGTGCCAACTTCCACAGACGACAACATTTTATCGAAGCGCGCTTTTTCTACGTTTAGAATTTTTCCTTTCAAGGGGAGAATAGCTTGTGTTCGACGATCGCGTCCTTGTTTGGCAGAGCCTCCCGCGGAGTCACCCTCAACCAAAAAGATTTCGGACTTAGCCGGATCTTTTTCCTGACAGTCCGCAAGTTTGCCCGGGAGACCGGCGATGTCGAGTGCACCTTTGCGTCGTGTCATTTCACGCGCTTTACGAGCCGCTTCGCGTGCACGTGATGCATCAATAATTTTACCGACAACGGCTTTTGCTTCTACGGGATTCTCTAACAAAAAGTCCGTTAACATTTCGCCCATTGCTGATTCAACAATGCCTTTAACTTCTGACGACACCAGCTTGTCTTTTGTTTGAGACGAAAATTTTGGGTCGGGTACTTTAACGGAAAGCACGGCTGTGAGGCCTTCGCGAGCATCGTCCCCAGCCATGCTCACTTTTTCTTTCTTTGTGGTTCCCTGTTGCTCCATGTAGTTATTCAACGTACGAGTTAACGCACTTCGGAAACCTGAGAGGTGAGTACCTCCGTCACGCTGTGGAATGTTGTTCGTGTAGCAAAACATATTTTCCTGGTACGCGTCGTTCCATTGAATAGCGACTTCAACGACTACGTCATCTTTTTCCGTAACGAAATGGAATACGCTTGGATGAACAGCTGTTTTGTTGCGGTTCAAGTGTTCCACAAAAGCACGAATTCCTCCTTCATATTCAAAGACTTCCTTTAAGTCTTCTCGTTCATCTGCGAGCTCAATACAGACCCCGGAATTCAAGAACGAAAGCTCTCGTAGACGCTTTGCAAGTATGTCGAAGTGGAACTCGATATTGGAAAAGGTATCGGTGCTGGGTTTAAACCGGATGGTGGTACCGGAATTCGACGCTTCGCCCACTTCCTTTAACTCATCGACTGGAACGCCATGTTTATAGATCTGGCTATATAACTTGCCGTTTCGACGAATGGTCAGCTCCAGATGAGCAGAAAGGGCGTTCACAACCGAAACACCAACGCCGTGAAGACCACCTGACACTTTATAGGAGTTATCGTCAAATTTTCCGCCGGCATGCAGCACAGTCATAATAACTTCGGCTGCGGAACGATTTTCCGTTGGGTGATTACCGACCGGAATACCTCGGCCGTCGTCACTCACGCTCACCGACTCATCCGCGTGAATAGTGACGGTTACTTTGGAACAATGACCGGCTAACGCCTCGTCGATTGAGTTATCGACAACCTCAAAAACCATGTGATGTAGACCGGTGCCGTCATCGGTATCTCCGATGTACATACCAGGCCGCTTTCGGACAGCATCAAGTCCTTCTAAGACCTTGATATTACTAGCATCGTAACGACTG
Source organism: Gammaproteobacteria bacterium (assembly GCA_045107075.1). Lineage (GTDB taxonomy): Bacteria > Pseudomonadota > Gammaproteobacteria > Steroidobacterales > SZUA-146 > SZUA-146. Next base: position 26,820 of record JBGCFV010000058.1, read on the forward strand.
TCGTCTGACATAAAATCACCCCATAAAGTTAGCTCTGCATTATACCACTTTTTGCGCCTCTCAACGGGCTGTAAATGATGCTTAGTGGCTGTTTTTATTGACCCCTTCGGTGATTTTGTAATTTGGTTAATATGAGCGTACGCGGCAACCTGAATGCCTCTATTAATAATTTTGAAAATGAGTCTGTCGAGGAAACTAATGTGGCATAACTTGGGTTTGATATTGGGGTTTGGTCTGGATGAATTTAATTTGGACAAGTTGATTTGGACAGGCACAGTATCAATGACACTTAAATTTCTTCAATCGTCAATCGGACAGGGAAGTACTAACTAATCTAAAAGCAAAGGAAAGCTAAACAAAAAAGAGGGTCAGTGTTCCACGTGGAACAATAAAAGCAGGAAGCCACTGGCAGAAGACCAACGTTAGGGAAAGCAACAGAAGAATGAGATTAGAACAACGGGGACATAATAGAAGGTGCTCTACTTATTTAAGCTTAAATCGACCACTGTGCTAAGCGTGAATAAGCATTAGATTATCGATGTTAGGTAGAACTCAGTGGACCTATTGCTGGACGCGGTAATGTTCCACGTGGAACATGGTCTTTAATAGGAGTGTCTCTATCGAATGGTTTAACGTGCCTGGGCTTAGGTGCACGTCCTTGAGCCACCCAAAAGAAGTTAGCTAATTAACTGAGCCTGAAAACTTTCTATCTAGCGCCCAGTCTGTAAGCCCTCTATTAAGTTACTCGAATTGTCCTTTATAGGTCTTGCCCTCATTTTGGGATGTGTATTAATAAAATGATCGCCAGTGCCTGTCCAAGTATTGGCTGCCCAGCATATGAGACCTAAACCCCAGCCTATGAGAAACCTAAATACTGCCTTAATCCAGGCTTTCAACTTTACCGTGTTCCACGTGGAACACACGGGCATCTGAATTAGTTGCTACCAAACGCTGTTCCAGTGCCGTAATAAACCGCTGCGCCGGGATATCGCGAGCATACTCCAGCAACCGACCCAAGCTATGGCTGTCTAATTCAGCAGCCGGATCATCGATGAGCAAAACCGCTGGCTTACCCTGTGATTGTTCAAACAAGGCCAACTGCGCCAGAATCAGGCCCGCAGCGATAAGCTTCTGCTGACCACGAGAGACTCGGGCTTTAGCCATGCGAGCACCAAAACGAACCCGAATGTCCGCTCTGTGAGGGCCCGCATGCGTACGCGCCAATTTCTTGTCTCTCTCATAATTCGCTGCCATAGCTTCGGCCAGCGTATAGTCTTCACTCCAACCACGATAAAACGCACACTCCAGTGGCGTATCAAACAGTGCCATACCGGCTGCATCGAGAAAGGGCGCTAACTTAGCCAAATAATCCAGGCGCTGCTGATTGACAGCTTCACCGGCTGCAATGAGCGTGTCGTTCCATAACGCTATTTCTTTCGCCGGCAAATGTTCTTTAAGCCCGGCATTCCGCTGATCCAGCGCTTTTCGATATCTACGCCAGCTCGAATAAAACATTTGTTCCACGTGGAACACACCCCAATCGAGGTAACTTCTCCGTTGTGTTGGGCCTTCTTCAATCAGCTTATGTATACCTGGTTCTATTACTTGAACAGGTAAGCGAGATACAAGACTGGAGCGGCTGTGTGCTCTGGAGCCGTCTATTTTGACCGTTACACCTTTCTTGCTTCCTTGAATTCCAAGCTGACCATCCGGTTGGCTTAACTTGGCAAACAACACAAAGTCATCGGTCTGATCTTGAATCAAACCACGAGCGGGAGTGCCACGAAACGAACGACCGTGACCAAGGAAAAAAAGAGATTCGAGGAGGGTTGTTTTACCGGAGGCATTGCGCCCAACGATAAGATTTTCATGAGGGCTGCAGTTCAGCTGCGCCAAATCGACGCAGCGGAACCGCTGAACGTTAAGTTGAGTAACCGCCACGGGGCGGAAGCCTGACTACAGCCGCATTGGCATGACGACGTAGGTGCACTCTTTTTTCTTCGGGTCTTTAACGATACAACTGCTGTTTGCATCGGTAACCTGGATTTCAACGTCTTCGTTATCAATCGCTCCCAGCGCATCAAGCAAGTAGTTAACGTTAAAGCCTATTTCCATTTCAGGCCCTTCATAACGAACGCCAACTTCTTCTTCTGCTTCTTCTTGTTCTGGGTTATGTGCTTGAATTATAACAGTATTTTCTTTTACAATGAGCCGAATACCGCGATATTTTTCATTCGACAAAATAGCCGTACGCTGTAGCGAAGCCCGAAGTGTTGAACGCTCTGTTCCAATCACAGAATCAGACTTCTTCGGAATAACACGCTTGTAGTCTGGAAAACGACCGTCAATCAGTTTCGACGTAAACCGGGTACCGTCAAACTCGGCACGCATGTGGTTGTCGCCAATCGTGAGACGAATAGGGCCGTCTGCCAGCATACGAAACAGTTCAAGAACACCCTTACGTGGAACAATCACCTGCTTGTCTGCGTTACCGCCGTGATCAAGATCGACATCGCACATAGCCAATCGGTGACCATCTGTCGCAACAGCTCGAATTCGTTTACTGCCCAGCTCTAACAACAAACCGTTCAGGTAGTAACGTACATCCTGGTTAGCCATAGCGAACTGTGTCTTCTCTAACAGTTTACGCAAGTCGCTCTGTGCAATCTCGATAGTCTGTTGACCACCAATGCCCTCGACAACGGGAAACTCGTCAGCCGGTAATGTCGACAACGTAAAACGACTCTTGCCACTTCTCACAATAACGCGTTCACCTGACAAACTAACCGTGACCTTGGCGTCTTCAGGCAGCGCTTTACAAATGTCTAAAAACTTCCTACCAGGTACTGTGATGTCACCTTCCTTATCAACGTTAACTTCAGCTTCTGCCATTAGTTCTACTTCAAGGTCAGTAGCCACTACCGATAACGTTCCGTCTTTAACTGATAAGAAAAAGTTTGCTAGTACCGGCATCGTCTGACGACGCTCAACTACCCCAACAACGGTTTGCAGAGGTTTTAACAAGACTTCTCTTGGCGCAGTGAACTTCATGTAATTGCCTTTCTTGATTAATTTTTAAAATACTTTATTACTATTATTAGGGACGCTTTCAATCCTTAATAACTTCAATTAGGTTTTTCATATCAAGCGTTTAGGGCTTGATTTTAGCTGCTTTCAGCAACGTGTTACTGCTGTATTGCCTGTGGGTAACTCGTGCATAAAAACCCGAGAATTCTTAACCACAAGTTATCCACACTATCCTGTTAGCTTTCTTAACAGGTTTTGATAGTCCTCTCTAATACGGCTATCTGTCTCGCGCAATTCAGCTACTTTTCTATTCGCATGAATCACCGTTGTGTGGTCGCGACCACCAAAGGCATCACCGATTTCCGGCAAGCTGTGATTGGTTAATTCTTTTGAGAGAGACATCGCCACTTGACGAGGTCGGGTAATAGAACGACTGCGACGCTTCGACAAAAGATCCGCAACGCGAATTTTGTAGTACTCGGCAACCGTTCGTTTAATGTTGTCAATCGTAACCAGTTTATCTTGCAGTGCCATTAAGTCACGCAGAACTTCTTTGGTGAATTCAACTGTGATTGGCCGACCGGTGAAACGGGCGTTAGCAATAACTCGTCGCAGGCCACCTTCCAGTTCACGAACGTTAGAGCGAATGAGTTTGGCCATGAAGAACGCTACGTCGTCTGGAAGCTCAACGTCGACTCCAGCGGCTTTGCTGCACAAAATGGCAACGGACGTCTCAAGCTCGGGAGGTTCAATGGCAACAGTGAGTCCCCAACCAAATCGCGATTTTAAACGTTCTTCCAAACCGTCGACTTCTTTCGGATAACGGTCGCTGGTTAAAATAACTTGCTGGTCGCCTTCGAGCAGTGCGTTAAACGTATGGAAGAACTCTTCCTGGCTGCGTTCTTTGCCGGCGAAAAACTGAATATCGTCAATAAGCAACGCGTCGAGTGACCGGTAAGCGCGTTTAAACTCGTTGATGGTGTTATGTTGCAGTGCACGGACCATATCGCCGACAAACCGCTCAGAATGCACGTACGCTACTTTTGCAGCGCCATTTCGCTGTACCACCATATTCCCGACGCTTTGCATCAGGTGGGTTTTACCCAGACCTACACCGCCGTAGATAAACAGCGGGTTATATGTTTTCCCAGGGTTTTCACCGACTTGCAGTGCGGCCGCCTTGGCAAACTGGTTGCTTTTACCCTCAACGAAAGTGTCAAAAGTGAACCCGGTGTTGAGTTTTGAGCCAATTCGAGGCTCTAGCGTGGTTAATTTGGGTGTTCGGGTGCTCGGGGCGGCCGGCTCTGATTCCCGGCTACCGACCTGAATAACGACTTTATCCAGCTCGTTTTCGGAAAGCTCCGACGCGGTTTTCGTAATTTGACCCTTAAAATTGTCGTTTAGCCAGTCAACTACGTAGTCGTTGGGCGCAAAAAGGCGCAGCACGCCGTTTTCTTCAACGGCCTGCAGAGGACGAATCCATGTATTAAACTGTTGCTCAGAAAGCTCGGTTTCGAGTTCTTTAACGCAACGTTTCCAGAGTGAGGCCGACAACCACGTCTCCCGTTCAGAATCTTCGGGTTATTTATTCCACCAAGGGGGGGAGAGTCGAAAGTCTAACTGTTGTTTCCGGGTTTATCCACAGGCAAATGACCGACTTCGGGTATTGACACAAGAAGGGCGTATGCGTAACCTTCATCGGCTCGAAGCGGTACCGATACCGTAACGCACCATTTTTTAGTTGGCAGACCTATGAAACGTACATTTCAACCTAGTAATCTCAAGCGCGCCCGTACTCACGGTTTCCGTGCTCGCATGTCTACCAAAGCTGGACGCGCCGTTATCAAACGTCGTCGTGCCCGCGGTCGAGTTCGCCTAACTCCTCAATAGGATAGCGACGATCGCCAACTTTTCGTCGTTTAACCATCAGGTTATCTGACGCCAAGTTGCTTAACGAGACTCACACCTGTCGACCAAACCACGTCGGATCACCTGTGCACCCAAAGCCAGTGTTCACATATCCTGTTTTGGTGCCACCTACCCTGTTTTGCGATCCACAGCATCCGTGCCTGGTATGAATGCGTTTACCCGTCAGCAGCGCCTGCTGAGCGGAGCTCAATTTGATCTGGTCTTTAAAAAGAACACCCGTTCCCGAGACCAATTTTTTATTGTACTCGCAAGGCCCAATCAACTACCCTATGCGCGCCTCGGACTTGCGATCTCACGCAAGGCTGCCGGTGATGCAGTACCCCGAAATAGACTAAAACGGCTCATTCGCGAAAGTTTTCGCTGTTTGCCTGCGGACTATCCCGGACTCGACTTTGTCGTTATGGCGAAACCGGGCCTGGCGCTGCATGACAACCAAACATTACTTAAGAGCCTCGAGAAACACTGGGCACGGATACAAACACAATGCGCAAAATAATACTGGGTTCTATAACGGCCTATCAGAAATTACTTAGCCCACTACTGGGGCCGCGCTGCCGTTTTTACCCCACGTGTTCACATTACGCAGCAGAAGCTGTGCAGATTCATGGCGCTGCCAAAGGCAGCTGGCTGAGTACGAAACGCATTCTGCGATGTCACCCTTTTCATGCCGGTGGCATAGACCTTGTGCCCGAAGCATCTGGGTCGCCTTCCACTACCCATAAAAACACTCTTATTAAAGGAGAGCAGGCTCATGGATAATCGCGTTCTAATTTGGATGGCGGTGGCCATGATCTGGTTGTTGACTTATCAGGCCTGGCAAAGAGACTACGGTCCCCAACGAGCTGCTGCACCTATTGAACAAGCTGTCGACGGTGCAACCGCGTCAGCACCTACCATTTCAGATTCCATTGCTCCGCCTACATTGGGCGACGACGCTGTGCCAACGGGCACTGGTATTGCCGGACCACAGTTAGAGGAAGCACCGGATACAACCACACCGAAAATTCGCGTAGTGACCGATGTTTACGATCTTTACATCGATACTACGGGTGCCACGCTTCGCAACGTTACTCTTAATAACTACCCGAAACGTAAAGATGAACCTGACGACAAAGTTGTTTTACTGCAGCCACGCTTCACGGCATTACAAACGGGTCTGCTGGCCGGTGCAGGTCGCGAAGCGCCCTCGCACGACGCTGTCTTTACCGCATCCAATTCCAGCTACGAATTAAGTTCCGGTCAAGACTCTCTTGACGTGACACTTACCTGGCAAGGCGACGGTGTTAGCGTTGACAAAACCTACACGTTCACTCGTGGTCGCTATAACGTCGAGTTAAAACAAGTTGTTCGTAACACGTCAGACACCGCCTGGAGTGGTGCGCAGTACGCGCAGCTAAAAGGTAACGCAGCCGGAACGAAACGTTCAATGGTTGACGTAGACAGCTATTCTTTCATTGGCTCTGTTGTGTATGACGGTGACAGCTACGAGAAATACCTGTTCAAAGACCTGGCTAAAGAGCCGTTGAAACTAGACGCAACCAACGGCTGGATTGCCAACATTCAACACCACTTTTTGTCAGCGGCTATTCCACCAGCCGGAGAGTTAGTTAAGTACTCCTCGCGAACTCCTAACGAAAGTACCATGCTGGTAAGCGGCGTAACGCCTCTTAAAACCATTGCCGCTGGGGGTAGCTCCGAGTTTTCACAACGCCTATTTGTTGGTCCTAAACTCCAGGATCAAATGGAAGAGACGGCGGAAGGACTTAAGCTGTCAGTTGACTACGGATTCCTGACGATTATTTCTCAGCCTATGTTTTGGCTTTTGAAAAAAATCCATGACTTCGTAGGTAACTGGGGTTTGGCCATTATCTTGCTCACCGTTTTAATCAAACTCTTGTTTTACCCACTGGCTGAAAAAGCTGGTCGCTCTACCGCTAAAATGCGCACTGTCGCTCCTCGTCTTAAGCAAATTCAGGAACGCTATAAAGACGACAAACAGGCCCAGAGCAAGGCTATGATGGAGCTGTACAAGAAAGAAAAAATTAATCCGGCGGCCGGTTGTTTGCCACTGTTAATTCAAATGCCCGTGTTCCTCGCGTTGTACTGGGTGCTGATCGAAAGTGTTGAGCTGCGTCAGGCGCCGTTTTTTGGCTGGATTACCGACCTGTCGTCACGTGATCCCTGGTTCATTTTGCCACTTATTATGGCTGGCGCTATGTTCGTACAAACCAAACTCAATCCGGCCTCGCCTGATCCAACCATGCAAAAAGTCATGACCTTTATGCCTCTCATCATGTCGGTGTTCTTCATGTTCTTCCCAGCTGGCTTGGTACTTTACTGGGTTGTTAACACCGTACTGTCTGTTGCCCAGCAGTATCGAATTAACAAGCTGGTTGAACGCGGGGCTTAAAGCGACGTCATTTGATAAATCGAATTCACTCTCCAGCTGTGAATTAAAATAATTGTAGGAGCGGTTTCCAGCCGCGATGAACGTTTTAGTTCTTGATGACATCGCGTATCTCATCGCGGCGAGTTGAGCCATGCAGCCTGTCAGGCCATCGGTCGGATAAGCCAATGTCCTCAGTACACCAAATACCGCAAACCAATTCATAACCGAAATTGATTAAACCCCGCCCGGGGTTTGAGCTACTGTAGACGGAGTGTAGTAACGAAACCTGCCGGGAAGCTCATGACGAAAACCCAAAGCCGAGGATCACCTCTGGAAGTTTTTCTGGCTTTTTTGGCGCTCGGTGTGACGTCATTTGGCGGACCCATTGCGCATCTAGCCTATTTTCGTACTGAATTTGTTGAACGCAGAGGCTGGTTAACAGAACACGCTTACGCAGACCTTGTTGCTCTTTGTCAGTTTCTTCCCGGTCCGGCCAGTAGCCAGGTAGGTTTTGCATTAGGGCTTTATCGCGCCGGTCCTTTGGGCGCCGCGTGTGCCTGGACAGCGTTCACTCTCCCCTCTGCTTTGCTACTGGTTATATTTGCGTATGGTCTGGATGTCTTTAGCGGACCTTTGGCAATCGGTTTATTGCACGGTCTTAAAATTGTAGCAGTGGCTGTCATTGCCCACGCACTATGGTGTATGGCATTTGCTCTGTGCCCCGACATACGCAGAGCTTTTATCGCTATCGGCGCCGCTTTAATTGTGGTGTTTGCAAAAGGCCCTCTTGGTCAGGTTGCCGCCATAACGTTTGGCATATTTGCAGGATTTTTTCTATGCAAAGTGAACGATAGAGAAGCAATAAATACCGGCCTGCAGTTTCGCGTGTCTAAACGTGCTGCCAATGTGGCGTTGTTGATCTTTCTTGCGTTTCTGGTCGGCTTACCTGCTCTTGCGTCTGTTAGTGCAATGCAATCAGCAGCACTTATGGATTCGTTTTATCGATCAGGTGCGCTTGTATTCGGCGGTGGCCATGTCGTGTTACCCCTACTCGAAGCCGAAGTAGTGCAGTCGGGCTGGATTACACCAGACCAGTTTCTTGCGGGTTACGGCGCTGCGCAAGCCGTACCCGGCCCGCTGTTTACCTTTGCGGCGTATTTAGGCGCCGTTATTGGGCAAGGGAACATAACTACAGCTGTCATTACGCTCCTCATGATTTTTGCTCCTGGCTTGCTGCTTCTGACGGGGGCGCTGTACTACTGGAATCACTTCAAAAAGTGGAACAGCGTGGGGGCGTTAATTAAAGGCGCCAATGCGGCCGTTGTGGGCATTTTGGCAGCGGCTCTTTACGACCCGGTTTGGACCAGCGCGATCGTCGGTCCGTACGAATTGGTGCTGGCCGTGTTAGGTTTTTTGTTGTTGAGCCTGTGGAAGTTACCTGCCTGGATAGTGGTTGTTTTGCTGGCGGCAGCTGGAATGTTTATAACGGTTCTATAAAAGCACACTGGAAATTGCACCCTGCGAAGGATCGAATTGGTAGCTTCAACTTAACGTGAACTCCGTAGAAGATGGCCATACCTGCTTTGCTTGCACGCAATAACGACAAACGCGAACAAGATAGTCGCAACTTACAACCTGGAAGGTGACGTAGCGACCTTTCCTGCGGAACATTATTAATAGAGGATTCCTCATGGCAAAACCCCAAGGTCGACACATAGTAAAACGCATCCCCAAGCGCGGGGTTTACGAGCGCGACGTGATCAACGCGATTTTAGATGAAGGCATGATTTGCCATGTCAGTTTTGTGGTGGACGGTCAGCCTTTCATGATTCCAACCATTCACGCCCGCGACGGTAACAACGTGTTGTTGCACGGCTTAAAAGGTGGCCGCATGCTTAACCATATTGAAGCCGGACACGACGTTTGCATTGCGGTTACGTTACTTGACGGGTTGGTTCTTGCCCGTTCTGCTTTTCATCATTCGATGAACTATCGCTCGGTTGTGCTGTATGGAAAGGGTACCGAAATTACTGAACCCGACGCGAAGATGGCGGCGATGAAACGATTTGTTGATCACTTGACGCCGGGTCGTTGGGACTATTTGCGCCCGGTAAGTGATAAAGAAATCAAGGCCACGAGTATCGTTTCTATTTCGATGGACGACGTAGGTGCAAAAATTCGCACCGGCCCGGTGTCCGACGACGAGGAAGACTACGAGCTACCAATCTGGGCCGGGGTTATGCCGCTTTCGTTGACAGCAGCCACAGTAGAAGATGATTCTCGCCTTGATTCAAGCGTCGAACAGCCAGAGCATGTGAAGAACTTTGACGTGGCGAACCGGCAAACACGTACTTAACGCTCTCGTTAAGTGTGTCTGCTTGCCCGGAGCCTTTGTGCAAACCTATCTGTTTTCGTAAGAGCGGCTTCCAGCCGCGAAAAAGGTTTCATCTCTTAACGATGTCATGCAATTCATCACGGCAACACGTGGGCACCAGAGTAACGCTATAATAAATTCAAAGGTTGCCGTGCTGACGCCTGCGCTAGCGCAAACGACTGGCGCAGACCGGTTAAGCCTTGTTAAATGAGTGACGGAGTAAACGATGGAAGAGTCTCGCCTGTTAATACCTTTTTTCGGCATGTTGCTGCTGACCGTGCTCGTTTGGGTGTACATGTATGTTCGCCGAATTGGCTACATGCTGAAGAACAAAATCCCGGTGCGAGCTGGGTCTACGCCTCAAAAAATGGCAAGCGTAGTGCCTGAAGAGGTTCAAAATTCGGCGAACAATTTCAATAATCTGTTCCAGGTCCCCATATTGTTCTACGTTGTCGTGCTCTACCTTTTATGGGCTGGCCAGGTAGATCAAATTCACGTGGCGTGCGCGTGGCTGTTTTTTCTCGCGCGAGCGTTACACAGCGCAATTCAATGTACCGTAAACGTCGTAATGGCTAGATTCATTGTTTACAGCGTAGCGAGTATTTCTCTATGGGTCATGATTTTGCGTGCGGCTTTCGCTCTGCATTAATGCCAAACGGGAATTCGAAATAGGCCTTACCGGAAGGAAGCATCAATGGATCCAAGACTTACCCTCACAAATGCGCTCAAACGACTCGATCGTGTGGAAACACCCTTCGAACGGGTGTTCAGTTACGGCAGCATGGAAGTCGAAATTTACGCGCCGAAAGGCGAAGATCTGCAGCAGCCCCACACGCGCGATGAGCTGTATATAGTGGCTTCCGGTAACGGTTTCTTTGTTCACGAAACGGAACGACATTCGGTTGAAGCCGGCGAAGTATTGTTTGTTCCGGCGGGCGACGTTCACCGATTTGAAGATTTTAGTGACGATTTCGCCACATGGGTGGTATTTTACGGTCCTGAAGGTGGAGAAAAAGAGCCATAGTATTTGGCCGGAACCAATCGACTTGTCGAGGTTCAAACTGGAAGTAATGCACGTTCTGCTACGGGGTACGATATTGAACACTACTTACAAGCTTGCCGGCGCACTGGTTGGTCTGTCTATGGCGCACTTTTCTATGGCAGAGCCCTATTTGGGCAAGCTATCTGAATACCTTTCGGTGCCGTCTTCAGTGGACGCGCAAATTCAAACAATTGAATACACCCCCGAAATTCGGTCATTGACCGATAAGTTAACCGAAAATCTGGAAAAAAACTCCGAGTGGTTCGAGCAGTATTCGTCGCAGCTAGCCCCCGGGAAGCGTATTCCCTACCACCCCAATATGGGTCTTACCGAAGCGCAGTACCAGCAGCTGCTGGGCGGTGAAGAACAAACACGGCTGACCCCCACTGGCGGTGCCCGTTTGTCTTTCACCTGGCGCGACGACGACGTTCTTAAAATTCAGGGCCTTCCCGACGAAGCTCCGTTCGATACACTGTTGTACGAAGGGGTTTCAGATTCTCTCATTACGAGCTTTGGCACGTTATCCAACAGCGTTTCGGCCAAAGGCAAACTGGGCGGCGAATCGTCGTTGGCCTGGGAGGGTCGTCTGTGGGCAACTGAACGTAAAGACGACAAAGGCCAACTGTCTATTGTGTATGTTTTGGGCGACCTCGACGAGGGCGATCGCGGTGTACTCATTCACGAAATTAAAGGTGTAGTAAACAATGTCGTGGTAGAGCACCACTACATGTTGATGTGGAACCGTTAATCCGGAACCGGCGACGTGAAATTCTTTGACACTTGGATACTTTAACTAAAGGGCTTTTACGAATATGGCCTGGACGCCTATTTCCAGAACCGACATTGTTCGCCTGATAGATTCTGCCTGTGAGCGCATGAGCGTTGAACAACAGCGTGTGTGGAAGAGCGTTCGAATTGCTCCTGAGAAGTGGAATCAAAACCCTTGGGGCAAGAAAGGCAACGGCTTCTGGGTCGTGGGGCTCATCGGAAACACCGTCATTTGGTTCAATGACATTGAAGAAGGGTTTAATCGCTCAACCTACATAGCGTACGGACAGATAAACGAGTACTTATGTAATCAAGACGACCTTGAATGGACCGTTCAGAACATCATTAACGAAATTCAGGGTCAGACCGACTAGCGGCTTTTTGTCACGACCTTGGCCACTATATGTCGACGTCATTGCGACCTAAGGGTCACCTTGACCCCAAGGTTCTAATCCGTCTGCCCGAGAAACTTCGAGGTAATCTCAGAGAGATTGCCACGCCCGCTACGCGGGCTCGCAATGACACGATCCCAGAAGAATATGCGAGCGCAAAGCAGGCACCATGATTACTATTGCCACGCAAGTACTGTCACTGCGAGCGCAAAGTAGACACCGTCATTGCGATTGCCACGCAAGTACTGTCACCGCGAGCGCGAAGCGCGTGGCAATCTGCTACTGCAACAGGGAAACCAGCCGAGCTGCTATTTCTTGTAGTTCGCTATGGCTTCATTAATAAACTTGGCTGCAACATCTTTGTCGCCCCACTCCACTACCTTGACCCACTTGTTGGGTTCCAACGCTTTGTACTGCTCAAAGAAGTGAGCAATTCGGTGCAACATAATTTCAGGCAGGTCGGTGTGAGTGTGAACTTTGTCGTAGAACTTGGTGAGCTTGTGGCTCGGTACGGCGATGATCTTTTCGTCCATGCCGGCTTCGTCTTCCATAATGAGCACACCGACAGGCCGCGCATTAACGACACAACCTGGAACCAGTGGACGATTACCAATGACCATAACGTCAATGGGGTCGCCGTCGTCTGAAAGTGTGTGTGGAACAAAGCCGTAGTTACACGGGTACTGTGTCGCTGTATACAAGAAGCGGTCGACATGTAGCGTGCCACTGTCCTTGTCCAGTTCGTACTTGATTGGTTCGCCGCCAAGCGGTACCTCAATGATGACGTTGATGTCTTCAGGTGGGTTCGTGCCAATGCTGATTTTGTCGATGTTCATAAGTGTGATTCGTCCGTGTAAGTGAGAACGGGAGTATACGATAAAATTCTGCGCTCTGACTTAAGCTGTGTCTCTTTTAGATATGTATTTCATAAAATAGTGCAGTGAACGTCTCTTGCTACAAATAAACATAAGCTTACTGGAGCTTACTTAATACTCCCAAGGTTTCACATAAGAAACCGAAAATACCTATATTTGCAGTGTTTAAACACGTCCTTCTTAAAATATTGTGAAGATCGACACGGCATTTTCGAACCCGTTCCATCAGTATTGCTACGTGCCCGAAGAAGGGTGCCGTTTTATTAATGCACACAATAATGGAACTTGAACACATGGTTGTATCTCGCAAACTTACTTCTCTGGTCTTGGCAGCTCTCGGCGCGCTTGCGTTGATGCACTTCCAAACCAGTGATCCTTTGAATGCCGAATCGCCTGCTGTAGCTTTTAATGCCCCAGTTAGCGAGTCGGCAACTGTTCCGTTCAGTCAGACTCACGTTGAGCAACTGGCGAGCGAAGCAGTTGAGCTTGAATTTATAGAGCCGGAAGTGGCTTCTATACCTTTAGACACTGAAATCTATACCCCTGAATACTTGCCATTGCCTGCTGTTGCAGATCGTTTGTGGCGTGAAGATGATATTAACGACGCTTTGGAAGACTCTGCCCGAGACAACGGTGCTGACGGTGGCGCTCAGACTCTCGCTTGGACTTCTCCAATGCCGGAAGGCTACGAAAGTGTCATTTTGGAATTTGATGACCTCGACGCTCGCAAGAACCTGACAGCGGCTCTCGATTCAGTCGGTGGTCAACTGATTCACCAGTATCATCACATGCCGTACAGCACGGTTCGCGTTCCAGCCCACATGGTCGACCAGGTCGCCAGCGTTGTTGGTGCAAAACTGGCCAAAGCTGACGAAGAGATCGTGTTTGCTTCCACGGCTTCGAAAGGCACTATGCGCCATCCTTCAGAAGTGTCGGGTGTTGACATGCCTGTCGGTCAGAACATCGGTGTTGCGGTGCTTGACTCGGGTGTAGACGACCACGCTGACCTTTCAGTGAACCGTCACGTTAACTTTGCGGTTCCTTTTACTGACTGGAGCGGTTCAAAAGTTGACCGCAAGATGACGCTGAGCTACATCTTTGATGAAGACGGCGGTACGACTGTTTTTGACCGTGCGATCAAACCGACGGCGTCAGCTCATTTGACCTACTTGCACAGCACGGCTGGCTCACACCCTGAGAGCATTCCGTCTTCCATTATGCGCTCAACTGAAAACGGCATTGTTACCGAGTTGGACCTGCAAAATAACTGGTCGCAAGACGTTGTTGTTCACCTTATCAATGACAAAGGCAAGCGTGTACGCCTTAAGAAAATCATGCGTAAAACGCGCTGGAAGTTTCCTTCAAAGAGCAGCTACAAGTATTCAATTACCGATACTTCTGGTGCAAATGAGCTCGCGGTTATATCCGACATGACGGCCGAAGTACCAGTTCAGGTTAACGGTCCTTTGATTGACTGGAACAACCAAAGCATGTCTGTACGCGGCGGTGGTTTTATGTCGGTAGCCGGTTACGGTGAAGTCATTAATCAGTGTGCACTTCTGAACAAGTTTACGCTTGAAGCCTGGGTTGATAGCCCTGGGTTTGGCAACACACAGCCTTACCTGCATACCTACGGTTCGCACAGTGCCCACGGTTTCTACCAGGCTCTTCGAGATCCTTCGGCAGACCAGGTGATCTTTGCTTCTTCTAGTTCAAACAAAACTAACTTCGAACTACGTGAAACCGGTTCTGGCTACGTGTTTGTCGTTACTGACAGTTCGGGTAACAACTATGAAGCGGAAGTCAGCACCTCTGCGCCGGAAGGCACTGCCATGCACCTAGTTGCCACAGTTCGCGATCGCGTCGTCAGCCTGTATCTCAACGGTGAAAAAGCAGCGAACATCGTTATGAGCAACAACATCAAACAATGGGATCGCAATGCGCCGTTTACGTTGGCCTTTGGTCGCGAATCTACGGCCTCATGGGGCGGTGACATTCACGCTCTCAACATCTACTGCGACGAGCTTAACTCCTGGGAAGTTACTACCAAGTTCGACGAGGGTGCGAACGCTGTAAAGTCTAACCGCGATCCAAAGGGCCACGGTACACATGTAGCCGGTCTTATTGGTGGTAAAGGTTCTAATTCGGCCAGCGCTATCTCGGGAATTGCTCCAGGTGTTGACGTGTTTGACCTGCGTATTCTTGACCACGAAGGCAAGGGTTCTACCTCTCGGCTGCTGGCCGCGCTTGACTGGCTAATTAGCTACGGTGAAGACGCTGGTATTAAAGTTGTTAACATTTCCATGGGTAAATCTGTAGACGGTCCGGCCGCTGAAGATCCACTGGTAATAGCGGTTAACAAACTGGTTGCACAAGGCATCACTGTTGTGGCGTCAGCCGGTAACTACGGCCGTCTTGGGAACTTCTACATCACAAGTCCTGGCATCTCACCAGATGTGATTACGGTGGGTTCGGTCACCGATAACGGTACGGGTAATAATTTTAGTGACGATTATGTTTCGTCTTACTCGTCTAAAGGCCCGACTCTTTATGATCACTACTTAAAGCCTGACCTGTTAGCTCCGGGTAACCGTCTTGTTGCAACAAGTTCTTACGAGAACACCATTGAAGCGGCTCAGCCAGAACGCAAGGTTAAGTGTCAGACTGTAAACTGCAAGGCCAAGTACATGGAGCTTTCGGGTACCAGTATGTCGGCTGCCGTTGCTACCGGTGCTGTTGTTCTGATGCTGTCGCAAGACGACACGCTGAATCCGGCGACGATCAAAGCGCGCCTGATGAAGTCAGCTCGCAAGATCGACGGAGACATTGTCGCAGTGGGTGCCGGTGTTCTGGACCTCACGGCTGCTTTGAAAGAAACGGGTCGTACTGACCAGGCTCCTTCACCGAAGCTGGTTCGTGACGAAGACAAAGAGAACGTGTTCTACCTTGAGAATCCGTCTGTAACCTGGGGACCTGAGTGGTCAGCATCTTACCTCTGGTCAGATGGCTTCCTGTGGTCAGACGGCTTCTTGTGGTCGGACGGTTTCCTTTGGTCAGACGGTTTCTTGTGGTCGGACGGTTTCCTTTGGTCCGATGGCTTCTTGTGGTCAGACGGTTTCCTCTGGTCAGACGGATTCTTGTGGAGCGACAGCTACCTCTGGTCCGACTCGTTCCTGTGGTCTGATTCTTACCTCTGGTCTGATAGCACCGTGGTCGACGACTAAGAAACTGACCGAGATATCTTTTTACATCGTGGTCGACGATTCATAAACAGACCTAAAGTATCTCCCTTGTTACCCCCGGTTGGCTTTGCTGACCGGGGGATTTTTTTGGGAACTTAGAAATCACTGTGCAAAAACCAAAGGGTGAAGACCCTAAGGGCACTAAACAGAGTAGGTTTCTACTTCCTGTAATTTAATCTTTTTAAACAATTACTTAAGTCTCTTCGAAGCTAAGATTGACTTCCATCTACTAAATACGTTAATCTTCGTACGTACAATATCGTTATTTACAGGTTCTGCAATCTCACTGCCCTGGGCAGCCAGAATCAAGGAGTCTGTAATGCCAAGAACTACAACAACACATCACGCACGTGCCTCTTTTCCACGCTTTCGCCACCGATCAGCGGGCTTTTTCGTTTCTGGCTTTGCCGTTTCGACTGTTGTCGTTTCGGCTTTGTTTTGGCTGATGTATCAGCTCGTTTCCATTGTTCAGCCCGACGTTAAACCTACGCATCCACCCAGAGGCATCCATTTTGTGATGGTAAAACCGGATGAAACTCCTCCTGAGGTCAGAAAGCGAAGGCCCCAAAAACCACCGGTAATTGATCAGCCCCTACCCCAACGTACCGCTAAGTGGTCACCAGAAAAAGGTAGCACCACGATTGGTATCGCACCGCCTGAAAACATTACCGTTCTGGGTCCTATGGGAAAAGGGAAAATCGGTATAGGTGAGCGCTCCTACATGCCGTTAGCCGAAATTCAGCCCGTTTACCCCGAAAGAGCGTTAGTTTGGGGTATTGAGGGCTCTTGCGTGGTCGTTTACACCATCACTAAAACCGGCTCCGTGAAAGACGTACGGATCGACGAGTCTCAGTGTACGTCGTCGTTGTTTCACGCTGCAGCAGCTAAAACGGCCAGCAAATACAAGTACGCACCCCGAATCGTGGACGGCGAAATGGTCGAAACGCGAAATGTAGCGAAACTCTTCCGATTTTCCATCACAGATTGACGATGGAAACCGCTGGTGCAGGCCCGATTACCCCAGGTTGGGTCTGTGCCGGCGTTTTACATGCCCTTTCAACCACTTCTTCCCTATTAACTGGTTATTTCCTCCACATTTAACCACTTTCCATTAAAAGTCTAGGTGTTTAATACTGAATTTCTCATTCTTTCTTCGAATTCTGAATAGGCGTGACCTTCTTACTCACTAAAACGTATACTCCCGTTGCTGGTTTTACGCCCAGCCGTCCGGTTCGACGACTTGCCAGAAACACTCATGGACGCACTTACGGGAACACTGACTCCATTGAACAGCAATTTAATTAAAGAGCGATTCGGTTCCTACGGAGTCAACGTACTCGTGCAAGACTCTGAACTTCGAATTGCGAGTCTGTTTAGCTTGGTGAATGACCAGCCGGTTACTCGTTCTTTGGCTGTCGTGAATTACCAAAATTGTGACGATTTGCAGGTAGCCGTGGTTCACCAACACATTGTCGACGGCGGTTCTATCGGCCAGAGTTTTGTTGATCATGGTTTCGCGGTAGTTAAGGACACCACGGCTCTAGTTGAGCTTCCAGTTGATTCAGCGTTCGATACGCTATACGAAATGATGCGTCTTAACTCACCTGTTCCGCTTGCCTACCATACGTATCAACTCAATGTGCGTAAGGACGGAGAGTGGATTGCATACGCCAAAGTCACTGAAGTACACAGTCCAGAGCATTTAACGATTGACGGGCTCGTAGAACGTTTTGGTGATGACGCCTTTCTTGGTAATGAAGATCCGGGCACCACTGACGTCCTGCGTAAATTTAGTGGCTTTATCAGTCAGCGTGTTCGGTCGGCGTAACGGTACGTTCAATTGAAAATATTGGCGAACTGGTTGGCCTTGCAAGTAACTAAACAGACCGTTAGTTCTAACTATAGAAATACTCAATTTAAATAACAGCAGGAGCGGTGCCATAAACGCTTACGAAAGAAAAAAACTCGAGAAACGGTTAAGACGTAAAACGGGTGAAGCTATTGTCGACTACAACATGATCGAAGACGGCGATCGTGTCATGGTGTGCCTGTCCGGTGGTAAAGATTCTTACACCATGCTCGACATGTTAATCCACCTGAAGCGTGCAGCTCCGATCAGTTTTTCAATTGTTGTGGTTAACCTTGACCAAAAACAGCCCGGCTTTCCAGCTCACGTATTGCCTGAATACCTAGACTCGCTGGGCGTCGAATACCACATTGAAACGCAAGACACCTACTCTATTGTGATGGACAAAATTCCGGAGGGTCGTACGCTGTGTTCGCTATGCTCGCGTTTACGCCGGGGCATTTTGTATCGTGTTGCCGAAGAGCTTGGCACTACGAAAATTGCGCTGGGTCATCACATGGACGACATGGTTGAAACGCTGTTTCTGAATATGTTCCATGGGTCCCGCATGAAATCGATGCCGCCTAAATTAATAAGTGATAACAAGAACAATATTGTTATTCGGCCACTGGCATACTGCCGTGAAAAAGACATAGCACGCTACTCGGCGATTCAGGAGTACCCCATTATTCCGTGCAATTTGTGTGGCTCTCAAGACAACCTTGAGCGCGTTAAAATCAAATTTATGTTACGTGAGTGGGAAAAAGAAAATCCGAACCGTGTTGTGAGTATTTTTAAATCCATGACACGTGTTTCTCGTAGTCATCTGTTCGACAAAGCGCTTTACGACTTCGAAGGCCTGACAGTAGGTCAAGCCGATTTACCGGAAGAACTGGATACGGCATTTGACCGTGAGTCTGTGAAACAGACAGCGGGTTGACAGCGGAAGCAGACGTTCGGATTGATAAAGCCACTTTAGTTTTAACTGCTTGAGTGGAGGGTTTTCTTCTTTGACTCAAGGGTACTTACAAAGTCGCTTTTTATTTTATAACGCGTGATGCCTTTTGTGCCCCGAGCACTTTCCGGTTAGCATTTTTAAGATTACAAAGGTGCAATCCAAAGGCATTTACTTGTCCGGCCGATCGACGTACGGGCTGCACGAATCACTTAACAGCGATGAAGTACGTGTAACGGTTAAAACCTGCTAACACTCCACGGAGATTCAAATGCTGAACTACCGATTGGCGAAAATGGATGAGGTCGCGTTAATAGAAGCGCTGATTCGGAAGTCCGCGTTAGCGCTTCAAAGCGACGATTACAGTCGAGCTCAAATTGAAGGTGCCCTCGGAACGGTTTTTGGCGTAGACACTCAGCTGATTAAAGACGAAACGTACTACGCTGTAGACTTGGAAGGCCAGCTGGTAGCGTGCGGTGGCTGGAGCAGACGGCAAACTTTGTTTGGAGCTGACGCCGCCAAAACACAGGCAGATCCTTTACTTGATCCGGAAATAGACGCGGCCAGAATAAGAGCCTTTTTCGTTCATCCTGAATTTGCCCGTCGTGGCATTGGCAACGAACTAATCCGTTTGAGCGAAACGGCCGCGGCAGAGCTGGGCTTCAAACGCATGGAACTAGTCGCGACTCTGTCAGGAGAGCGGTTGTACGCGAGTGTTGGTTACAAACCGCTCAAACACTACCAACTCGATTTGGTCAACGATGAAACCATGCCGGTTGTCAGCATGGGGCGGGCGCTCTAGCAAGGCTCTCTATTCGGGTCATTGCGAGCGTAAAGGCGCGGCAATCTCGTGACGCCAAGCGGACTGTTTAATAAAACCCGAAGCATCCTGACAGAGATTGCCGCACCCGCTCCGCGGGTTCGCAATGACAAAATCGTCTTGGGTTTGCGAAAAACCACGAGTGCGCGAAGAACCGTGAGTGTCGGTAAACCTGTAAGCGCGGGAAGAACCCGAGTACGCGTAGAGCCGTAAGTGCGCGAAGAACCGCAAGTAAGCGTAGAGCCGTCATTGCGACCGCAAAGCGCGCGGCAATCTCGTGACGCTAAGACGGTCTTTCCAATAAAATTCCAAGCAACATTGTGACGCGGTTATATAGTTTATTCTTCAGCTCAGCGGAAAGTGCGTCAAAACGTACCTCATTAGCACTGAATTTGTACTCATAAAGGCCGCACATTCAGCAACAAAATCCGCCGACAATGGTCGGATGTTAGACTACACCTTTTATCACGCTCGTTTTTAGGGAGTTTTAATGTACAACAAGTTGATTTCACGCACTTTTTTGGTGTTTGCTTCGGCATTCCTTCTGGCCACTGCCTCGGCCGACTGCATTAGCGACGGCCTCACCAAGTACGCCAACGGCGACCACCGGGCTGAAGGCAACGCGGCCCGTAACGAGTCTCGCAAACCGGTTGAAGTACTGAAGTTTTTTGGCCTTACCCCCTCAATGACCGTAGTTGAAATTTCACCAGGCGGCAGCGGCTGGTACACAGAAATACTCGCCCCGTTTCTACGCGACAGCGGCACGCTCTATCTGGGGAGTTTTGACCCGGCTGCCGACAGTGACTACGTCAAGCGTAACTACAAAGCGCTTAGTGAAAAACTCGCAGCGCACCCGGAAGTGTACAACCAGGCGCAGGTTCGAATTTTCGATCCGGCAGGCACGATGGATGCGGCCCCTGAAGGATCAGCCGACATGGTTCTGACGTTTCGAAATACCCACGGTTGGGCCAGACGCGGACAGGCCGAAGGCGCGTTCGCTCACATGTACAAGTACCTAAAGCCGGGTGGCATTTTGGGCTTGGTTCAACACCGGGGCGACGAAAGTGAAACCTACACCGGTGAAACGGGTTACCTCAATCAGAGTGACGTGATTGCCATGGCTGAAAAAGCGGGCTTTGTGTTGCTGGATAAATCAGAAATGCTGGCTAATCCTCGTGATACCAAGAACCACCCTTCCGGCGTTTGGTCGCTCCCTCCAGGATTAAACCTCGATGACGACAGCAAACATTTGGAATCCAAAATGAAAGCCATCGGTGAAAGCGACCGCATGACGCTCAAGTTTATGCGTCCGGTTGAGCGCAGCAAAACCTAATCGGTTTGCCAGGTTAGACAGCCACCTGATGTTGACGCATCAGGTGGCTTTTCAGGAAAAAGACAATGGCGACAACGACAATAGCTAAAGCCGTACCTCAATCATTATCAGGTTCCGCCGGCTTATCTAAACGTGTTGCCTAAACAAACTGGATCAAACATTTGACTGTAGCACTGGGCGTTACCGGCCTGGTTGCTTGCGGTGGCGGTGGTGGCTCCTCCGCGCCGGCACCTGTTTCCGTTGCCCCTCCGACTCCACCAACGGTTATTGAACTTACCGCAAGCGAAAAGCTTCGCGAAGACTTAACGGGCCTCTCTCTTGAGTCGTTCTTCGATACGTCTTTTGAGGCACTGGAAGGACCAAGCCTGGAAGTGCCCTTGGGGTACGCACTCTACTTGGCCCAAAGGGACAAGCGTGGAAGTGCCCTTGAGGTACGGATTCTACTAGGCCAGCAGGGCTGGGTCTGAAAGTACCCATAGGGCGTACGCTCCACTTGAACCAAAAACCAAAGTCCGCCTTTATCAAGTAACACCAACCAGATCCACGTACTTTGATTACTAACGTTAAGTTAACTCCGCATCCGGCTAACCCCTGCTTTTGCTAGGATCGAAAGACAAGCACGGCGAACCGTGCAACATAATTATAAGAATAAGCGGGGCAAAAGCATGGCATATGCATTCTCACTTGCAGTAATCATTTGCGGTATCACGCTCACGGGTTTGCGTGCCGTCATTAACATGACCAGCACCACACAGTTTCACTTCGACATGCGTGTGTTACTACTACTCGTAGCGGGCGGCTTACTACTGCGACATCAGTGGGCTCGTTTAACGGCTATGGTGCTATCCGCTTTCGCCTGCTTGAGCATTTTCTATGTGGGAGTGCGCGGCACGCTAAACGCTAACCAATTGCACATTCAAGCATTGTGGTACGAGTCTACAAATGCCTCGGTCGTCGCGCTTTGGTTAATTTGCGGCGCGATGATTGGCTACTTTATGTGGTCGTGTTTCTTACTGAGCAGTAAACGGACCCGTGCGTATTTTGCCAAGTAGGGCGCCGATTTCTTCGCGTATTGAACACCTGTAAACCTGTCGGCTAAATAGCCACAGTAAATACGGCGGGTTCGACTCAAACACGAAATACTGCTTGCACGTCAGTCGCAAATGGCCGACGATCCGCTTTTATGGCCTGCGCGGTTGAACGCGTTCGGGCGGTTAGTGAAGCGGACTTCCTCCAATGCATATAACGAACACCCCTATTCCAGACGGCATAAAGCACCGCGACGCATTTGTGCTGTCGCTAATGCAAGCGCTGCATTTGTTCGGCACACCTTCGCACCGGCTGGAGCAGGCGATGGCCGGAATCGCTCGCGACCTCGATATGCAGTTACAAATTTTAGCTACGCCTACTTCCGTAACTGCCGCCATTGGGCCGCTCGAAAACCAGCGAACCTATTTGCTTCGGGTAGAGCCAAGTGAAGCCAATCTCGAAAAGCTGGGAGACTTGCAAAGCATTATGCAGCAGGTAAGTCGCGGCACAATAAGTCACCTCGATGCCCGAGACCGCATTGATGAGATTGTTGCACGAGCACCTCGTTACAGATCAATTGTTAAAGTCATGGCCTACGCCATCGTGGGAGCCTGTGTTGCCGTCTTGTTTAATGGCAACCTTTTGGATGCCCTTGTCTCCTCGTTGCTTGGTGGGTTTATCGGTGTGTTTACCGTTTTAGCCGCAGAAAGACAGCGACTTGAAATGTTAATTCCAACCTTGTCTGCTGCCGTGGCTGCGATGGGTGCGAGATTTGTTGCAGAACTTTTGCCCGACACTCATCCGATTATTGTAACCATTGCCGCGCTCATTGTGCTGGTGCCAGGACTGTCGCTCACCATGGGCGTTAACGAGCTGGCGCACCGCCATCTCGTGAGTGGAACGGCCCGAATGATGGGGGCGCTGGTGGTCTTGCTGCAGCTTGCTTTGGGCGCTGCAGGCGGATGGGCAATTGTCGACTTTTACTTCGACCCCTTTGTTGCAACCGTTTCGGCCGCACCGCCGTGGTGGTGGGTCTGCCTTGCCATTGTGGCCGTCGCCGCCGCGTTTACCGTGCTGTTCCAGGCGCGAGTTCAGGATTATTGGGTGGTATTGCTGGGAGGATCGTTGGCTTTCTTGGCCTCCCGATTCGGCACCGAGATGTTTGGTCCGGAGTTTGGTGCCGCTTTGGGAGCCTGGTCAATGGGCTGCATCGCCAACATTCTGGCCAGGCTTCGTGACAAGCCTGCGCTGACCACCATTCTTCCCGGCATTATTCTGCTGGTTCCGGGTGCCATGGGATTCAAGTCCATTCAGGCCATGCTGCACAATGAAGTCGTTATGGGACTAGAGGCGGCCATGACCATGTTCACAGTCTCAATTGCCTTGGTGATTGGTTTGTTCTTGTCTAATTTGACGATATCTCCCAGAAAAATCCTCTAAAATTAATTTATCTACGCTAATAGAGTTCGGTTTCGTCCCGCCGGGTTTCAGCGAGGCTATTTGTTAATCCGGATTGGTGTTTTGATCGGGAGCCGCAAAAAGCTACGATTAACTTCGCCGAGTCATGACGAGTTGGTGCTTTGATCTGTGGTAGGTAGAGCTTGCGTTTAGTTATCATAAGTCGTTGAGAATTGGTGTCTCGGCCGGAGCTTGGCTACCTAAAGTCATTGAGAGTGGATGTTCCGGCCAGAGTTTAGTTATCCACAGTCATTGCGAGCGCGCAGCGCGCGGCAATCTCCGTCAGACTAAGACAATTCAAACCGATAAACCAAATGCAAGACCACCGCACTGCAAAAGATCTTCTAATTCCCATGACCCTAACTGCCAGCCACCACCACACCAAACTCCTCGCGTATAAGCTTTAAAGGCTGGTTCAGATGACTCTCGAACGCGTCCCACTGCCAGCGCTTGTGCATTTTAAAGCACCTAAACAAGGTCCTGGGAATCAGAAACAGAGCTTTTGCCGCAGTAACAACAATGCTGCCAAAGCTAATCTTCTCGTAAGTCTCTTTCGACTCCGGCAGGCGATAACCCTTTAAAACGCCTATTCCAGCGCTGGTACCGAACATGCTGCTAATTTTTACCACAAGCTCGTCGGCGAGAGAAACGTCACAGCCAAATACAACGTGAGCAACATCGTGACAACGGAAGAATTCCTGAGCTTCGGCCGAAGGCTCTCGAGTTTGAATTTGCTGCGCATGAACGGCGTAGAATTCGGCTATTCCGTCGGCCAGCGTTTGGTTCGAATTCTGAATCTGATAATTAAACATCTTCCCTGTCCCGCCCGTTATGAGGCAATGCATTCAAACTCTTCCAACAGTATGCGATGAGTTTTTACCGTTTTCTAGTGAACCACTCTCTGAGCCCGTCCATTAAGAACCTCGTCAGATGTAATCCAGCTTGTGCCTTTACATTAAAGCTCAACTCATGCCTGTCCGATTTAACCCCGTCCATTAGAACTCAAATGTGCCTGTCCGTTTTAGCCACAACTTGTGATTGCCCAATAGAGCCAAGCGTAGCTTCTGCCGAATCAGGTCATTGCGAACCCGCGTAGCGGGTGTGGCAATCTCTTTCAGAACTCGCTGAGCCAGGAAAAGCAATTCACGGATTAAAATTCGACTAAAACCCGTCATTAGAAGCTAACGTATGCAAGTTTCGTATAAAATCGTTTATCATCTCCATACAAATAAACGCATGGCCATTCGAACCAAGCTCACTCATTTCTCCTACACCCGAATCGAAAACACCACTATCCGAATTCACTATCACAATTCTAGATGAACTAAATAGACTACAAGTTCACGAAAATACATTAAAAATCAGCTAATTCCGTCTAAAATCTATCTTTAGCCAATGTTGTGATTCACTATTTTGAATCATCGACTAGTCAGTAAAGTAGCCCATCAAGATAGATGAATCCAGAGCGAGTACACTAAGCACTCGTAACAGGAGAGCGCTGGATAATCAGGAAAAACTCCGGCGCGAGACGTCACCCTCCTAGATCGCTAACCCACAGGACGTGAAATGCTTAAACTCTTGTTCGAGAAATTTCTCAAATCCAAGCGACCCGGGCGTCGCTACGTGCCGTCACCTGAGGGCCAAAAAGCAGTACTCAAGAAAACTCAAACCATCACGTTCTTCCTGTCAATACCGATCGTAATTGTCTTCATTCTAATGGGCATTTATTTCTTCGAACGTATGAGGCCGGAAACGGCGATTATCTTTTTGCTGTTCTTCTTACTGCCCGTTTGCTTGGCTATGGTGTTCGTATTTTTGGCCGTACTCATTGCTCTGTCACTCAAACAAGAAAAGAAGGAGAGGCTTGAAAACCCTGTAATAGAAGGAGAAACGTTTGAATCCGGTAGATTCGAGAGCGACGATTTCGATAGTGACCTCGCAGAACAAATTAAACCGCAGCAAAAAATAGAAACGGCGGAAGATTTTAAGTTTGAAGAAAGCCAATTTAAATTTAATACGGGCGACAAAAACCGCTCCGATTAATATCAGCCGCTTTCCGCTTTCCGCTTTCCGCTTTCCACTTTTCTGGTAACCGCTGAGTCCTTACACATCGCTATCAGGAAGCCCCCTTGCGTATTCGCTTGCCGGGCTATTACGGGAGCGCCCAATACTTTGGGCTTAATCAAATGAAGCCAAAATACTGATTAATTACATACGCTTATAAAATTTGACCTCGTTTTAACATTAACTTTCAAAATCGTGCGGTCCCGCACCTTTTTTACCCCCTTTTCTTTGGTATTATGTGGCCTCGAAAAAAGAAGGACTAATAAAAACATGCAGTTACGCATACTCATATTAGCCGCAGGACGTGGCACGCGCATGCGCTCATCATTACCCAAGGTTCTCCAGCCGCTGGCCGGACGACCTTTGCTCGACCACGTAATTGATGTCGCTGAAGCGCTGGAGCCTACCGGAGTACACGTGGTGTACGGATTTGGCGGCGACCAGGTCATGGCGGCCATGGAACATCGAACCGTCGAGTGGCACGAACAGGCCGAGCAGTTGGGCACGGGTCACGCCGTTGACCAGGCCATGTCAGCTGTAAGCGACGACGATATTGTGCTGGTGCTCTATGGTGACGTGCCGTTAATTCAGGAAGAGACGCTGCAGCAACTTGTACACCTGGCCGGTGAAAACGCATTGGCGTTGTTGACTGTAAAACTCGACAACCCGTACGGCTACGGCCGCATTGTGCGCGACGCGCGTGGTCACGTGCTAAGTATTGTTGAAGAGAAAGACACCAACACAGAACAGCGTGACATTAACGAAGTGAACACCGGCGTGCTTGCGTGCAAAGGTGGATTGTTACGCGGTTGGATAAACTCACTCGAAAACAAAAACAGTCAGGGCGAATACTACTTAACAGACGTAGTCGCGTTGGCGGTAGCAGCCGACGTTCCCGTGCACGCATTTGTAACGGCAAACGTTGAAGAAGCGTTTGGCATTAACGACAAAAAACATTTGGCTGAAGCCGAGGCCATGTTTCGCAGACGCATAACGAACGAGTTGTTAACGCAAGGCGTAACGCTTGTAGACCCTTTAAGAGTAGACGTTCGCGGCAATTTGCAATGCGGGCAAGACGTTTACATTGACACTAACGTTACGTTTATTGGCGACGTGAAACTGGGTGACGGTGTGCAGGTTGGACCGAACTGTGTCATCACCGATTCACAAATTGAAGACGGCACTATTATTTATCCGAACTGTGTCATTGAACAAGCACACTTCGGACCGCGTTGCCTAATTGGACCGTTTGTTCGCGTACGTCCTCAAACGTATTTAGGCAGTGAAGTAAAACTGGGCAACTTCGTTGAAGTGAAAAAGAGCAACATTGCCAAAGGCAGCAAGGTTAATCACTTAAGCTACGTGGGGGACACCACCATGGGCGAAAAATGTAACCTTGGTGCGGGCACCATTACCTGTAACTACGACGGCGTAAACAAACACAAAACCTTGCTTCACGACGGTGTGTTTGTGGGTTCGGGTACGCAGCTCGTAGCGCCAGTTGAAATTGGCGAAGGTGCGTTCATTGGAGCGGGCAGCGTCATTACCCAAGAAGCACCGGCGGGCAAGCTCACCATCGGGCGAGGGCGCCAAGTGACCGTTGACGGCTGGAAAAAACCAGAGAAAAACAAGAAGTAAACGGGCCCTGTAAGGGGTCCTGATGTCAGGGTCGCTCCCTGCTACAATAGCGCGCCCCACGAGTGGGTGGCGATAGCAGAAGAGGGCCGATATCCCGGAATTAAGCCGGAAAAAGCCTACTTCCGAACCTATGTAAGACAGCGCTCTATATAACGTGTCGATTTTAGAGCCTGAACCTGAAAACTGAGACCTGCTACTTGGCCAAATGCCTTGTAGAACGGGACACTTAGCGACCTTTTACCCAATCATTGGAGAGCCTGGGCATGTGTGGAATTGTTGGAGCGGTAGCAGAACGGAACATTGTTCCGATTTTGGTCGAAGGACTACGACGTCTCGAATACCGTGGCTATGATTCAGCCGGTCTGGCTGTTCTCGATGAAGAGCGGAACATTGAACTGCGCCGGGCCGTGGGTAAAGTCGCGGGCCTCGACGCCAAAATCGAAGCCAACCCGCTCAAAGGTAAAATTGGTGTAGCTCACACACGTTGGGCCACACACGGTGGTGTTACCGAAGCGAACGCTCACCCACATTTGTCCGGTGACCGTGTTGCGGTTATTCACAACGGTGTGATTGAAAACTTCGCGCCTATTAAAGAAGAGATGCTGGCCAAAGGTTACGAGTTTAAATCTGAAACCGACACCGAAGTTGCTGCACACCTCATTCACGACCTGCTCAAGCAGGGCAAAGACTTACTCGAAGCCGTAGGCATTGCCGTCAAACGTTTTGAAGGTGCGTACGCACTGCTCGTCATTGACAACCAGGACCCCGACCGCATTGTTGTGAGTCGTGTTGCAAGTCCACTGGTTATTGGTTTGGGCATTGGTGAAAACTACGTTGCCAGTGGCGTACCGGCACTCATGCCAGTAACCCAAAAGTTCATGTACCTGGAGCAGGGCGACCTCGCCGAAATTCGTCGCGAAGCGGTTAACGTGTTCGACACCGACGGTAACGCGGTTGAACGTGAAGTACACGAAATACAGTTCTCGTCAGATGCGGCTGAAAAAGGTCCTTACCGTCACTACATGCTCAAAGAAATTTTTGAGCAGCCCAGTGCGCTGGCCGACACGCTTTACGGAAAAGTATCCGACAACAAAGTACTGCCGGACTCATTAGGCCCGGCGGCGGCAACGTTGTTAGACAAAGTAGAAAACATTCACATCATCGCTTGCGGCACCAGCTACCACGCCGGTTGCGTAGGCAAGTACTGGCTTGAGTCTTTGGCAGGCGTTCCTTGCCAGGTAGAAATTGCCAGCGAGTACCGCTACCGTCAGGTAGTTGTGCCGCCGAACACACTGTTCGTAACGCTCTCACAGTCAGGCGAAACCGCCGACACACTCGAAGCGTTGCGTATCGCAAAAGACGCCGGCTACATTGGTTCACTCACCATTTGTAACAGCGCACACAGCTCAATGGTGCGTGAGTCCGACCTCGTGATGATGACCCAGGCCGGACCCGAAATTGGTGTGGCGAGTACCAAAGCCTTCACAACTCAGCTCATGTCGGTGTTAGTTGTAACACTCATGCTCGCACGCCAACGCGGCATGTCAGAAGAACGCCAGGCCGAACTCGTACCGCATCTCTACCACGTAGCGGCCGCGGTTGAAGAGTGTCTCGAAATGAACGAAGAGCTTAAGCACGTAGCCGAAGACTTCGCAGAGAAACACCACACGTTGTTCTTAGGCCGAGGACCCATGTGGCCAATCGCGATGGAAGGTGCTCTTAAGCTAAAAGAGATTTCATACATTCACGCTGAAGCCTATGCAGCAGGTGAATTGAAACACGGACCGTTGGCGTTAATTGACGAAGACATGCCGGTTGTTGTTGT
>JBGCFV010000059.1:0-52843 GCA_045107075.1 Gammaproteobacteria bacterium
AGTATCGTGCCCGGTACACGCATGACGGCGGCGGAATACGTTATCGATGAGGTAAGATTGGAACCGTGAACACTCAGAATGAACCAGCGGGGAATACACAGAGCCTAAGTAAATTAGCTGGCTCTGTTGCTATGGGCGCGACCTTTAATCTGATCTATCTGGTCTTCCTGTTTTTCCCATGGATGTTCAAGGGGCCAGCCACAATCGATATGCTGGTTGGCGCAGTGGCGCTGGTCATTTTCATTCCCATTCATTACTACGCATTCAACGCGTCCAGCGAGGAGCGTATTCTACCGGTTGCGGTGGTGGCGTTATTGGGCGCGGCGTGTAATTTCTTTTTGTTGGGCGCCGGCGTTTTCCAGATTTACTGTGGTGCTATGACCGGTTTCTGTCGTCCGGTTCTGCGTTCGGCTATTGTGTTGGGTTTGTGCACAGTCGTTTATGTTGTTTCAGCTGTTGTTGCACAGCGCACTCTGACTGAAATGGGCTTTGTCCTGTTCATGTCGATCATCGTATGGTTCAGCACCATTTCGACCTCGCAGGGCTTTCTGGACATGGCTCAGATCGAGCGTGAGCAGGAGTTGGACCGACAGGCGGCCTCGCTTTTTGAACGTGAGCGTATTGGTCGCGACTTGCACGACTTACTGGGGCATACCTTAACCATGGTTGCGCTGAAGTCCGATTTGGCTAATCGCCTGATTGACACCGATCCCGACAAGGCGAAAGAGCAAATTGAGGAAATTCAGGTTGGGGCCAGACGTGCATTGAGCGACGTGCGACTCGCGCTTAGCGGCCTGGCAAGGGTCTCAGTAGTCGCCGAACTCGAAAATGGTCGTAAAGCGCTGGAGTCTGCAAGCGTAGCGCTAAGCGTAACCGGACACGTTCCGGATCTTTCGCCAGAGCAAGACCAGGTTTTGGGCATGATGATTCGCGAGGCTGTGACCAATATTATTCGACACACTCTGGCAACCGAAGTCCGCATTGAATTTTTTATCACCGATAAGGAACAGCGACTGTCTATCTCGGATAACGGCGGTGGCAAAGTGAACACCGAAGGTCGAGGACTTAGCGGTCTGCGTAAACGAATAGAGTCGGTGGGCGGTTCTGTCTGGATTGACGATAAATCTGACGGTGAAGCGCGCGCCAGCGGCGAAGACGGTGCTGAGCATTTTGAGGGCGTGCGCGTTCAGGCTACGCTGCCAGTGGCATCTGCATGATACGACTCGTACTGGCTGAAGATCAGTCCATGCTGCGCGGTGCGCTGGCGACATTGCTGTCTCTTGAGGCCGATATGGAGGTGCTTGCCGAGGCGGAGAATGGTGCAGACGCCCTGAGTCTTGTCGGACAGCATACGCCTGACGTTCTGGTTACCGATATTGAGATGCCCGGCCTTACCGGTCTTGAGGTGGCGGCCAAATTAAATGCGATGAAGTCGGCAACGAAGGTTCTCATTATCACCACGTTTGCGCGTTCAGGTTATTTGCAAAGAGCGCGTCATTCTGGTGTTAAAGGCTATTTGTTGAAAGACACACCCAGCGCGGAGCTGGCGGAGGCGGTTCGCATTGTGGCGCGAGGAGGCGAGGCCTTTACGCTCGACGCGGGAAGTAATGCCTGGATTGGCGATGATCCGCTGTCGGATTCACAGCGTCGTCTGTTACAACTGGCGGAGCAGGGACTGACGAATAAAGACATCGCGAGCAGGCTTAATTTGTCGGTTGGAACAGTACGTAACTACCTTAACGAAGTGAATGACATTCTCGGGGTGTCCAATCGGATAGAAGCGTTTAGAACCGCGCGTGAGAACGGTTGGCTCTAAATGTCAGCCTGGTTGCACAGATGTATTGCGAGAACCTTAACGCCTGTGTAAACAAATGCTTTTATTAGGCGCGTATTTAACTCGCAGAAGCGGCTTCCAGTCGCGAAAAAAGGCTCCAACCTGTAACGGCGTCGCGTAATTCTTCGCGGCAAGATGCCGCTCCTACGGTTCGATGTTGACAGTGAATCGTTTTGCCAGCTCGAGGCCGAGATTAATGATGGTTTATTTTTCCCGCGCTATGGCTCGATAGGCTATGTCGTCGCGGAAAAAAGCATCGTTCCACTGAATGTGCTTGACCGCCGTGTAGGCTCGTTTTTGTGCCTCGGTTGTCGATGCGCCCAGCGCCGTGACGCACAAAACGCGTCCGCCGTTTGTGACTACGTTGTCGTCAACTTGTCTGGTTCCGGCGTGAAACACTTTAGCACCCGATTTATTAGCCGTTTCAATGCCGGTAATGTCGTCGCCTTTTGCGTAGCTGTACGGGTATCCGCCGGCTGCCATCACAACGCCCACCGCCACGTTCGTGTCCCACACGGCTGTTTGCCCATCGAGTTTGCCCGCCATAGCTGCAAGGCACAGCTCGGCAAAGTCAGACTTCAGGCGCATCATAATAGGTTGCGTTTCCGGGTCACCGAAGCGGCAGTTGAATTCGAGTACTTTGATATTTCCGTCGCTGTCGATCATAAGGCCAGCGTACAAAAAACCAACATACTTGTATCCGTCCGCCGCCATGCCATCTACCGTTGGACGCATCACTTGGTTCATGGCTTTTTCGTGTAACGTCGCGTCGAGAATCGGGGCTGGCGAATAAGCGCCCATGCCACCGGTGTTAGGTCCAAGATCACCGTTGTCACGAGCCTTATGATCTTGAGAGCTGGCAAGCGGTAGTATGTTCTTACCGTCGACCATGGCAATGAAACTGACCTCTTCGCCAGTCAAAAACTCCTCAATCACGACACGTCGGCCAGCGTCGCCAAACGCGGCGCCTGAAAGCATGTCGGTAACGGTTCTTTCAGCTTCGTCTATGCTCTGCGCAATGATAACGCCTTTGCCGGCGGCCAGGCCGTCGGTCTTAATAACAATGGGTGCGCCGTGTTCACGAATAAACTCGAGCGCCGGTTCCAGTGTGTAAAAACTCTGCGACCGCGCCGTAGGAATGCTGTGGCGAAACAGGAACTCTTTCATAAAGGCTTTGGAGCCTTCTAGCTGAGCAGCGTCTTTGTTTGGACCAAAGCAAGAGAGTCCTTCTGCTGCAAAGGCATCGACGACGCCATTGACGAGCGGGTCTTCGGGCCCGACCACGGTAAGCGCGACCTGTTCGGTTTTGGCACAGTTAACCAGCGCCTCAATATCGTTAGCGTTTATTGCGACGTTACGAATACCTTCTTCACTGGCCGTACCCGGGTTTCCCGGTGCGACAAGTACCTCAGAGACCTGAGGTGACAGGCTGAGCTTCCAGGCCAGCGCGTGTTCGCGGCCACCAGAACCAATGACGAGTACTTTCATGTTGTGTGTTCCTTCGGAAGTGCGGGGCCTGCTGCGTATCAAGTTAGTTAGACAATGTATGTCGAGGGTGTGCGTTTCGAGTTCGATTTAGTAGCCGCATCCTGCCGTGATTGGGTTTAGCTCCAGGCCGCGAATGAATCTTGCTACCAGCCAAATGGGTTTCGTTAACCTCATTATTGCGGCTGGAAGGTGCTCCTACGATGTAACAAGATCTCACGCCGTAACCGAAACAGCGGCCAGATGTTTTTGGAACACTGGTAGTCGGTCTGTTAGTGGCGGAAGTGACGCATGCCTGTAAACACCATGGCGATATCGTTTTCATCAGCCGCTGCAATCACTTCGTTGTCGCGTTTTGAGCCACCTGGCTGGATAACAGCGGTTACGCCGTGCTCAATAGCAATGTCGAGGCCGTCGCGGAACGGGAAGAAAGCATCGGAGGCCATGACGCTGCTTTTCAGCGTGAGGCCCGCGTCGGCTGCTTTCATCGCGGCTACGCGAGAGCTGTATACGCGCGACATTTGCCCGGCGCCAATGCCGACGGTAAAGCCATCTTTTGCAAAAATAATAGCGTTGCTTTTGACGAATTTGCACACTTTCATGGCAAAGCGCATGTCGAGGAGCTCGTGTTCGCTCGGTGCACGTTGAGTAACCACTTTTAAATCGGCCTGGCTCGCAAATTGAAGGTCTCTGTCTTGAACGAGCAGTCCGCCCGCGACTTGCTTGGTGTCCAGAAGCGGTGCTGCATCTACGTTCCACCAACCTGTTTTTAATACTCTCAAGTTTGGCTTTTCAGCTAACAAGTCGAGAGCTTCAGGGCTGATTTCGGGAGCGATAATAACTTCAACAAACTGGCGACTAAGAATCGCTTCAGTTGTTTCACCGTCGAGAGGGCGGTTGAATGCAATGATGCCGCCGAACGCCGAAGTCGAATCGGTGCTGTAAGCGCGCTTGTATGCTTCGAGAATGTTCTCGTCACGCGCTACGCCGCAGGGGTTGGCGTGCTTAACAATGACACAGGCGGGTTGTTCAAACTGTTTAACACATTCAAGTGCCGCGTCGCCGTCAGCGATGTTGTTGTACGACAGCTCTTTACCCTGAATTTGTTCGGCGCTGGAAATGGAGGCGTCGTTTGCTTCCGGGTCAATGTAAAACGCTGCCCGTTGATGTGGGTTTTCCCCGTAACGTAAATCAAACTTTTTGGTGTAGGCCGGATTTATGTCAACTGGAAAGGAGTTCATGTCGAGCCCGCCGTCGTCTTTTGCGCCTTCAAAGTAAGCGGCAATAGCGGCATCGTAACTGGCCACGTGACGGAAAGCTTTGGTTGCCATGTCTTTGCGAAAGTCAGCGTCGATCCCGTCTCCACGACTGAGTCGGGCCAGTAGGCCTGAGTAGTCGTCGGCGTTGGTAACAACCACAACGTGCTGGTGGTTTTTAGCCGCTGCGCGAATCATGGCGGGTCCACCGATGTCGATGTTCTCAATAGCTTCGGCAAAAGAGCAGTCCGGGTTGGCGACTGTCTCGCGAAACGGATACAGATTAACAATCAGGTAATCGATTTCGGCAATGTCGTGTTCCTGCATCACGGCGTCGTCTGTACCTCGGCGTCCGAGCAGGCCGCCGTGGATGCGCGGGTGTAACGTTTTCACTCGGCCATCCATGATTTCCGGAAAGCCCGTTATGTCCGATACGTTGGTTACATCGAGATCGCTTTCGCGCAACAGCCTGGCGGTGCCGCCGGTCGAAATAATGTCGATGCCCGAGGCGATAAGTCCTTGAGCTAACTCGAAAATACCGGTCTTATCGGAAACGCTGATCAGTGCTTTACTTTTGCCAGTCATGTTGAACCTTTTGGGGTTACCCCATCATGCCGTAAGTTTTTAATTTTTTGCGTAACGTGCCACGGTTAATGCCAAGAATGTTGGCAGCACGTGACTGGTTCCCGCGAGTGTAAGACATCACGGCGCGGAACAAAGGCTGCTCCACTTCTTCCATGACCGTTTGATAAAACTCAACTGGTGCGTGTCCGTTCAGTGAGCCGAAGTAAGCGCTGAAGGCTTCCTCGGCAGAGTCGCGTAAAGGTCTGGAACCTCCCAGTTCAGACTGGTTTACGCCAGCAATACTTTTCTTGGTCATTTAAAATAACCGCCCCATTCGTTATTGATTTTTGGTTTACGCCGCTGCGATGTTCTGTGTGATGAGGACAGAAAAATATCGCTCGACAAGTTTCGTTTGTTCGACTGAACTGTCGCAGCGAACCAGATCGTGCAAGTACGGTTCGGACAGTGGTCGGTGTTGCAGATACCAGGTCAGATGTTTGCGTGCAATTCTGAGGCCGTGGGCATCCCCATAGAAGCCATATAGGTTGGCTAAATGGCCGAGCATAATATCACGGACGAAGGGAATGTCGTCCGAGATTAGCGAATAATTTTCCTGGTCCGGGGACATGTCATTCAGAATTTGCTGGAAAATCCATGGTTGGCCTTGTGCTGCCCGTCCAATCATGACGCCGGCCGCGCCCGTATATTGTTGCGCCGCTCGCGCAGATTCGGCGCAGCGAATGTCACCGTTG
Source organism: Gammaproteobacteria bacterium (assembly GCA_045107075.1). Taxonomy (GTDB): domain Bacteria; phylum Pseudomonadota; class Gammaproteobacteria; order Steroidobacterales; family SZUA-146; genus SZUA-146. Next base: position 5,892 of record JBGCFV010000059.1, read on the forward strand.
GCAAGAACAGGAATAGACACCTCACGGACAATGTCGCGAATGGTGTCGAACTCGGCGTGACCTGCAAACTTGCATTCGCGTGTGCGACCGTGAACAGCCAACGCCTGAATGCCGGCGTCCTCGGCAATGCGTGCGATGGTAGTGCCATTACGATTTTGTGGTGACCATCCCGTGCGCATTTTTAACGTAACGGGAACGTCGACCGCGTCGACCGCTGACTCAAGTATGGCGCGCACAAGTGGTTCGTCTTTCAACAAAGCAGAACCCGCCGCTTTCTTGCACACCTTTTTGGCGGGGCAGCCTAAATTTATGTCGATAATTTGCGCGCCGCGTTCAACGTTCATACGCGCCGCGTTGGCAATCATGTCTGGGTCACCGCCGGCTATTTGAACGATGCGTGGTTCAGGCTCGTTACTGTGGTCAAGACGGTGACGCGTTTTACGCGTGTTCCACAGTCGTGTGTCGCTGGTAATCATTTCCGAAGCGGCCATGCCGGCTCCGAGGCTTCGGCACAGTCGACGAAACGGCAGGTCGGTCACGCCGGCCATTGGCGCCAGTGCGAGCGAGTTGTCGAATGTGTAGGGACCAATGCGCATGAATCAGACAGGGTTGCTCAAAAAGGCCGCAATCATAGCGTGATCTGGCGGCGGACAATAGCCGGAAAGCCCCGAAATTCGGCTTATTCGTTGAAAATCTGTGGCGTTCCGCAGTCGGGGCCGTCTGGCGTGTCCAGGCACACGTCGAAGCTGTACCCAATCTCTTCCTCCGGGGCAGGGTGGACTAAGTCTAAGCTGACCTCCAGGCGGCCATCGCCAGCCAAAGAGCCCGGCGGTGTTTCGTTCAAGTACTCATTAGGGCTGAAGACTCGGCCGTAGATAGAATCGCCCCAACGGTTTTTTAACTTCAGGCGCAAGAGCGGGAGCGGCCGTTCAGAAGACGTATTATTGACTATGGTTGCGCGAGCAAGGAGCAGGCTGGTGTCCTCGTCATTGGGCACGATGGTGTGTCGCGCTACGCGATAATCACTTACCTGCCAGTTGGCGCGAAGGTTTTTACCGAGCTTTGCATAGACGTTTTGCACGTGGGTTCCATACTCGGGATGAGTGGCGAGTTCGTTGCGATTGTAATGAACGTATTGACCGGCCAGCCCGCCGATGAGTAGCAGGACGATCAAGCCTTCACCAAGGCGACGTACAAGCGATTTTGTCGGTGACAAATAGTCGCCCAGGTCTTTTAAATCGTCTGCGTCGTCTTCTTCGAATTTTCCATCGACTCCCTGCGTAAGCAGAGCGTTCGAATCTGAAGCTGATTTGTCCAACTCATCCGATACGCCTGATTCTTTATTTGCTAAATCGACGTATTCATCTTCAGCAAGGTCGTCCGCATGTGCTTCGTCATCCTCAGCGACGCTTGTCTGTTCTTCTTTTTCTATTTCTACTTGCGTTTCTTTGTCTGTTTCTGGCTCGGCATCGTTGTCGGTTTCTACGGTGTAGTACGCGCCCGGGTCCAGGTCTTCGTCGAGGTATTCTTCACCTAACAGTTCTTCCAGTTCGGCTTCGTACTGTTCGTCAAGGCTGTCATCAGAAGGTTCAATGAACTCGTGGTCTGGGTTCGTGTCTTCGTCTGCATTGTACTCGTCCTTGTCCTCGTCTTTGTCCGAGTCTTCTTCACTATCGGATTCGGGGTGCTTGGGTTGACCGTGTTGAGAGGCGTGTTGATCCGCTTCACCATCCAAATCTATTTTGTTCTCACCCTCGCTGTTTGCATCGTTTTCCGTTTCGTCGGCTGAGGAGGTTTCTGACTCATGATCATCTTCCCCTTCATCTATTGATTGACTGTTGTCATCCTCTTCTGAATCTTCGTCGCCGGCTTCAGAAGTACTCTCCTGCTCGGTGTCGTCGGTTAGTTCATTTTCGTTAGCGACGAAGCCGGTGACGGTTTCGATTCCGATTTCGTCCAGCAACGAGTCATCGGCGAGTAGTGCTTCCAGATCGTGCTCGCCCTCGTCGATGTCCCATTCTTCAAGTACCTGACTGGTGCTGAAAAAATCGTCTGGATTGTCCAGGGCGACGCCTGTTTCATTTTGACCGTCTGGTGCACTGTCTTCGGCCAGCTCTTCGTCTTCTGAATCCGCTTCCGGGTCGTCTGCTATCTCATCGGATGACTTATCATGAAGATCGACGAAGTCGTTATTGAGCAACTCATCATTTTCCAGCTCGGTCTGAAGTTCCTGCTCCCCGTCGTCAGGGTTCCATGTCACGGGATCGATTTCGTCTGGCAGATCGGCCGTCGTGGCCGAATGATCTTCCAATATTTTTACTTCATCCGTAATGTCTTCGTCGAAAGGTACGGGCTCGGGCTCGGGCTCGGGCTCCGTTTCGGCTTCAGCTTCAGTATCTTCATCATCGGCCGCACTTGCTTCGGCCAACTCTTTTTCGTCGGGTTCTCCAATGTCTTCAACAAACGGCGCTTCGTCATCTTCTGCGCTGTCATCTCGAGCGGCCGGCTCAATGTCCGTTTCTGTTGCACTTTCATTCACGTCCTCCAGCACGTCGCTCTCACTGGATGTCTCGTCTTCGTTCTTGCCGTCTCGTTTATCAGGGGTATCCTCGGAGTTAACAAGCGAGTCGACTGTTTCTACTGGCTGGTTATCCGACTCGCTGTCGCTGGTATCCGTATTGTCGGCGAAAAAGTCGGCTTGCTCTTCGCGGTTAGCGTGCGCCGACGGCTCGTCCGACTCGTCTGCGATTGTTTCGTCGTCAGTGTCTTTGGTCTGTGTGTCGTTATTCGGGTGCCCCGGAGCGTCTGCTGGTTTAACGCCAGATTTTTTATCTTCGGGTTGCTCTTCAGTCGTCGAGAAATCGGCTTGCTGAGAAGCGGGTTCGTCCGGTGGTGTTTCGGTTAAGCGTCTCAGAGCATTAAATGTCGTATCGCAGACTCCGCACTGGACCATTCCGCCAGCCGCGCCGAGGTGCTCGGGGCTGATTTCAAATACGGATGTGCAGTCAGGACACTGTGTATACATAGCCGTCTACTCGGCCGACCGGCTGTTGCGCACGCCGCATACCAGCGCCCAGTCGCCCAAAATGCGAGTGTCGGACCAGGTGATCCAGGGAGCGTAAGCCGTCATAACCTGTTCGGTTTGTTCGGACAATAATCCGGACAGGGCGATGTGACCTCCCTCAACAAGATACGCGCAAATGCGCGCGGCCATATTCACCAACGGGCCCGCTAAAATATTGGCTATTATCACGTCGAACTGTTCGTCGACGTCGTGCGTTATAAAACGCATGTGTGAGGTGACCGAGTTACGCGCCGCGTTGTCGTTGCCGGCAATTACGGCTTGCGGGTCAATGTCTATTCCGAGGACATCGGTTGCACCGAGTTTGTGTGCGGCGATAGCCAGAATACCTGAGCCATGACCGTAGTCGAGCACGCGTTTGCCCTCGACAGGGGCGTCGTCCAGCCACTGCAGGCACAGGTCTGTGGTGGGATGGTCACCCGTGCCAAATGCAAGGCCCGGGTCTAGAAGTAGCGAAATCGCGTCGCCGCCTTTGGGTTCGGAACCGCTCGGAATAACCCACAGGCGTTTACCAAATTGTCTTGGTTTGAAGCGTGATAGCCACACCCGTTCCCACTGCTGGTCTTTCAGGGTGCGCCACTGTCGAAAGGCCGCGGGTAGAGTTGAATTGAGAGTTGATTCAATCATCTCCTGGTTTACGTCCTCCGCAAACAGAGCAGTCAATCGCAAGTGTGGCCAGACGGGAGTTTCACCGGGCAGCGGTTCGAGAACCGGCTCGTCGCCGGCGTCGTTCAGCGTCAGAGCCTGGGCACCGCACTCGAGAAGCGCGTTTTCCACGCGCTCGCAGTCACCTGCGCCCATCTCGATTACAAGCTCGAGCCAGTTCATTGGCGATTCATTAGCGGCTATTGCCGCAGCTGACTGTTTGTAGGCTTGGCGTCATCGTAATTAGCTTTCCAGATACTTCGTGCGATGCTGGCAGTTCTGGCACTCAAACACGCCCGTGGAGCGGACGCGTTCATATTGCCATTCGGGTGTCATTTTGTCAGTTATGCGTTCCCAAATGGTGCTATCAGGATATGTTTTTTTGAACCGTCCGCCACACTTTGAGCAGCGGCTTGTTAGCCGTTGATACCCAAAATAGGCGAGCAAACACAAAGCGAAAGCATAAAACAATATATCTTCAAGCGGCGTATCGCTCCAGAGTGTCATCAGTCTTTCAGTGATGAATTCCATTGCCCTGACTGTCGATTACCCTATGGATTTACCGATTGCGTCTACGGCTCGTGAATACCCGAGATGGAAGACTGACGGCATCGCTTTGATCATCGCATCGTGTTTTTTAAGATGCGCCTTCAAAGGCCAAGTTTCTTGGTCAGGAAGTGAATGTCGTTCTCACCTTTGACGAACAGCGGGTCGCGGCAAATATCGTCAAGCAGCGGCACGTTGGTTTTAATGCCTTCTACGACAACTTCGGCAAGGGCGTTGCGCATGCGGGCCAGCGCGACTTCGCGTGTTCGACCGGTACAAATGATTTTACCAATCATGGAGTCGTAGTACGGCGGTACTTTGTAACCGCTGTACAGGTGGGAGTCGACGCGAACTCCTGGGCCGCCGGGAGGGTGCCACTGGTTTATCAGGCCCGGCTGCGGCATAAGTGTTTCGGGATCTTCCGCGTTCAGGCGGCACTCAATGGCGTGCCCCTCAATCACAATGTCTTCCTGTTTAAAGGACAGAGGCAAGCCCGACGCAATGCGTAATTGTTCCTTAACAATGTCTACGCCAGTGATTTCTTCAGTAACCGGATGCTCAACCTGAACGCGCGTATTCATTTCGATGAAGAAAAAATCGCCGTCCTGATACAAGAACTCGAATGTACCGGCGCCGCGATAGCCGATGGCCAAACAGGCGTCAATGCAGATTTTACCGATGTGGTCGCGCTGCTCGTCCGTTATGCCTGGAGCAGGAGCTTCTTCGATGACCTTTTGGTGGCGGCGTTGCGTCGAGCAGTCGCGCTCACCCAGATGGATAACATTGCCGTGTTCGTCCGCAAGTACCTGAATTTCGATATGACGCGGATGCGGCATAAATTTTTCCATGTACAGTTCATCGTTACCAAACGCTGCAGAGGCTTCCCGGCGTGTGAGGTTAACGGCGTCTTCCATTTCTTCCGCGTTTTGTACTACGCGCATGCCGCGACCACCACCACCGCCTGATGCTTTGACCATAACTGGAAAGCCAATGCGGTTGGCAATTTTGATGTTTTTCTGTACGTCGTGACTGATGGGTCCGTCAGAACCCGGTACGCAGGGCACGCCCGCTTTTTTCATGGTTTGAATGGCCGATACTTTGTCGCCCATGATGCGGATGGTTTCGGCTTTGGGACCAATGAACGTAAACCCCGACTGTTCGACACGCTCGGCAAAGTCAGCGTTTTCTGACAGAAAGCCGTAGCCCGGGTGAATGCCAACGGCGTCGGTAACTTCAGCGGCGCTGATGATGGCGGGCATGTTCAAATAGCTCTCGCCTACGGGCGGGCCACCGATACACACTGACTCGTCGGACAGCAGTACGTGGGACAAATTGCGGTCTTCGGTGGAGTGCACCGCGACTGTGGCAATGCCCAGTTCTTTACAGGCTCGCAGAATTCGCAAGGCGATTTCGCCGCGATTGGCGATCAGGACTTTATCCAGCATGGCAGGCACTACTCAATTATGAACAAAGGCTGACCAAATTCGACGGGTTCGCCGTTGGCCACGAGAATTTCTTTAACCACGCCGGAAGCGTCCGACTCAATCTGGTTCATCATCTTCATAGCTTCGATGATGCACACCGTTTCGCCGCTCTTGATGCCTGTGCCAACCGGAGCGAACGGGCTCGCGTTTGGTGTTGGAGCCGAATAGAACGTGCCGACCATCGGTGACTTAACGACGTGTCCTGAGTGATGCTCGGGTTTGCTGGCCGGTTCTTCTACCTGAGTTGGGGCTGAAGGCGCGGGTGCGGGCGCAGCCGCCGGCAGCGGCATGGGCGCGACTGACTCGTAGCGCACGGGGGCCGCCACGGAGGACTGACGAGAAATTCGAACTGATTCTTCGCCCTCAGTGATTTCGATTTCGTGGATACCAGAAGCTTCGAGCATTTCGATCAGCTTTTTGACTTTTCGAATGTCCATGTAAAGACCTTTGTTAGCGGCGCTAAAGAATCAGCGCGTAAATAGAAAACACGTAAACGAACCAGAGCTATCGTAGGCGAGCTTCTGTGAAATGGTTGGCTACACCCGGCAATAGCGGCGAAGTCCCATGACATCGAGCCTGAGGCGCAAAAAAGCGAGCCTAAGCCGGAATCGAGTCATTAAGTTAAAGCGCCTGAACCGTTGAAATTCATGATCAACGGAGATGGGCGGATATTACAGGATTTTGAGGAAGTTTCCACTAAAACCGTTTTGCTCAACCGAAATGATGATTTGAGGTCGTGTGAGGCGGGTCGGCTTCGCCCAGGCCTTGAAAGCTGAAGGGGCAAACCGGGGAGTAAAATTGAGTTTGTGTTTTGGACACTTGCCACTCGCTCGCAATGACTTGATGCCCAATTACGGGCATAAACGTGGTTATTCGCTTTGGGTGCAACGTCGGATTTTCGCAAATCGCCGGGTATTTATCGCGTATATCCAGCTTCCATAAGCAAGGTTAGCAACAGTGTTTGAATGGCTTCGTGGCTGTCGATGTCTTCCCATGACTCGTTGGGCGCATGCGCGTTTCTGGACTTGCCGCCGCGACTCATGGTTATCGCCGGCACACTGAGGGATATGGGTACATTGGCGTCTGTTGAGGACGCGCGCAGTTCCGGGGTAAGACCAGAATAAATCAATGCTGCGCTGGCATTCAGAACCAATGAGGTATTGGGCGGGTTGGCGCCGGCGGGTCTTTTGCCCACGTTTTTAATGTCCACCGTTAGCGGGTCATTGCTTTGCCGGCGTTCGTTTTCCGCAGTCAGGGCGCTTTGCACGGCGTTTTGAAACGCCACGTCCAGCTGCGCGAGTTTCGATGGGTCTTCTGATCGCATATCCACTTCCATCCAGCTCTCGAACGGGATGGAATTAATAGATGTGCCGCCGCCGATTTGACCAACCGAGAAAGTCGCTTTGGTACCCTGCGCCGTAATTGGCGTGGCGTTTAGCTTAAACCGTGTTATGGCGTCGGCCAGAGCCTGGTGGGGATGTGCTCGCCCGTACGCGCCATAAGAGTGTCCACCCGGTCCTTGAAAGGTGACCCGATACCTGTTTGAACCAACTGCCCGAGTAATTAGTCGATTTGGTTTGCCCCCGTCAATGGCAATAAAGCTATCGATTTTAGGTCCGCCCTGTCGAAACAGGTGACGAACACCCCGCAGATCGCCGAGGCCTTCCTCACCCACGGAGCCGATTAGCAGAACGTCGGACTGCGTTTGAATGTCGTGATGCTCAAGTGCTTCCAATAGACTTAATAGAACGACAACGCCTCGTGTGTTGTCGCCAATGCCGGGTGCGTGAAACACGTTGCCTTGCTGGCGTACCGTGACGTCTGTTTCTGGTGGGAAAACAGTGTCAATGTGGGCGACAACGGCAACGGTGTGTTTACTCTGCGTACCTGATCGACGAGCCAGCACGTTGCCAACTTCGTCTATGTTTACGTTCGAAAGACCGAGTCTCTCAAATCGTTTCACCAAATCTTTCGCCCGCGCGTCTTCCTGAAACGGTGGTGCCGGTATTTCGTTTATCTCAATCAGTCGCTCAATGTTTTTTTCACGCATGGCCTGAATGGTCTTGAACGCAGCCACGACTTTAGCGCTGTCGGCAATGACGCTGACACGAGCCACTTGTTCGTTGCCTCGTTCGCTGACGGGCGCCTGATTGGCCGGGTTTTCGGCCGGGGCCGTTTGTGGGCCGGCTACGCAGGCGTTTAGAAATGCACTGGCTATCAATAGCGCGGTAAGTAGAGCTATACGTAATGTCATGTGTCGACACTCCTGAGTCGGCTTGCTTGTGCCATTTTTTTGGGCCAAATAATATGGCGTATTCCGCCAGACTTAATTTATCCGGGCTCATCTTCCGGGTTTGCTTCCCGCGTTGAGGTTCCGGGATTCATGCTGAGTTAGCCGGGTGTGTAGTAAGTCGGTGTTGAAGGCCCGACGGGCATACCGAGTAAAAATACCCAGACGAAGAAAAAAGCGCTCCACAAAATAAGAAAGCTCACCGAGTAGGGCAGCATCATGGCAATGAGTGTTCCGACTCCGGCTTTGGGTACGTATTTTGCGGCGAAAGCCATGATGAGCCCGAAGTAGCTCATCATCGGTGTGATGATGTTAGTGCTGGAATCACCAATGCGATAGGCGGCCTGAATGACTTCCGGTGAATACCCGATAAGCATGAGCATCGGTACAAAAATGGGCGCTGTAACGGCCCACTGCGCTGACGCCGAGCCGAGCATCAGGTTAATAAATGCACAAATAAGAATAAAGAATATGAATAACACTGGACCTGTTAGTCCAATGCTCTCTAAAAAGGTCGCGCCGGTTACCGCCGTAACAGCGCCCAGGTTTGTCCAGGCGAAGTATTTAACAAACTGGGCGGCGAAGAACACTAGTACGATGTAGAGGCCGAGCGTGCTCATGGCGTGAGCCATGGCGTCGATGACGTCGCGGTCAGAGCGCATGCTTCCGGTCACGCGGCCATAAACTACGCCTGGCACCAGAAAGAACACAAATATAAGTGCCACAATACCTTTGAGGAACGGCGAGCCCTTGATCAGGCCGGTGTCCGGATTGCGTAGCACAGCGCCTTCCGGGACAACCAGAAAGAGTATCCCTATGATCATTAGCAGGGCAGCCAGACCGGCTGCTTTCAGGGCTTTAGACTCCAGAGGAGTTAGCGGTTCAAGTTGGTGATCGTCCGGTTCAATTCCGGCTTGGCCGGGGTCGTAAGGGCCGAGCGCTGGCTCGACAATTTTTAAACTGACGAAGCTGGCGACAGCGGTTATCAGGAACGTGCTGGCAATCATGAAAAACCAGTTGGCGCTCGCGTCGACAACGTATTCGGGGTCAATCAGTCGTGCGGCTTCTTCCGTAATGCCCGCTAGCAGCGGGTCCACCGTGCCGAGCAAAAGGTTAGCACTGTATCCGCCTGATACGCCCGCGAAAGCCGCTGCAAGACCGGCCAGTGGATGTCGCCCGAGAGACAGATAAACAATCGCGGCCAAAGGTACAAGCACCACATACCCCATTTCGGATGCGGTATTAGAGATGATGCCGGCAAACACGATGGCAACCGTTACAACCTTCGGGCTGGCGTTAAGTACAATTGATCGAATGAGCGCGGTGAGTAGTCCTGAACGTTCCGCTACGCCCACGCCGAGCAGCGCGACCAATACGGTCCCTAGTGGCACAAAGCTCGTAAAGTTCTTAACCAGATTCAGTACGATCATACGAAACCCGTCTGCGTTGAGCAGGCTTACGACCTCGATCAGGCCGTTATCCGCCCGGCCTTTGGCGCCCACAGGTCGCGGATCCACAACAGAAACGTTGAGCCAGCCGAGTAATCCGCTGAGCAATACAACGCCGACGGCAAAAATAAGGAAGAGTGTGACAGGGTGGGGCAGAGCGTTACCCAGAGCTTCGACCACCTTGAGAAATCGGGTCATCCGGTTTGACTGGGTGGTGCTGTCCGTTAGATTGGGTTCCTGAGCCAAGGTCACTCTCCTTATTAGAAGTTGGCAAAGTATAGAACAACTGAATATGAACTGTTATTTAACCGACCGCCGGTAACACGGGGCGCTGTCCTGCTGATTGAATTCGTCGTAACCGGACGGGGATTGCCACGCCCGCTCCGCGGGCTCGCAATGACATATGCTCGGCTCGGGCTCGCTATGGTATGTGTTGGGCGCGAGTTCGCAATGACGTATGTTTGGTGTGGGCTCTCTCGAAGCTTTAGCCCCAAGTTGAGCCTTGCTGCTATTCCGGTGAGCGCACGGCACCTTTCATACTGAATCGCTGCGTCTGAATGCTTGCGCCGGGCACTTCGGTTACGCTGCTAATCGTGGAACCGCTGTCGTCCAGAATGACATTCATTTTGAGCGGGCCTACAACAGAGAGCGCTTCCGTTTTGCCTCTTTTGCTTTTACCGGTTGTCAGTGTGGCCGTCGTAATGACCGAGCTATCAACGTCCGGTGACCAGATGGGAAACGTGAGCGAGCTTTCCTCGTCTTGTTTAATCGCTTTTTTGCTCACGAACATTTGTCCGAGCATAGACAAGGGTTCTTCGTCAGCACTAATTGCGTGATTGATTTCTTCGCCGGCTTCTGTGCCGCTTACCAGCCACGAATCGTCTTCGGTTCGGCCAAACTGAAGGTTGTGACTAAATTCGCCGTTACGGATGCTGGCCGACACGCCATTAATCAGACGCCCGTCTGGGTGAGAGTATTGAAGTCCGCTTGAGTCCATTACCATCAGGGTGCCGTTTGCCATCGGTACCATCATGCCGGTTTCGGTATAGATCTTGGTATCGCCGTCGGCATCCAGCGACATGAAGATCTGAGCAAAACCAGCTGTGCTGCCATTCATTGAAATTAGCTGCTGCTCTTCATAGTAAGGGTTCTCACTCGGCATGTTGATCTTGGCTTTCAAAACAAGATTTTTGAACATTTTTTCAAAAGTCTTAATGTAGCCAAGCTCTGTGTGGGAGCAAATAAACGTTACGTCTTCTCTTTGTGCAATGCGAGTTTTCTGCAAGCCCTGCAGCTGCTGTTTATCCTTGGTCTCAAGCACAATAAGGCGTTCAAATGCAGCGTGAGGATAGCCCTCCAGATAACCCGTCTCGGTGTAGTAGTTTTCTTTGCCGATAATCTTCGCATTGTCATTTAGTTCAGCGGTTGATTCGAGCAGATTATCGGCCGTAGAAATCAGGCTCTCGTACATATAGCGAGGCTCTGTAATGACCCAGCAGTTGACATCGATTTCACCGCCGTAGTTCGTTGCCAGATACCAAGTGCCTGAGTCCGTTTCTTCAGGGGGCTCTACCAATTTGCCGGTTACTTGAATCTCAATGGCGCCATCAGCCAGCTTTACACGACGCAGTTTTTTCTTACGGCTTTCCTTCTTCATGTCTTTAACAAGCCACTTTGGGGCGTTCTTTGGGAGGCTGGGCCGATCAGCGGCCGACACGCTCGATCCGGTAAAGGCAGCAAGCACTATCAGGAGTACGTAGGTGGATTTGTTCATTATCTTTATGTGTCCTTTCGCATAAGTTGAGTAAGCACGTTCCAAGCGTGCTGCCATCAACAGAATACTATCAAACATTGCTTGTGGGCGTTGTAGCAGGTGAAAAGGGGACTGAGCCATCTGTGTTGCTAATGAGTATGACCCGTATATTCTTGAGCTTGCGGTTTCAGCTGAATAGGATGCGTTGTGGGCAACTGAGAAGCGTTGCTTAGCCGGGAGGCTCCACTACTGACTTGCTTAGCGTTTGCGTGGGGAATAGACGATGACCTGATTTCGGCCGTTTTGTTTAGCCCGATAAAGGGCCAGATCGGCGGCATCGAAAAACTCTTTGGAAGACGAGAAATCGTATTGAGGGACGCTACAGAGCCCGGCGCTCAATGTCGCTTTAACTCCGCCAAAATCGGCGCTCTCAATTTCCTTCAACAAGCGTTGTGAAAACTGTTCGGCCGCTTCAACATCGGTATTGGGCATGACGATGGCGAACTCCTCACCTCCGTAGCGGCAAACCGTATCGAATTTGCGTACGACGTCATACATCAGTTTGGCCATCTTGCGGAGTACTTCATCACCTTTGAGGTGGCCATGTGTATCGTTGATTACTTTAAAGTTATCGATATCGCCAATCAGTAAGGCCAGAGGTGAGTTGTAGCGAATAGAGCGGTCGAACTCGTGCTGCAAAACTTCGTCCAGCCGGCGACGATTACCTACGCCGGTTAGCGGATCAAGCCGCGTGGCTTTTTGAATGTCATTTACTTTGCTCGATAAGGCAACCGAAAGAAGCGTCATTTCAATAAGCGAACCGATTTGGAAGCCGTAGTGCGTCATCGCATTGTGCGGCAAAAGCCCGAACGTTTTCAGCATGTATACAATGACGCCCAGAAGCAGTGCTGACCACGCCAGCATGAAATAGCGGGCTGGACGATAACCGCTGAGCAGGCTGGCAATGCCCATGGACATGATGAGTACCGTAGTGACCAGAGATAAAAGCGCAAGTACTAAAATAGTGATTTTATACGGGAGAGCAAATACGGCGAAAAACAGTGCGCCAAGAATCAGCAGTAGTCCGTTGCCCAATTTATAGTATCGCTGTGAGCGCTCTTTCACGTTCAAGAAAAGCATTGAAAACGTGAGGCCGAAAAAGAGCGTTGTGGTCAGCAACACCAGCAGGCTTTGGTTGGCAAGCCAGGGATTGTTAGGCCAGAAGTGTTGAAACGCCAGGCCGTTATGCACTGCAAAATAGAGCCCGTAGCTAACTAGATACAACAGGTAAAAAATGAAAGAACGGTCACGCACGGCCGCGAAAATAAAGATGTTGTAAATAACAAGAACCAAAAAGCCGCCGAAATAAAGCCCGATACCCAGTTCGCTATTGCTTACGTTTTCAATCATCGCCTTTTCGAGGTGTAAGGACAGGCCAATATTTATTGGGCCGTCCGAGGTAAAGCGAAGGTAGACCGTTTTTTCTGATTCGGCTTTGAGTTCTACGGGTAAGAGTATGTTCCGGTGTTCAATCGGGCGTGTCCCAAATGTTTGACGGTCGCCTCCAATTTGTTTTTGGTATGAGTTGCTGGCATCGGGGGCCCAAAAATCGAGATGATCGATGAGCGGGTAGTCCTGGCGTAAATAGAGTCGCTGATCTTCGTTGGTTGTGTTGGCCAGAGTGATTTGAACCCACCAAGCCGACTTGGAAAATCCTATTTGGGGCGGCACGTCGCCGTACGACCTGAATTGACCTGCGTAAGGTTCGTTTCGCACTTGCCCAAAAGTGAGTTCGGTGCTCGTATCCTCTAAAAACTTCAGTGCGGGCGTGGCGCTTACTTCAGGATTAGCCGGGTTTACGCTGAGTGTTTGAGGCACAGCTGTACCCGAGACGCACGCGAACAGGAGCGCGAGCAGCGCTTTTTGAATGAGATTGTTAAGGCGCGAGCTGCACTTCATGGCCTGCACTTCGTGGCGTTGCGTCTGTCGAATTGGAATAAGTCTGACGTTGCGCTACCGAACCCTGATAGCGTTGACGTAATGTAGCATCGCCAAGGCTACACGCACCGTTTGTATCACGCAATTATGATGTTTTTCCGGACTGGATAGAGCAGGCGCGATCATTGTTGCTACTCCGTTCTTGTCATCCTATATTGATCGCTCTGGGCGGTAGCTCCTGCAGTCTGTTGCCGAAACGTCTAAATCGATTGGTTATCAAGCAAAAAAAGAGTTGATTTGGAACGCGTTCAATAAAACAACAAGCTCGGCTTGGCCAGCTAGTGCGCCTGCACAATGCAGGCGAGCGGTTGAAATAGTGGTTTTCCCTTGGTTTTTGATGGCGAGGTGTGAACTGTGCACTGTTTCAGCCAAGTCCTTTTGCCACACTCGACGCTACAGTAAGCGTTGTGGGAAGCATTATGGGAGTTGGTAATACGCCTGATGGCTGGTGGCAAAAGTGGTCATCAATCACACTGGGTGCGTTCTTAAAGCGGCTGTTAATCGCAGTAGTCGCAGCGGGAGTGCTGGTCGTTTCAGGTTTCACGTTGTACGTAGGGCTACCTGTTCACTCTATTCCTGCGCTTGAGACCGTTGACCAATACGTCTATTTGGATCAGGGCTGGGGTGAAGAGTTCGATTCTGCGGGTCGTGAAACCTATTACTACACAGGACAAGGAGCATCTCTTCCGCAAGGTGCGACGTACGACGCGCTTCGCTACGACTGGTTTGTTCATCTTGAAATGCCGCTGGGCAAGAAACGATTTGCCGAGCCTGATCACATGCGTGCCTACCGTTTTCTGGTGGACGCCGAGCCTTCGCTTCAAAACCCTGATCAGCTGCCGGTGGGTTTTGCGAAGCACTTTGAGCCGACGGTTGGCGAGTACTTACTTGATTTGAGTTGTGCGGCCTGTCACAGCGGGCAGCTTCACTACAACAAAGACGGGACAAATTATGCCATTCGTGTCGACGGCGGTCAGGCTATGCATAATTTCACAGGCATCGAGCGAGGCAGTTTTGGATCAACTCTTTTGGCCTCTCTTGTCAGTACCCGATACAACCCGCTTAAATTTAATCGCTTTGCACGTAACGTGATCGGTGACGGTTACCCAGAGGGCAAAGATAAACTTAAGTCAGATCTCAAAAGCACCATCAAACGCTTGCTTTCAAGCGGACAGAATAATCCACTACGTCATTTGTATCCTGTAGCAGAGGGTTATGGCCGCACCGACGCCTTGGGTCGTATTGCCAATACGGTGTTTGGCGACCATCTTGTATCGGGTAATTATCAGGCTGGCGACGCGCCGGTTAGCTATCCCTATGTCTGGAATATCTGGAAATTCGATTGGGTTCAGTACAACGGTTCGGTGAAGCAACCTCTATCACGAAACATTGGCGAGTCGCTAGGCGTTGGCGCGCGTATTTTGCTGACCGACTCCTACGGACGACCACTGCCGCCTGAGCAACGGTTTACGTCTTCTACCCATATTCCGAATCTGCAAAAGATTGAACACAACCTGCAAAGTTTAAAGCCGCCGAAATGGCCGAGCGAACTATTTGGTTCGATTGATCAACAAAAAGCGAGTAGAGGTAAAGAACTGTTTGAGGAACGATGTCACGGTTGTCACGGACCGCATTTGGCTTCCGCCGCGCAACAGCATGCCAATGCTCCGGGGAAGCCCGATCCTGCGCTGGAGTGGCTAATTGAAGTTATTCCGGTTGAGCACATTGGTACAGACCCCACAGCTGCCACCGGTTTCGTTGAGCGGCGTTACAACCTTGAGGCGACAGGGCTGACCGCTCTCGAAGTACGCGACGTACTCAAACCGCTCAGGCTGCGTGCTTTGTCTCGCGATACGCAGTACCGCCTAACGGAAGTAGTCGCTCTGCGTGAGGCACAAAATTTATCGGTTGCCGAATTAAAGACGTTGCTTGCAGATTACCCAAACCCGAATGCTTCACGCGACGTTGCGATTCCTGACGCGGTGTTCAAACGCATAGCAAAAACAATGGCGGAGCTTGTGGCTCCGCTTCCCGAATTAGCTCGCCTGAGTCAGCCGCCTTTGCCTTACAACTGTGACTTGAGCTGCCAACAGTCCTGGCTTCTATGGAATGTGAGCAACGGTGAGTTCTTTATTGAACAAGAGCTGGAGGAAGTCGATATCTCGAAGGTTACCGAGGGTGAGGGCTTGAACATTCTAGGCATCATGATCAAAAACAAATACTACAAAGACAATCGCATTGGCTACGCCGAACAAGAGTGCATAGAAGGATTCGGTGCGCTTGATCTGCCGCAGCAGATTGCAGGCTACAAACCACGACCGTTGGAGGGTGTCTGGGCGACGCCTCCATTCTTGCACAACGGCTCGGTGCCTTCTTTGTATCAAATGTTGCTGCCACCCAGTCAGAGAGATAAAACGTTTTATGTTGGCGTGCGGGACTTTGATCCGAAACACGTGGGTTATACAGCCGACAGCACAGATGCCGACGCATTTCTTCTTGATACTTCGATAACCGGAAACCTGAACACGGGGCATGCGTTTACGGCTGATAAGAACATGTGGGCTAACCGGCATACAACACCTCTTCCGTCGGGTGTTATTGGACCTTTGCTGACCGAAGACGAACGTTGGAGTCTGGTTGAGTATCTGAAAATTCACCAAGACGACGCGCCGGAAGTGTCGGGTTACACCCCTCCGGATTGCAGTCAATCAGGCCAAAACGATCACATCGTAGCGGAAGCACCATGAGCGAGAAGAAGTCGGTTAATAGTGAGTTTACTTCTGACTTTGAACAGGTCAGTGCGTCCGAACAAGCGTGGCACGAAGAACGAAGAGCGGCAGTAGATCGTAAGCTTGATGCGCCGAGAGTTGGCCTCGCGCTATCCGGCGGTGGTATCCGGTCTGCGACGTTTAATTTGGGTCTGCTTGGCAGTCTTGATCGCCGCGGTGTTATGAGGAGCGTGGACTATTTGTCTACTGTTTCGGGAGGAGGGTACGTAGGTGCCTGCTATTCCTGGCTCATGGGTCAACGCAAAAAAGCGGACAAAGCAGGTGTATTCGAAACGCTTGTTGTTCGTGAGCGAACGGATGTTGTCGGCTGGCTCAGAGCGCATGGAAAGTATCTCGTGAGTGAGCCTGGTGTTTCGGCTTGGACACTAGGTGCCTCCATTCTCGCTTCAACGATTCTGAATCTGCTGGTTTTTCTGCCCGTCATTTTGTTGGTGTTTGCCGGCATGAGTACAGATTTTATGGCAATGGTCTGGCCTGCAAAGGTCTACCTCCCCGGAACTCCAGCGATTGTTGGTCATGACGGCTTTGCACTGGCCTTGCGGGCCGGATTAACCTGCTTTGTGCTGTACGGTTTGCTTGTTCTGACGTACGCCCTGATCAGCACTATGGCGGCGCTACGTACGACGGTAAATGTTCTGCGCGTACGTAAATGGATGGGAGCCAGTTTGCAATGGGGTTCTGTGCTTATCGCGATTGGTTTGATTCCCGTAGTGGCTCTTTTGGACGAAGCGCTCATTGCACGATTTGAGACGTTCTTCGCCAAAAGCATCCTTAACCATATTTCTTACGTCGGACCGGTGTTCGGCGGAATGTTGGCTATCTGGCGGTCGGTGCGCGTTTCCAAAACCAGTGGTAAGAACACGGGCAAGTTGGCGTCTGCGGGTTTAGGTTTGTTGCTTTATGGTGCAGCCATGTTTGCCTACCATTTGGTTATGCACACGTCGATTGTGTCGAGTGCAACGTTTGCGATGGCGCTCGCGCTCGCGCTTACTCTGGGTTTGCTCTGCGATCCTAACTGGATATCCATGCACAGCTATTACCGGGCCCGGATTGCATCGGCCTTCATGCCGCACGTTACGGGTGATTCGGTACCGGCTCAGGCACATTCTTTCGACTACCCGTTGCACTCGCTGCATCCGGCAACGGGAGCGCCTTTGCCTATAATTAATACAACACTCAATACAAGCACCTCGAAACTGTATAAATGGCGTAGTCGTGAAGGAGCCAGTTTTTCTCTCACGCCGCTCTACTGTGGGTCGGAGCTTACCGGCTATCGAAGGTCAGATAGCTACATGGGCTCGGGTGTTGCATTGTCTACCGCCGTGACGGTGTCTGGCGCCGCGGTTGATCCGAATAACAGTCTGGTCCGGTCAAGACCTGTAAGCGCTCTTATGAGTTTGCTTAACTGCCGCCTTGGCTACTGGGCTACCAATCCGAACGTGGCTGGACGTAGACGATTTGGCGCCGACTGGTTCACTCTGGTTGGTCGTGAAGTGTTACGTGTGGGTCTTAGTGAGGAAAGCCGGCACGTTCATTTGTCGGACGGCGGACAGTTTGAAAACCTCGGCGTGTACGAACTGGTCAAACGTCAGTGTCGTTTTATTATCGCAAGCGATGCCGGAGCTGACCCTGACTGCACGTTGTCTGACCTTGCTTGCGTGATCAACAAGGTACAGTCAGACTTTAGTGCGCGAATAGAGATGGATACCCGGACTATGATGAAGCAACGCGCTTGCGGCGGCTTCTGCCCATTTGCAATCGGAACGATCCACTATGCGGACGGTTCTTTAGGTGAGCTGTTGTACGTTAAAACAATGACATTCGAGGGAATGCCCGCCAATGTGTATTCGTACGCACAACGAAATCCGTTGTTCCCGAACGAGTCGACGGCCAACCAGTTTTACGGTGAAGCGCAGTTTGATGCGTATGAGACCCTCGGACGTAACATTGTTGAGCAACTGCTTGGAACACAAGAGCAGGCTGATGTTGAAACTCTGTTCGAGTGTGCCAAAGCGATATTGGGCACTCATACAAGTGTGGGCCGGATTGAGTCGGGCGCTGGTTCAAAACATGAGCGTCGACGCGAAGGTAGCCCGCTAAGAGCTCGTTCGTTGGCAAACTAAAGCAGCGAAACCCGGCGCGTAGGAGCGGTATCCTGCCGCGAAAAGCTATTCCCGTATCGTCATCTGTTCAGCGTAATTCATCGCGGCAGGATGCCGGCCCAACGCCCCCTTCTTGGCCCAAAGGGCCAGGCTTGGGAGTGCCCTTGGAGCACGCGGCTACGCGAATCGTTATTAAGCCCGTGAAAGGTATTCGCCGGTCTCGGTGTTCACTTTGATGGTCTCACCCTGGGCGAGATATTCAGGAATTTGAACTTCAATGCCGCCGGCCAATATCGCCGGTTTGTTGCGCTTGGTGACTGTGCCGCCTTTCAGAGCTGCCGCTGTTTCAATAATTTCCAGGTCCACGGATGGCGGCAGCTGAATGCCTACCGGGCTGCCGTCGATCAGCATGACGTAAATGCCGTCGAGCCCTTCGCTTAAGTAACCGACCTGGCCGTCAATATCGGATTCGTTGAGCGGGTACTGAGTGTAGTCTTCGCTGTCCATAAAGACGTAGTGCTCGCCATCGAAATACGAGTACGCGGCCTGGCGCCGCAGAAAATCGACTTCACCCAGCTGGTCGTCGCCTTTAAACGTCTCGTCAAAATTTTGCTTGGTTTGCACGCACTGCAGTTTTGTTTTGTAAAGCGTATTGCTACCTCTTGAAGAAGGGCTGCGCTGCTCGACTTTGCGCACGGCGCAGACGCGATCTTTGTAGCCAACAATCATGTTTTTCTTAAGTTCGTTTGCTTTGATCATGGTGAGTGTTTCCAGTGACGATGCGTCAGTTTAGCAGATAGTGCTTTAAAACAATTTGCTGAGTTCTTTTTCAGCGTCTTCGGCGGTCAGCAGCCCGGTGTGGATGCCGGATACGGTGCCGTCAGCTTTTACAAAGACACTTATGGGTAGAACGAAATTCTCGGCCCCGTAGCCGTCTGCCAGCTTGTTACCCTCCTCGACCGCCATCAATATGGGGAATTCGACCTTGTATTCTTCAACAAATTGCTGAACCAGTTCAATGTCGTCGGGGTAGTCCATTGACAGGCCAATAACGGCTAGCCCTTTGTCCGCGTAGTCGCTGTGAGCCTTGACCAATACCGGCATTTCTTCACGGCACGGACCGCACCAGGTGGCCCAGAAGTTCACGATTTGAGGTTGTCCGTTCCAGTGGTCAAGCGTAAAGATTTCGCCCGAGGGGGCTTTGAGCTCAAGTGATCCTATGGCGTCGGATTTGACCTCAACTACTGGGGCTTCTGCAGGTGCAGGCTGGCTGGCGTTGTAAGCCATAAAGCCTGCGAGAGCTGAACCGGCCACCAATACCACTACAACAGCGGCTTGTTTAACGTTCGACATATATTTATTCCAGGTTAGTCGGCGACAGCGCGTGCTGCGTGATCGGCGAATTCGTCGGCATTCATATAGCCCACCACGCGGAAGTTGCGACGTTCGTTGCCTTGTTTGTCAAAGAAGGCGATGGTCGGAGGGCCGTAAATACCAAAGTACTTTAGAAGCGCCTGATCATTGTCGTCATTCTTGGTGACGTCAGCCTGAAGAACGACCGTATCAGCCAACGCGTCATGCACAGCCTGATCGCTAAAGGCCTCTTTCTCCATCTTGATGCACTCGACGCACCAGTCAGCGTAAAAATCGAGCATGGTTGTTTTACCGTTGGCGGCATTTTCTGCCACTACGCGTTGCAGTTCTTTCACGCTCGCTACTTTACGGTAGTCGAGGTGCAGCTCCTGTTCGCCAAACGGCGTGCCTCTTGTCAGATTTAGCGGATCGGTGCCGCCCATGAAAGCGCTGGCGCCCATCGCAAGACCGTAGACCAGTGAGGCCACGGCCGCGGCGCGAAAAATCAGCAGATTGTTTTTCGTAAACAGGCCGAAGGCCCACGCGGCGCATAGAGCCAGCAGTGCCCAAAGAGCCAGTATGGTGCGTGGACTTAGAATCCGTGCGAGCAACCATATGGCGACACCCAGCAACATGATGCCGAACAGACGTTTGACTACTTCCATCCAGCCGCCTGCTTTAAGCATGAGCTGTCCGGCGGTTGCACCGTATACCAACAGCGGCGCACCCATGCCCATGGAGAGGGCAAACAGCGTGATACCGCCGCGCACAGCGTCGCCGCTCTGTCCAATAAAAATAAGTACAGCGACCAGGGGCGCTGCTACGCAAGGCCCAACAATGAGTGCTGACAGCGTTCCCATAATGGCGACACCTGCGTAGCCGCCGCCGCTACCGGCGCTGTTAAGTTTGTTTTGTAATGCGACAGGTACCTGAAACTGCCAGACGTCAAACATGGCAAGCGCTAATGCGACGAAGACCAGACTAAAGCCAATCAGGACGTACGGATTTTGGAACATGGCCTGCACGTTTTGGCCGAGCATCGCAACAATGACGCCGGCAATGGTGTAGGTCAATGCCATAGCCAAAACATAAACCAGCGACAGCATGAAGCTGCGGCGGGCCGACGGCTTGCCTTGTTGGCCAGCAATGATGCCGGATAGAATCGGCACCATTGGAAGCACACAAGGCGTAAAGGCGAGCAGTAGGCCAAAGCCAAAGAACGTGGCAATCACGAGTGGCAACGATCCGGACTTAATCAACTGCGCCAGCTTGTCTTGTTCCGAAACTTGCAGCGAATCGTCGCCACTGTTGGTGTTCGAAGCGCCCGCTGAACTGGCGGACTGGCCGCCCGTAGAGGCGGCGTCAACAGCAACCAGAACGTTGCGTTCGCCGGGCGGGTAGCAAATGCCGAATACTTCGGCGCAGCCCTGATAGCTCGCGGTTATATTGAGTGAGCCGGCGTCACGGCTGGCGCGCGACACAGGGATACGAATTTCGGTTGGAGACTCATAGACTTCGACCCGACCAAATTCTGGGTCGTCTTTCATTTTACCCGTAGGCCAGTTGATGCTGCCGAGCTGGATCAGGTTGCTCTCTACGGTAAGCCCAAGCTTGTCTACGTATATGTAGTAGTCAGGCTCGATATCCCAACGCAATAATAGGGTGTAATCGTCTTCCATGATGGCGTCGAAACGGAACGCCTGCTCCGGCGACAGCGGGCCACCAATATTGGTGCTATCGGCATTGGCTGCCAGCATGTCGAGAAGACCTCCATCACTTGAGGCAGCCGCAGCCGCCGGCAGTGTGAGGCTCGCCGTCCAGGTTTGCGGCGGGTAGCACAGTCCTGCGTCGGCGCAGCCTTGCGATTTGATTTTCAGGTCTAGCGTTCGGGCGGTACCCGTGTAGGGAATTTCGACGCGGAGGTCACCGCGATAGGTTTCTTGTACGCCAAAGTACTCGTCGTTTTTAATTTTACCCTTGCGCATTTTGGGCTCACCAAGCGTGATGCCGTCGGTGTTGCTCGCGAAGCTCATACGCGACTTATATAAGTAGTAGCTCGGAGCCACCTTCCAGTTAACAACCACCGAGTCTGTTCCAGCTTCGGTCGTATACGTAAAGGCTTCGGTTGCCCTGAGTAGCTCAGGCTCTTCTGCGGCTGAAGTGGCTCCCGCAAACAGAAGCAGGGCGCCTAAAAGCAGTCCAAGAGTCCGGCTGGCGCGCTGATTGGCCCCTACGTTTCGATTTTTTGGCATAAATTCCTCGTGTGGGCCTTGTGAACCCGAATAACGACATTTTCGTAGCATGACGAAGATAAGAGGCGTAGCAAACCTTGAAGTTCACGTTTTCATCCTCACATAGTCTCCCTGTCAGGCCGGCCTACCGAACTGTGCCGGACTGAAGCAGGAGCGCATGATACAGGGGACCATAGAAAGCCGCGAGATATTGCGCCTCATTTGGTCTTTAACCTTGACTTAACGCAAGCCATGCATAGAATTAGCACTCCCGTACCGAGAGTGCTAACTCTGGCCGGCAATGAGTTGGGCCAAACACCATGCACTTTTATTTTTTACCTTATATATCAAGGAGTTTGCAACGATGAAACTTCGTCCACTTCACGACCGCGTGATAGTAAAGCGAATGGAAGAAGAGACGACCTCACCTGGTGGGATCGTAATTCCCGATTCAGCGACCGAAAAACCCAGCCGCGGCAAGATTGTAGCGGTCGGTAACGGCAAAGTGCTTGAGTCTGGAGAAACCCGTAAGTTAGATGTCAAAAAGGGCGACACAATCCTGTTTGGCAAATACAGCGGCACAGAAGTCAAAGTCGACGGCGACGAGTACCTGGTGATGCGTGAAGACGACATCATGGCGGTATTCGGCTAATCCCGACTGTACTTCCTTCCCTAGTTTTAGAATTTAAATTAAGTAGTTAGAGGAACCAATCATGGCTGCTAAAGAAGTTAAATTTGGTGATGATGCCCGTCAGCGTATGTTTGCTGGCGTCAATATTCTTGCCAACGCGGTAAAAGTTACACTCGGTCCTAAAGGCCGTAACGTTGTACTGGACAAGAGCTTCGGTGCTCCGACTGTCACGAAAGACGGTGTGTCTGTTGCGAAAGAAATCGAGCTCGAAGACAAGCTTGAAAACATGGGCGCTCAAATGGTCAAGGAAGTGGCTTCACAAACTTCCGATATTGCCGGTGACGGCACGACTACAGCTACCGTTCTGGCTCAGGCGATTCTGCGTGAAGGCCTGAAATCAGTTGCGGCCGGCATGAATCCAATGGATCTCAAGCGCGGCATCGACAAAGCGTCTGCCGGTATCGTTGCGAAACTCAGCAAGATCTCAAAGCCTTGCACAGACGACAAAGCCATTGCTCAGGTTGGCACCATTTCAGCCAACTCCGACAGCGAAATTGGTGACAACATTGCGGCTGCCATGAAGAAAGTCGGCAAAGAAGGCGTGATCACGGTTGAAGAAGGTACAACGCTTGAGAATGAACTCGAAGTGGTTGAAGGCATGCAGTTCGATCGCGGCTACCTGTCACCTTACTTCGTCAACAACCAGGTCAGCCAGACCTGCGAGCTTGAGTCACCGTTCATCCTGCTGTTTGACAAGAAAATTTCAAACATCCGTGATTTGCTGCCTCTTCTTGAAGGCGTAGCCAAGTCAGGTCGCCCTCTTCTGATTATCGCAGAAGACGTCGAAGGCGAAGCGCTGGCCACTTTGGTTGTAAACACCATTCGCGGCATTGTTAAAGTCTCAGCTGTTAAAGCTCCGGGCTTTGGTGACCGACGTAAAGCCATGCTGCAGGACATTGCTGTTCTGACCGGTGGCCAGGTGATTTCTGAAGAAGTTGGTTTGAGCCTTGAAAAAGCCACCCTGGAAGATCTGGGTAGTGCCAAGAAAGTTCAAATCACCAAAGAAAACACAACAGTGATTGATGGAAGCGGCAAAGCCAAAGACATTAAAGCTCGTGTTACTCAAATTCGTGCTCAAATTGAAGAAGCTACTTCAGACTACGATCGTGAGAAGCTCCAGGAGCGTGTTGCGAAACTCGCCGGCGGTGTTGCTGTGATCAAAGTCGGTGCAGCGACCGAAGTTGAAATGAAAGAAAAGAAAGCTCGTGTTGAAGACGCACTGCACGCTACGCGCGCAGCTGTTGAAGAGGGCGTAGTACCGGGCGGTGGCGTAGCGTTGATTCGCGCTGTTGCCGGTATTAAGAAGCTTGAAGGTGATAACGCCGATCAGGACGTTGGTATCAATATTCTGCGTCGCGCAATCGAAGAGCCTCTTCGTCAAATCGTAAGCAACGCCGGCGACGACGCTTCAGTTGTGTTGAATTCAGTTGCCAAAGGTAAAGGTAACTACGGTTACAACGCAGCAACTGGCGCGTACGGCGACATGATCAAAATGGGTATTCTCGATCCCACTAAGGTTACACGCTCTGCTCTGCAAAATGCCGCTTCAGTATCAGGTTTACTCCTGACTACCGAGTGTATGATTGCTGATTTGCCAAGCGACGCTCCGGCTATGATGCCTGGCGGCGGCGGTGGCATGCCTGACATGGGCGGCATGATGTAACGGATTGATCGGCGTTCGCGCCAAATCAAGTCTGGAATCCCGGCTGTTGTACTGTCCTCGGACAGCATTAGAGTCCGGTTATAAAAAACCCGCTTTTCGAAGCGGGTTTTTTTTTGCGCAGAATTAAGCGAATGTGAACACGGAACACGGAACACGGAACACGGAACACGGAACACGGAGTATGCGATCGGGATAGGGGATGTGCGATACGGGAGACAAGATTCGTCGGAGCGGCATCCTGCCGCGATCAGGCGATTGGACAGGCGAGCTGCTAATATTTGCAGCGCGTCTAATCTCGGCTGGATGCCGCTCTTGCGGCACCAGTAACGTCTAACCCAGGTTTACTGGTAATCGTAAGTAAACGTTTCGGTATCGAGGATTTTGCCGGTCGCGTCGATGGTTTCAACTTTCCATTCGCCGTTGAGTCCTGGCGTAATGTCTTTATTGGAGTAGGTGCGCCAGCGCCAGCTCTTCTTTACTTTCAGTTCCACTTCTTCTTGAATTGCGCCGTTAAGTGACCAACGGTGTACGACGTTACCGTCGCTAAACTCGCGCAGTTCGGTGAAGTAAAACACTCGAGTGTAACCACTGTTTTTGTATGAAATTTCAGGGCCAAGCGTGTCGGTTGGTTCAAGGTCCTGAACCCGACTGGTTAGTTGTGAGCGCGCAACGCTGCCGCCCACAGCTGTGGCCCCGGACGTTGTTGTTGCGGTGGCTACCGGCGAGCTGCTGCTCGCAGGTGTCGAAGATGTTTGAGCAGCAGGTGTCGAAGATGTTTGAGCAGCAGTTGTCGCGGGAGCAGTAGTTGGCTGAGCCGGCGGCGGTGTTGGAGTCGACTGCGTGGCTTGGGTTTGCGCAGATCCATTCCCGGTAGTGTCGGCGTTGGACGCAGGTCGGCTTGCGGTTGTGCGGCTCGAAGAGGGTGGCGGTGACGTCCTGCTTGTTGTCTCAGGTCTGGATTGTGGCTGAGGCTTGGGTGCAGGCTCAGGTAGTGCAGCGGGTTTTGGCTTGTTCAATGTTGAGTCGGCCGGTTTAGGGGTTGGGTCTGATTTCTTTTCGATAGCAAAAGGAAGGGCTGCGCGTGCGGGTTCACTGGCTTGTTCCGCGGCCTGTTGCTCTCGCCATTCGAGGGCTTTCATGCCTCCGATGCCCGCCAGAACGACTGCCGCGAGTCCACCTAAAACCTTGAGCCAGACACGGAAGTTGAAAGCTCTTTTGCTGCGCTTTGCGGTGTATTTACTGCCACCCAAAACCGCTGGAAGCTGACCAAATTCATTGGGCGCAACAGTGGGCTCGTCCATTCGAAGCATGGAGGCACGGGCTTTCTCTAACGCCACTTTGGCATCATCGAAATTCATCTCCGGAAAAACCCCTAGTGTTTTTCGCCTGTGTCGACCTTGAAAGTCGTAAATGAAAGCCCAGGTTTTAATACCGTTGGGCAGCACACTGATGACGAAATCCTGAGCCAGCGTGATATCGTAGCGCTGGTTCTCGGGCTCGAGTTCGCGAATATAGTCGTCGCTAAGGTTGGTCAGTTGCGCTTCTTCAGGATTAGGGTCGCTCATGCACGCTCCATACTTTACTGCCTCATTATAGCCCGAATATAAGCCTTTATAGTGATGGTTATGTCACGCTTTGGGAAAGGAGTTATGTATTGTCAGATCTAGACCGGGTGTTGGAGGGGTTTTCATTGCCTCCGGAGATGCTCGACCAGGCCTCTATTTACCTGCAAGATTTTGTCCGACAATCCTCTGATCAGGCCAATCGCATCGTTTCGTCCGGTTTCGGTACGGCCTTTGTCGGGGTATTGGCGACAAGCGATTATTTCGCTCAGACTGTGCTTCGGTACCCCACTCTTATTGACAAACTTCTGGATCAGTTTGTCGCAGAAGCGAGTGAGTGCCAGAGCGATTCTTCGAATAGTTCTCGCCAGCTGTCTTTGGGTCAAGACGCGCCGATTCCGGTTTCGATTGCAACGGTTGAAGGCGATAACTACGAGGCTCAGCTTGAGCAGCTGCGAACCCAGCGACACCTCCACATGCTGCGTATTTTGTGGCGAGCCAACGGCAAGTTATGCCCGGTTGAGACTACATTGGTTGAGCTGTCAGAGCTTGCTGACCAGCTGATTCGTGAGGCTGTCAGGCTCAGTCACGCACAGGTAGCCAAAATCTTCGGTGAGCCGCAGTGTGAATCCGGCGTTGATCAATTGTGTGTTCTTGCAATGGGCAAGCTGGGCGGTGGTGAACTGAATATGTCCTCTGACGTTGATGTCATTTTGACCCACTCCGAGTCCGGGGAAACCAGCGGTCCGCGCAAGACGTCAAACGCCGAGTTTTTTGCCCGTCAGGCGAAAGTGTTTGCTGATTTATTGACGCGCCTGACGCCCGACGGTTTTTGTTACCGCGTCGATACCCGCCTGCGACCCTTTGGAACCAGCGGTCGCCCCTGCGTCAATTTCTCGGCGTTCGAGCACTACCTTGCGGTGCACGGCAGGGAATGGGAGCGCTACGCCTATATTAAACAGCGACCGCTAACGGGGTCAGACGAACAGGGGCAAGAGGTGCTGGGTCTTCTGCGGCCTTTTGTGTATCGAAAATACCTTGACTACGGTGTGTTTGAAGAGCTCCGTGCCATGAAAGCGCTAATAGAAACCGAAATTCAGCGTAAAGAACTCAAAGACGATATCAAGCGAGGCCCCGGCGGGATCCGCGAACTTGAATTTATGGTGCAGACGTTACAACTGGTATTCGGTGGCAAATACCCCGCGCTGCAAACGCCTTCTTTTTTCAAAGCGTTGCGCCGTTTGGCCAGGTTGAATTACCTGTCCGCTGAAACCGCCGAGTCCATGTACGGCGACTACTGCTTCCTGCGTCGAGTGGAGAACGCCGTACAGGGTCTGCGCGATCAGCAAACGCATGTGTTGCCGGTGAAACTTGTGGATCAACAGCGCCTGGCGCTGCTGATGGACTGTGACTCGTACGCGCAGTTGCTCGAGCAGCTTGCGGAGGTTCGTCAACGGGTTCAATCCCAGTTTGACGACTTAAAGGTTTTGGGCGGTGAGGCGACACAAGCCAGCATGACGTCTACGCAAACCTTTGAGGAGGTCGAACAGAACGAGGCGCTTAGCTCGCTGCGTACTCTTGGTAATCTGCGGGAACGCCTCGAAGAGACCGGGCGCAAACGGTTGGATTCACTCATGCCTCGAATCGTCGACATTTTGACGAGTGCGGATGACGCCGAGGAAATTGCGCCGAGACTGACTACGTTGTTAAGCGGTATTGGACGGCGAAGCGCTTATTTTGCTTTGCTGTTGGAGAATCCGGCGGTGCTCGACCGGGTTGTTTCGATATGTCGTCGCAGTCCGCAGTTAGCCTCGCAGCTCGCGCTAAGTCCTGTACTGCTCGATACGCTGGTTGATCCGCGAGGCAGTAGCGTTACGCTCGACCGAGCGGGCCTGGCTACCCGTCTCCAGCAGCAGGTTGGTGGCATCGACCGGAGTGATGAAGAGCAACTTCTGATTGCGCTCAGAGAGTTTCGCAAAGCCGCGATATTCGATGTGGCTGTTGCCGATATGGAACAGCAAATGCCTTTGATGAATATTTCAGATCGACTGACGGATATTGCCGAGTTGGTTCTAGGCTGTGCACTTGAAATGGCAGCCGAGCAGTTGGCGCCACGATACGGTAGGCCACGCTCTCAGCAAGGGGCGGGCGCACCGGCGCAGTTTGCCATTGTGGGTTACGGCAAGCTCGGTGGCCTTGAACTCGGTTACAGCTCCGATTTGGACCTTGTGTTCCTGTTTGACGATGACGGAGACGGCTGTACCGATGGCGAAAAATCCGTCGACAACAGCCAGTATTTTTCCAAGCTGTCGCGACGACTAATTCAAATTCTCACGGTGCCGACGCGCGCGGGTACGCTGTACGAGGTGGATATGCGGTTAAGGCCGAGCGGTCGCTCGGGTTTGCTGGTTAGTCGGCTCAGCGCATTTGCGTCCTATCAGCGTGAACAGGCCTGGACCTGGGAGCATCAGGCGCTCATACGCGCCCGCGCTGTAGCTGGAAACGACAGGTTAAAAAGTCGATTTGAAGCGCTACGGCAGGACCTTTTGCAGCAGACGCGCAGCTCTGAAACGTTGTGCGCTGCTGTTCGCGATATGCGTCAAAAAATGAAAGTCGAGCTCAATCGCAGCACGCCCACTCAGTTCGATCTTAAACAAGGCGACGGCGGACTGGTCGATCTTGAGTTTCTCGTGCAATTTCTGGTGCTGGCTCACTCACACAGCGTGCCTGAATTGGCGGTATTCAGTGACAATGTGCGTCAACTCGATGCCATAGAGGCAGCGAAACTTCTGCCAGCAAGCGATGCGGCTGCATTGCGCGAAGCGTATATCTCGATTCGGGAGAATCTGCACTCCCTGTCTTTGGCCGGGCAGTCCGTTTTGGTTAGCCAAAGTAGGCTCAAGCCCGAGCGAGAGATGATAATCAGGCAAATTAAGGCCCACGGGCTGGCGCTGTAAGCGGCTGTTCCTGATATCATTCGGTTTTAGCGACCTGCTCGAAAAGGAAATAACGTGACCGACACAAATGCTGCATCATCCAATCTGTCTCAGCCCAACGCCGAGAACGCGTATACCGTGACGACGGATGACCTGCCTCTGCACTGCCCTTTGCCCGGAACCAGTTTGTGGAACTCCCACCCTCGGGTATACCTGCCAATTGAAGACACCGGTAGCGCAAAGTGTTCCTACTGCGGCGCAGTTTTTACGCTCGATAAATAGCGATCCGGCTGTTTCCCGTGGCCGCTTTCGGTGAAAATGTGGCCGGTCGTATTCTGTCTTCGCTTACCAGTCACTTTAAACCTGCCACTCGAACGCTAAGGCAGGGAGTAGCGGCGGGTGACGCACCGGCTTTTGACTTGAGTTCGATCAGCCTTTCCGGAGTTGCTGTCTGAGACGAACAGCCAGTAGAAATTGCGGGCCAGAGTAACGCGACCAGTGCAGGATGAAGAAGTACTCTTGCCGAACAAAACACGGCGTGTGTGAGAGTCGCTCGCGCGTGTATCGATTTTGAAGGAGCACAAGTTGTGATTATCGTAACAGGCGGCGCCGTTTTTATCGGCAGTAATATTGTGGCTTACCTGAATGCCCATACGGGTGAGGATGTGTTGGTCGTCGACGATCTGACTGACGGCACAAAATATCGCAATTTGGTTGATGCGACCATCTGCGACTACCTTGATAAAGACGATTTTCTTCGTCGCATTCAGCAAAACGAGTCGTTCGGTCAACTTCGGGCCATCATCCATCAGGGAGCTTGTTCGGCCACGACCGAGTGGGACGGCAAGTACATGATGGACGTCAATTACAACTATTCGTGTGCGCTGCTCGAGTACTGTCAGCGTCACAAAATTCCGTTGATTTATGCGTCATCTGCAGCGGTTTACGGAGGCAGCGATACGTTTGTTGAGCGTCCTGAACATGAGAAACCGCTGAACGTCTACGGTTACTCCAAGCTATTGTTCGATCAAAAAGTTCGCCGCGACATGGCCTCGGCCACAGCCCAGATTGCCGGTTTGCGGTATTTCAACGTTTATGGGCCAAACGAGCATCACAAAGGGTCGATGGCGAGTGTCGCCTACCACTTTAGTAATCAGTTGCTGGACGGTGGAGTGTGTCGACTTTTTGAAGGTCACGACGGCTTTCGCTCGGGTGAGCAGCGTCGAGACTTTGTATACGTCGACGACATTTGTAAGGTCGTAGGCTGGCTACTTGAAAACCCCCAAACATCGGGTGTGTTTAATGCTGGAACTGGACGTAGCCAAACCTTTAATGACGTAGCCCAGGCTGTTATCAAATGGCACGGTAGGGGCCAGGTGCAGTACGTACCGTTTCCAGAACATCTTGTGGGTCGCTACCAAAGTTTCACGGAAGCCGATTTGTCGCTGCTTCGACAGGCAGGTTACACCGGAGAGTTTGTCGACGTGGAAACCGGCACACACTCGTACCTCGACCGGTTGGCGGGTGGCACAGACTCTCAGTGAGTAAGCCGCGCGTACTTATTGTCGGGCCCGCGTGGGTTGGCGACATGGTCATGGCACAGGCACTTGTGCAGACGGTGGCCGCTAATCAACCCGGTGTGGCAATAGACGTACTGGCACCCGCGTGGTCCGAACCATTAATCGAACGCATGCCCAAAGTACGCAGAGCTATACCGCTTCCTCTGGGTCACGGTGAACTCGGCTGGTCTGTGCGCCGGCAGTTGGGGCTGACGCTGCGCGCGCGGAACTACATTCAGGCGATCGTAATACCGCGTTCGTTTAAGGCGGCGCTGGTACCTTTTCACGCCAAAATACCGTTGCGCACCGGTTTTCTGGGGGAAAGCCGTTACGGCCTGTTAAATGATATTCGAAAACTGGATAAGGGCATACTCGACGGAACGGCTAAACGCTATGTGGCGCTGGGCCACGAGCGTGGTGCGCCGCAGCCTCCCGCGGTGCCGAGCCCTCAACTTACAGCGATAGAAGACGACGAGTTACTGGCCCGGCTTGGGTTGAATAAAGGTGCGCTGGTTGCTCTGATGCCGGGCGCTGAATACGGGCCTGCGAAGCAGTGGCCTGCAGAGCACTTTGGCCGTCTCGCGGGTGCTCTGATCGCACACGGTGTGCAAGTTGTGGTTGTGGGTTCGGCTAAAGAGCAATCTCTGGGCGAACAGATTGCGACGGCGGCTCCGGGTACTCGAAACGTTTGTGGTGAAACAACTATGGTAGAAGCGATCGACTTACTGTCGAGCGCAGACGTTGCGGTGAGCAATGATTCCGGACTCATGCACGTCGCAGCAGCCGTGGGGTGCTCGGTAGTGGGCATTTACGGGTCTTCATCTCCCATTTTTACGCCACCTCTCACGCGTAAGTCGAATGTTCTGTGGAAGCAGCTGGATTGCAGCCCGTGTTTTAAACGGACATGCCCACTTGGCCATACGCGTTGTCTTACCGAGCTTGCACCAGATCAGGTTTCAGATGTGGTGATCAATCTGTTGAATACCTGACTGAAGAATCTCAGCGTTTGTTGAGAAGCCGTATTGGTTTTCAGTTTCAGGACGTCACGTGAGCACAGGGCACTTGTTTGCTTTGTCTTGCTGGCCGAGCAGGCTGCACGACTCATTCTGCTGGCAAAAGGCGTTTATCAAGACAAAAGGCTGGCGCAATTCATCGCGGCAGGGTGCCGCTCGTGCGTTAGAGTTTTTGTAGGTGCGGCTACCAGCCGCGATGAAATGCGCGACGCCGTTGGAAGGCCCAAGCTACTTGACTTGCATAACCTTGCCCAGTTGCGCAGCCACATCGTCAAACGTAATTAGACTCATCGCGTCTGGGTCACGGACGCGTTGTCCCCAACGAACCTCGTCTACCGTTTTGTGCAAATATTTTTCGACCGCGTCCGGATACCGGTCGGCGGCAAAATCCTGGCTTCGATACGGACCTGTGCGAAACCGGTTTGACGTCGCAAAGAGTCCTACCACAGGGGTGTTGACCGCATTGGCCATGTGGGCAGGGCCTGAGTCAGGACATACCACAACCCGTGCCTGTTGAAGCAATGCGAGGAGCTGTGGCAAGGAGGTGTTGCCGATTAGATTGGTCACTGCGGCTTCGGCGCCAATGCGCTGGCCGTAATCCTTTTCGAGGTCGGTAGGACCACCGGTCAGAATAACTTGTAAGCCGAATTCATCGGTCGCGTAGCGGGCCAGCCGAATGTAGTTTTCGATAGACCAGTTGCGGAAGTTTTGCCGGCGATCGCTACTGCAAGGGCTGATAATCAGCGACGGTTTGCGCGTGTAGCGTCGTGCAAAATCGGCGGCCTCCGGGGCGATGGCTAAATTCCATTGAGGCGGTTGCGTCGCGACCCCCAGGTGTTCGGCGAACTGTAGAAAGCCGTCGACGACGTGACTGTTTTGTTTGGCCTCAATCGATTCTTTGCAAAACAGCCATTGAAAATCTCGCGCACGACCACGAT
Source organism: Gammaproteobacteria bacterium (assembly GCA_045107075.1). Taxonomy (GTDB): domain Bacteria; phylum Pseudomonadota; class Gammaproteobacteria; order Steroidobacterales; family SZUA-146; genus SZUA-146. Next base: position 37,975 of record JBGCFV010000059.1, read on the forward strand.
CAAAACCAATTTTGCGATGAGCCCGAATGTGTCGACTCACTAAGTTGGCGCGCATCGAGGCGTGCATGTGCAGCAAGACGTCGTATTGAACTGATTTTATCTGTTTGCGTAGTTTCCGAGCCGCTTTTTTACTGTCAGTCTTGTCAACGGTGATAAACTCTACGCCGGGAAAAGAGCCGAGCAGGCGATGTTCTACGGCGCCAATAATCCAGGTAATGCTGCAATTGGGAAACGCCTTCTGCAATTGTCGAACCGTCGGTACGACATTGCAGGTATCGCCAATCGCTGACAAACGTAACAAGCAAATTTTCTGCGGTGTTTCAGCGGCCACGGGTTTTCCACAAGGGTTCATAAAAACGACTGGAATCGTAGCCGATGGTCGAAAGTAGCGCAAAGTATCTTCAAGATAAACCGGCGGTTGTCCGCAAGCGCGTCGGTGCTCAAGTGTTATTGCTTCAATCTGACTTTTCGGAAGACGCTGAAAATCACGTATTCGATCCCTCCGGGTGGCGCCTCTCAGAGCCCGTTGGATCGGGTCGGGGGGCGAACTGGTATGTCGGTACGGGCGAGCAGTCGTTTGTGCTGCGTCACTTTAGAAGAGGCGGCGCAATCGCCCGGCTGCTCGGTGACAAATACTGGTTTCGGTCCGAAGATTCCACCCGCAGTTTTGCCGAATTCAATCTACTGCTGAAGATGCATCGCTCCGGTTTACCGGTTCCCGAGCCTGTGGCGGCTGGTTACATCAAATTTGGGCCTTGGTACAGAGCTCAGTTGCTGACTCGACGCATACCTTGTGCACAGAGCTGGTCTGTTGAATTGTCGACCGACTCTGGTTCCCGATTTTGGGAAGACGTTGGCAGGGCCGTGGCTAAGGTGCACAACGCTCTGGTCGATCACGCTGATTTAAACGCTCACAATGTCATGACCGACGACACGGGTCAGGTTTTTATAATCGACTTTGATAAGAGTACTGAAAGAGATTCTTTGGCGGGTGGCTGGCGACAGTCCAATTTGTCACGGCTGCATCGCTCACTCAACAAGATATTGCCTGATCAACAGTCTTTGGTAGACGCCGGCTGGCGGCAGTTAATCAGCGCCTACAAGAGTGAATTGCAAAGCGCTTCTTAACGCTCCTTTTTTGTGTACATCCCCGGTTGATCTTTGAAACGTCGGTGCATCCAAAGGTACTGCTCGGGTGCTTGCCTCACGTGTTCTTCAAAGACCTGATTTATTCGCGACGCATTCTCTACTGCGTCAGGTCCCGGAAACTCGTTCAACGCGGGATAGAGTTTTATTAAATAGCCGCTGCCGTCGGCTTTGCGTATCGGCAGGAACGGAACGACCCGCGCGCCGGTGCGTTTTGTTAGTCGTTCTGTGCCCGTGTTCGTGGGAGCGTTTTGCCCAAAGAACGGAGCCAGGACGTGGCCTTTGCGGACGTAGGCCTGGTCTGGCATATACAAAACAACGCGGCCGTCTTTCAAGCTGCGTAACATCTGGCGAAAATCACCGCGCTTGATAACTCTTCTAGCCCAGCGTTCGCGCTTGCGTCGCATGACTTCTTCAAACAACGGGTTTTCAAACTTGCGGTACATGGCGTCGAACCCGGCGTGTGAGGTGAGTAAAACACCACCAATTTCTATGGTGGTGAAGTGTCCGGCCAACAGAACGACCCCGTGGCCCTCGGCCTTGGCCTGTTGCAGGTGTTCAAGCCCATCGAGTTCGGTCAGTGAGGCCAGCTTTTTTTCGCTGCCCCACCAGGCGAGTGAGATTTCCATTAAAGCAACGCCAATAGATTGAAGGTGGCGCTTTACAAGAGTGTTTTGTTCGTCATCCGACAGTTCGGGGAAACAGGCGCTGATATTTTGTTCCGCAATTCGTCGGCGTTTGGGAATAGCGTAATACGCCAACCGTCCTAGCTGCCGACCTGAAAAAATCAGGCCGCGGTAGGGCAGCAAACTCGAGAGTCGCATGAGCGTGAGTCCAAACCAGACACCCCAGTAGCGAGGTGCGAGGAAATTCGTCAGCGGCACGTATTCCGATTCGTTCCGCGAGGATTCATTTGGAGCTGGTTCTTTTTGCTTGTTTTCAGACACATCGAGAGTGTACCCGTCGTGGCTGTCGGGTAGTAGTTGTTTACGGATCTTGCCGTCGAAAGATTGGCTTTTACAGGTATACTGGCCGCAACTTTTGCTATCAATATTGTGTTCTATGACTTTTTCTGTTCCTGATTTTGGGTCTAGCCGTGTTCTGGTAGCGGGGGACGTGATGTTAGATCGTTACTGGCTTGGACCTACGTCGCGGATTTCACCAGAAGCGCCGGTTCCTGTCGTCAATATAACAGGCAGCGAAGACCGGGCCGGTGGCGCTGCAAACGTCGCCATGAATCTGAACGCGCTAGGTACAACGGCGTCGCTGTGCGGAGTAGTAGGTGAAGACGAAGAGGCTGGCGTGCTTGCCGATCTGCTCAACGAAGCGGGTGTTCTCAACTTACTGCAGTCCGGTGCGCCGAGAACGATTACCAAGCTGCGCGTGCTCAGTCGCAACCAGCAGTTAATCAGGCTTGATAAAGAAGAGGACGCTTCGACGCTGGCCAGGGTGTCGTTAAAGGCCAATTTCGTCAAAGGTCTGAAGCAGGCCGACGTGGTCATTTTGTCAGACTATGCAAAAGGTGCCTTGCACAATCCTCAAGACTTCATTCAGGCGGCCCGGGCGGCGTCCAAGCCCGTTTTAGTCGACCCCAAAGGGGCGGACTTTTCGCGCTACCGTGGCGCTACTTTACTAACGCCCAATTTGGGTGAATTCGAGGCCGTCGTCGGCCGCTGCCAATCTACCTCCGAAATTGAGGAGCGGGCCCAGGCGCTATGCAAAGAGTTCGACCTGGAGGCGTTGCTGGTTACCCGCTCGGCTGAAGGTATGAGTCTGATTACGCCAAGCGGCGCGACGCATTTTGCGGCTGCGGCTCGCGAAGTGTACGACGTCACGGGTGCCGGTGACACGGTAATCGCAACGCTTGCGGGATCTTTGGCAACCGGCGCGTCGCTATCAGACAGTGTTGCGCTTGCGAATCTGGCGGCCAGTATTGTTGTCGGCAAACTGGGCGTCGCCACCGTCTCGCAGTCTGAGTTGCGCCAGGCATTGCATCGTCGAGGCACGGGTGGACGCAGCGTGCTGCCGTCAGAGCAACTGCTCGAAGCCGTCATTGAAGCCAAAGAGCGAGGAGAGCGAATTGTCTTTACCAACGGTTGTTTTGACCTGCTCCATGCGGGTCACGTTGCTTATCTTGAAGAGGCTAAGGCGCTGGGTGGCCGGTTGATTGTTGCGGTCAATGACGACGACTCGGTGACACGCCTCAAAGGTGAAGCACGGCCGATAAATTCATTGGCAGATCGACAGGCGGTGCTCAGCGGCTTGGCAGCAGTCGACTGGGTTACCTCGTTCAGTGATGACACTCCGCGTGCTCTTATCGAAAAGCTCACTCCCGATGTACTGGTAAAAGGCGGGGACTATACGGTTGACGAGATTGTGGGCGGTGACTGGGTCACGTCGCATGGCGGGCGCGTGGAGGTTCTGACGTTTAAAGAAGGGCGATCGACTACTGACCTTATCGCAGCGATCAAGCGTCTCTAATGATTCGTTTCGTCTATATAGCGCTGTCTTACCTGATTGCGCCGCTTATTTTGCTTTTCCTGATATGGCGCGGATTTCGTAATCACGCGTACTGGGAGCGCTTGCCCGAACGGTTTGGTATTGGGCTTCCGCAGTACTCGGACGAGTGCGTTTGGGTTCACGCGGTTTCAGTTGGCGAAGTGCAGGCTTGCGCGGTGCTCGTTGAGCGTCTGCTTGAACGAAATCCGTTTCTGCCCGTACTAATTACGACAGTGACGCCAACCGGAAGCGCTCGCGTTAAAGATATTTTTGGTGACCGTGTACGCCATCACTACGCGCCTTACGATTTACCCGGGTCTGTATCGCGTTTTTTTCAACGTGTTAATCCACGTGTCATGATTGTGGTGGAAACTGAACTGTGGCCCACGTTGTATCATGAGTGTGGCAAGCGGCAGGTGCCGCTTATTCTGGCTAGCGCCCGCATATCGCCTCCGTCCGTTGCAAAGTACCGTCGTTTTATTAGTTTGTTTAAAGAAGCGCTTTCCCACGGCATTGTTATTGCCGCTCAGAGCGAACAGGATGCTGAGCGTTTTCGTGATTTGGGCGCGAACCCCGAACGGACGCATACGACAGGTAACATTAAATTCGACTTTGAGCTGGACGAATCAGTGCGTGAGAATGGATTGGCGGCAAGAGCGCTTCACGCTCCCAACCGGCCAGTGCTTCTGGCTGCCAGTACGCACGACCGCGAAGAGCCTTTGGTCCTCGAGGCAATGGATATTGTTTGGCGCAAACATCCAGAGACTCTTTTGATTATTGCGCCACGGCACCCGGAGCGCTTTGGCTATGTGGCGTCGCTGTTGCAGGAGAACAATCTGAGTTTCGTTACGCGTACAAGCGGTCAGGCGAGTACACCTGAGACGCGTGTGTTGCTGCTCGATACGCTTGGAGAGTTACGTGACTACTATGCGGCCAGCGACGTAGCATTTGTGGGTGGCAGTCTGGTACCGATCGGTGGTCACAACTTGTTGGAGCCCGCGGCTTTAAGCATTCCGGTCGTTACCGGTAGTCATCTTTACAACACCGAAGACATTGCCGGAAAGCTGGTGGCGTCGGGTGCTATGCGTATCGTCGAAGATGCACACGGTCTTGGCGTTGAGAGTTGTCGATTGCTGGGTGATCCGATTGCGCGTCGTGTTGCAGGCGAAGCGGGTAAAGATGTTGTTGAGCGCAACAGGGGGGCTTTGGCCAGGCTGTTGCTGCTGATTGAGCCGCTGCTTAAGAAAAGACCGTAGCCTTCATAGACTCAGAACGAAAAAAGGCAGCGCTCTTGCGCTGCCTTTTTTATGCTGTCTGCTCATTTCAGAGCGAGCGTAGCCTACGGGATTGTGCGTACGGATAAATCTTGATCCTAACTACTGACTGCTTTCGAGCCAGCCGCTCATTTCGTTCAGGTCGGCACTCGAAAGGGTGCCAGCTGCGCGTTTAAGATTGATCAAATTAACCAGATAGTCGTAACGCGACAGATAATAGTTCACCTGAGACCTCAGCAAGTCACGGCGCGAATTCAGAACGTCAACGCTTGTGCGCGTGCCAACGTCGAAGCCGGCTTCCGTTGCCGACAGCGCTGTTTCACTTGATTTAACCGCTTCTCTTAGCGCTCTCACCCGGGAAATTTCGGCCAGTACGCTCAGATATGCGTCGCGAGTTTGTCGTTCGGTTTCGCGTGCAATACGTTCGAGTCGCTGCTGTGCCGCCTGTTTCTGATAAACGGCCTGACGAACTCTCGAAGACACCGCGCCGCCACTGTAAATCGGTACGCTGAATTGCAACGAAATAGTGTCGTTGCTGCTGTCCTGATCGTTTGGAAACTCAAGACCGCTGTTGATCGATATGCCGTCTACGTCACGTTCTGTGCGACCCAGAATCAGGTCAACAGTAGGATAGTGGCCGGTACGCTGAGTGCGAATGTCGTCGTTGGCAATTTCAACGGCAATGCGACTGGCTTCGAGGTTGAGATTTTGTTGCTGTGCTTTTGCTACCCAGGCCTCTGCGCTGGCGGGAGACGGGGTAACCAGTTCCAGGTTGTCGCCGGGTGCGGTGAGGTTGTCGATGCGTTGGCCAATAATTTCGCGCAGGTTCTCGCGAGCCAGCGCAAGCTGTCGTTTAGCCGCAATTTCGGAAGCCACAGACTGGTCGTAAGCGGCGCGCGATTCCAGTACGTCGGTAATGGCGATCAGGCCGACTTCAAAACGGGTCTCATTTTGTTCGAGCTGGCGTTTAATAGCTTGTTTGTTCAGCGTTTCGGCGTCGAGACTGTCCCTCGCGGCCAGAGTGTTGAAGTAGCCTTGGGTTACACGTACCGCCAGGTCCTGCTGCGCGGCGCCAAAGGTCGCCTCGGCTTGAGCAATGGATTTGTCAGCTCGTTTTAACGCAATCCAGCGGTCCCAGCGAAACAGAGGCTGTGTAACCTGAAGGCGATAGAAGAGTGTGTTGGACTCCGAGTTACTGGGAAATTGGACCACCCGGACCACACCCATATCGTCGGCAGAAGCATTGGAGAACGTACCGTCTGACGTGTCGTCGTCGTAAGAGCCGGTCAGGTTAATGTTCGGAAACAATCCGGCTCTCGCCTGAGGCTTGGATTCGAGCGTGGCCATGCGGTTTGCGGCGGCCTCTTTGAGAAGCGGATCACTCGCTGTCGCCATTTCGTAGACTTCCATGAGGTTTACAGCGGAAGCAGGGGTGGCGGTCAAGCTGCTGATAAATATAGCGATAATAAATGTATTTGCACGTTTCATAACGATTTCCGTGTGAAGTTCCAGCGTCTCTGCTAGGTGTTATAGTCAACTATATCACTATAGCGCCTAAGCGTAAACAAACCCGCAGCCGTCCAACGAGCTCGCGAATTTAGTAGGTTGGTATAGTGCTATCGACCTGCTCGGACCATGCTTGAATCCCTCCAGTGAGGTTAAAGGCTTTGTCGAAGCCGTTTTGAGCCAAAAATTGCACGATCATCGCGCTTCTTCCGCCCGAGTGACACATTACTATGAGATCACGGTCGGCCAATTGGTCGCGAATCGCGTCGAGATGTTCGGGAATTTGTTGCATGGGAATATCGAGCGTGTTTTGCAGCCTGGCCACCTCGAGCTCCCATGATTCACGTACATCCAGCACAAGCGGGGGGCGGCCACCGCTTAGCATGGCGGATAGTTCAACTACGGTTATTTGATTCATTCGTTTAAAACTCGAATTCGTTGGGTGGCTGACTTCCGGTTAGCCTCGGCAAATCGGTCTCGAAAACCACCTCTTTCAGAGTCTGTTCCAGGTCTATTCGTGTTACGAGCATCGCCTGCATAACGGGAGATTCACCAACCGTGACGAACAGGCGACCACCCGGATTAAGAAGATTTAGATAACGATCGTCTAATTGGGCTAATGAACCTGTGAAGACCACGGCGTCATAGCGTTTTTCACCGTCGGGTGAATAGTCTGCGCGCTGTTCAAACCGGACATTACCCAGTTTGAGGTCCTCACAACGCTGAGTGGCGCTGGCAATAAAATCGCCGTGCGTATCGAGACTGGTCACCCGGGCTGCCAAGTGTGCGATGCACGCCGTCAGGTAGCCGGTACCAGTACCAATTTCGAGCACGCTGTCAGTTGGCTTCAGATCGAGACTCTGTAACACCCGGCCAGCCACCGTTGGGGTGAGCATTCTGCGCTCGCCACCAATGGGAATACTGAAGTCTGCAAACGCGACCGACTGGTAGTCCAGAGGTACAAAGCGGTTGCGTGGAATCTCTGTCATGGCATTAAGTACCCGTGGATCGAGTACGTCCCAGGCACGAATTTGCTGTTTAACCATTTGATTTAGCGAGAAGTCGACGGTCATATTGGCCGGATCCTTGAGCTCGGAGTGGTGTTCATGCACACGCGGTAGTGAGCACGCCTCAGGGCATTGTAGTGAATGAAACTGCATCAATTTAACCTGTAGTATATCCTTGAGTCCGGTACGAGTCTGCACTTTGACCAAGATTTGGTCTCGTACTGTGGGGATACGGCGTATGGATACGTCAGTCGATCGGGGGACGTTACCTGGCAGGTGCATGTTCGGGCCGTTTAGGTCGACAACTGCGCGTACCTGATTCAAAACGAACGCGACGCCCGTATGGGTCAGAACAAGAGCACAAGCACACGAGTGGGATTAGGCTGCCAAGCAAAGCCAGGGGTACGTATGTCTGGCCAGCACCAAGGGTATGGAAGAAGAAAAACAGGAGTTCGTTAGGCTGAGGCGGTGGGGTTTACAGTAAAGCGTAACAAGGTTCGAGCAGGTGACAGTCCCACTTGTCACTGCGAATCGGATAACGCGTAGGAAAGCATATTGATTTTGCGTCGGCGACTAACGTCTAGAATAAAACATCTGCACGACGAAATCGCACAAATAGCGGAACTGCGCCAGTTTCACCGGCGGGTCAGGGTGTCGGGTGCGGACGAGTTAGGCGAGCTTGAGCAAACTGTTAATTCGATTATCGACGTATTCGATGATCAGGACACCGAACTCAACGAACGCGAAAACCTGTTTCGCGGTCTCGCTGAGAGCGTGCAGGAATCGATCGTGGTCCACCGCGGCGACATTATTTATGCCAATCCAAAAACCGCTAATTTACGCGGCGTTCGTCAACGCGATTTGTCCGCAACCTCGGTACTGGACTTGGTTCACCCTTCTCATCGGCAGCAGGCTAAACAACTATTTGACCAGCGTCTGGCTGGCAAAGACGTTCCTGAACGATACGAGATGAAAATGCTAAACCGGGATGGCAGCGGTTTTTGGGTGGAAGTCTCCGATGTCGTGATCGAGTACCAGGACGAGCCTGCCATTCTCTCTGCCATGTTTGACATTACCCATCGCCGTGAAGCCGAGCAGCAAGTACAGGCAGCCAAAGACCGCGCCCAGGTCACTCTGGCGTCGATTACCGATGGGGTATTAACGACCGATATTGACGGTCTGATTGACTACGCTAACGACGCGGCCGTAACTATGATCGGTCGACCGCGACGAGAGCTAGTGGGGCGCACTCTTACTGGCTGTGTCAATTTAGTCGACGAGACCGATCGCAAACCATTCGCAGACCCGGTCGAAACGGCGCTACGCGAAGAACGTGATGTGAGCCTTGGCCGCAAAGCAATGATGCTGTCGGCCGACGGATCGGAACGCTTTGTAGAAGTTACCGTGAACCCGATGTCGCTGGGACAAGACCAGGACCCGACTGCGACCCATGTCAGTGCCCAGGTTGGCTGTGTGGTTGTGCTTCACGACGTGACCGAGCTGCGCGGCCTGGCTCAGCAAATGTCTTATCAGGCTAGTCACGACGCGCTGACCGGTCTGACCAACCGACGTGAGTTTGAGCGCCGTGTTGGCGAGCTTGTCGACGCGAGTCACGATGAAAACGTGGCGCACGTTATTTGTTATTTGGACCTCGACCGCTTCAAAGCCGTTAACGACACCAGCGGACACGCGGCGGGCGACAACATGTTGCGTCAGCTGGCAAACCTTATTCGTGAAAAAGTGCGTGACTCGGACATGGTCGCTCGTTTGGGTGGTGATGAATTTGGCATGCTGTTAGTTGGTTGTCCGCTTGATAAGGCGCGCCAAATTGCTGACGACGTGTGTTCAGCTGTGCGTGATTTCCGGTTTTTCTGGCGTGATCAGGTATTTAATGTAGGTGTGAGCATTGGATTGGTCGAGATCAGCCATGAAAGTGGCAGTACAGAGGATGTTATTGCCGCAGCGGATTCCGCTTGCTACGTCGCCAAGCAGCAGGGTCGTTCGCAGGTCCACGTTTACTCGGCGAAAGACGAAGCCGTCGCGCGACACAAAGGCGAGATCGCCTGGTTGCAACAGCTGCAGCGCGCGCTAAAAGACGACGGCTTCATGCTTTACGCGCAGCCTATTGTTGCGATAGACACGCGCCGGTCCGGCGGCCTTGGTCTCGAGATTTTACTGCGCATGCGCGACCAGCGCGGGGCCATTGTGTCACCCAACGACTTTATGGAAGCGGCCCAGCGCTACAACCTGATGCCGAAAATTGATCGGTGGGTAGTCTTGAACACCATGACGGCTCTAGGCAGTGCGAGCTTGCCGCTTGAGCCAGGTGCTCGTTGCACAATAAACCTGTCAGGTCAGACACTGAGCGACAGCCGGTTTTTAGAATTCGTGGTTGAGTGCATGGACGAGTGCAACGTGCTTCCCGAGTCTATATGTTTTGAAGTGAAAGAGAGCTCGGTAATTACCAATATGAGTCAGGCGCAGCGCTTTATTGCTGTCCTGCACAGCATGGGTTGTCAGTTTGCACTGGACAATTTTGGTACGGGTTTGGGCTCATTTACCAATCTTAAAAACCTCAAAATGGACTACCTGAAAATCGACGGCGAATTCAGTCAGAACATTTCGCAGGACACGATTAACCAGGCCATGGTTACGGCTATTGTAAAGCTTGCCAAGAGTCTTGATATTAGTGTGATTGCAGAAAAAGTAGACGCAAAAGATTCGCTCGACACGCTGCGTTACATCGGAGTGGACTTTGCGCAGGGCTACTATTTGGGTGAACCGGCGCCGATTTAAAGTGCCGTCCAGGCAGCTCTAAAAAAACGGGTTGATCATCGATTACTGGCGTTGTTATTTTAACTGTGTCCGGACGTTTGCATTACCCGGGTCAACTATTATGTCGAAGCCAATTCGTTTCAATATCGACTCGTCACTTCATTTCTTTCACAAAGTAGCCCACGCCGTCTATCAATTTATGACGCTATGCAATATACTAGAGGAGAACGGAGCAAGACAGAATGAATAAGCAAGATATAGTGAAAGACTGGCTGCCGCGCTACACAGGCATGCCACTGGAAGAATTCGGCGACTACGTTCTACTAACCAATTTCGACGGCTACATCCGGCAATTCGCCGATCGCTTTAACTGCGAAATACGCGGCGAAGACCGCCCGATGAAAGCGGCGACCAACCAAGACGGTGTCACCATCGTCAACTTCGGCATCGGCTCCGCCAATGCCGCCACCATCATGGATTTACTCAGCGCGCGGGACACCAAAGGTGTTCTGTTTCTGGGCAAGTGCGGCGGACTTAAAAAGTCGACTGAAATCGGTAACTTTATTTTGCCGATTGCCGCGATTCGCGGAGAGGGCACAAGCGACGACTACTTCCCAAGCGAAGTGCCGGCGCTGCCGTCGTTCAAACTGCACAAGTTTGTCTCCGAGAAGCTTAAAGACCATAACCTTGAATACCGGACGGGTGTTATTTACACCACGAACCGTCGAGTATGGGAGCACGATCTCGAGTTTTTAGCCAAGCTAAAGCGCATGACCGCAATCGGCATTGACATGGAAACGGCGACAATTTTTATCGTTGGTCACCACAACGAAATTGCGCGCGGTGCCCTGCTACTGGTGTCGGATGTGCCGACCACTCCCGAGGGTATTAAAACGGAAGAGCGTGACAAGAAGGTCACCGCTTCTTTTGCTGACATGCATCTCAGTTTGGGTATTGAGGCCATGACCGAAGTGGGCAACCGCGGTGAGAAGATCAAACACTTCAGCTATTAAGCTGTATTCCAATACAACTGACGCGCCACGGACGGCTAGCGTCTGACCATGTAGTCAATGCCTGTTAAGTTCACGTCTGATCCTGAATAGTGCGAGACTTCAAAGCCCATGCGCTCGTAAAGTTTGATTGCTCTTGGATTGTTCTGAAGCACAAACAGAGACTGACCTGAAAGCCCAAGGTCTTTGGCACCTTTGTATGTAAGCTTTGTGATCAGAATTTCCCCAAGCCTTTGGCCTCTTTGATCGGGTGCGATCATCAGCCGGCCGAAATGACAGTAGCCGCAACGTTCGTAGTACTGGCCGAAGCCAATTGTTTGTCCGGATTTGCTAACCAAAAACCAGCTCGCGAGTTCTTGTATGCGTGCGTCCACCTGCATGGACTCAAGCGTCATAGGAAGGCGCATGCCAGGTCCACCCCACGAGGCTATGCTGCGGTCGTCATCAAACCAGCTAAACAGCGCTGCGAGTTTTCGAGTGTCCGGGACGGCCAGATGCATCGTCGTGTCTTCAACCAATTGGAAAGAGAGCAAATAAATGCTGTCTCAAATTATGAGGCAGCGACCCTGATCATTACAACGATCAGTACGTCACGCAATTGCGTGTCACTGGTTTGACGCGCGCGTGACTCGAGCCGCATAGCAGCCTGCGCCAGCGTAGTGTAAGTGAATGTACGCGACGTACTCTTGCTCAAACGCTCTTGTGAGCACTGCTTTTAGCTGGCTCCCGTCCACAGCGTCCGCGTCAACCATCATGCCGTCGTTGCCGAAGGCTCGCCAGGAGATCAGGCGAGACGTGAACGACGGTGGTACGGTGCCGGGTTGCAGAAGCGCCTGTTTGGCAAGTGGATTGACGTAAATGGCGTGACTAGACCGAAAAGGCGTGTTGACGGGCTGGTGTTCAAAATTGAAAAGCAACAGGCGAGTGCCGACTCTGGCGTCTTCGAGAGTAACGCGGCAAGGGTAGCCGGGTGCCGAGTCTGCTTCTATCCAGACCGCTCGACGTCGATGCAGTTCGCGGGGCTCCAGCTGTGAGAGAGCCTCAAAAGGGGACGGATCAAGCGCATGTATTTGGAAGGTCATTTTCAAGACTCCTGAGCCGAATAAGTGATGTATTGTCGGCCCGTTATGGCGGGTAGGCGACCCGAATCCTGATCGAAAGCGACTTGAACGATCGCGGAAGCCCATAAAGCCTTCATTTTCAGCTCATTTGCAGTAGAATAGCGCCGCGCCTGCAGCACGATTGGGGATTCAATACGCTTCAGTTCGCGCGGTTCACGGTTAACGGCCCGGGTTGAATACTTCGGCTGTTGGTCTGGGTCTTAAGTTCTAAGTCGTCCGTCCGAAATCTGGGCAGCTGGCGACCTATTTTCAATAAAATTAATGGCGGATCGACCTCCGGAGCACAGCGATAATGTCCGTGTCTGGCGATCGTACACACCGCCCGGAGAGGGTTGATGGAAACTCATATGATTCCACTAGTAGTGGGAGGGCTCGGTCTGATTGCGGCACTTTTGCTGTATCTGATGGTGGCCAAGTCACCAGCTGGTGACGGCGCCGAAGCTGATATTGCCGAGCAAATTCACCAAGGCGCGATGACCTTTATTAAACGCGAGTACACGTTGCTATGGGGCTTTGCAATTGTCGTCGCCGCGGCTCTCGCATTTTCGGATCTTGGCGTAAATACCGCCATCGCGTTTATCGTTGGCGCGGCGTGTTCATCGGTCGCGGGTGGGATTGGCATGTACACCGCAACCAAAGCAAATGTTCGTACCACGGTTGCGGCGCGTGACGCTGGTGCTGCGAAAGCATTGAGTATCGCTTTCTACGGTGGTTCCATCATGGGTCTCACCGTTGCGGCAATGGGTCTTCTGGGTCTGGGCGGTTTGTACATGGTTTTCGGTGGCAACCCCGAGTCTGCGCACACGCTGCACGGTTTCGCCATGGGTGGATCTGTGGTGGCTCTGTTCTCTCGCGTAGGTGGTGGCATCTTCACGAAGAGCGCCGACGTTGGTGCTGACCTTGTGGGTAAAATTGAAGCCGGTATTCCGGAAGACGATCCACGTAACCCGGGCGTTATCGCCGACAACGTTGGCGACAACGTAGGTGACGTAGCGGGCATGGGCTCTGATATTTTTGAGTCGTACGTAGGTTCAATGATTGCGTCTATCGCCATTGCCTCTACGGCTTCGGGTCTGGCTCTTTCCAGCATGCTGGATGGTGGCGATCGCGCCGACCTTATGAGTCTGCCTTTGTTGCTGGCCTCAACAGGTTTGATCTGTTCGCTAATCGGTATTCTGATCGTCAAAATGGCGTCTGGCGCCAAGCCTGAAACAGCGCTGCGTTCGGGCACGTTCGGTGCAACCGTTATCTTCATCGCCGCTGCGTATTTCGTTATTGACGCCGTCGGAATCAGTAACGGAATCTGGGTAGCGGTATTAAGTGGCGCTGTTGGCGGCATCATTATCGGTCTGGTTACCGAGTACTACACCGGTGGACCACCTGTACGCGCTATCGCAGCTTCCGGTGAAACCGGTCCTGCTACGGTCATGATTTCAGGTTTGGCGGTTGGCATGCAGTCAGTTGTTGTTCCTCTTCTGACCATTTGCTGCATCATTTACTTTGCCAACCAGTTTGCTGGTCTGTACGGCGTTGGTATTGCGGCGGTAGGCATGCTCGCAACGGTTGGTATCACCATGGCTATTGACGCCTACGGCCCGGTTGCTGACAACGCCGGTGGTATTGCTGAAATGGCCGGCATGGAAGAGAAGGTTCGTGAAATTACGGACGGTCTGGATGAAGTGGGTAACACGACTGCCGCCATCGGTAAGGGTTTTGCGATCGGTGCGGCAGCACTTGCAGCACTCGCGATCATTACCGCGTTTATCGAAACGGTGGAATCTCACAACCCGGGCTTTGAGCTATTGTTAAACAGCCCGAGCGTGCTGATCGGTATTTTCCTGGGCGGTATCTTCCCGTTCCTCGTGGGCTCAATCACCATGAACGCTGTGGGTGAGGCTGCTTTCGACATGATTAAGGAAATTCGTCGCCAGTTCCGCGAAATTCCGGGTCTGCTTGAAGGTACAGCGAAGCCAGACACGGTTCGCTGTGTCGATATTGCAACGACCGCTGCGCTGAAACGCATGATTCTGCCGGGTCTCCTGGCGGTATTATCACCGGTAGTGGTTGGCTTCGCGTTTGGTCCTGAAACACTGGGCGGCATGCTCGGTGGCTCACTACTTGGCTGTGTTCTCATGGCTCTGTTCATGGCGAACGCCGGTGGTGCCTGGGACAACGCCAAGAAGTACGTTGAGAAAGGTAACCTGGGTGGTAAAGGCTCCGACACGCACAAAGCGGCTGTGGTTGGAGACACTGTAGGCGACCCGTTCAAAGATACTTCGGGTCCGGCTATGAACATTCTCATCAACGTGATGGCGATTGTTAGCCTTGTGATTGCGCCTCTGCTGTAATCGCTGCGAAGCAAGAAACTGAAAAAGGCCGCTCTCCGAGCGGCCTTTTTGTGCGCCCAGCATGGGCGCGATCTTGGAGGTGAAGGTCCTCCCGTGAGCTGACCACAGCGAGCGAAGTGAATCACAACTGCGTAAGGGTGACCGAACGTGGGGAGGAAGTGAGTAGCGAAACCGTGAGCCGAT
>JBGCFV010000006.1:0-5486 GCA_045107075.1 Gammaproteobacteria bacterium
GGTTTGAATTTTCCATTCGGAAAACTGTCTGTCTTAGTATGCAGTCGGGTATTTGGAGCTTTTTTCGTTCGGATGCCTGGCGTTGCCTATGGGGCATATTCATATCGTTGCCTGACCGGCTCTAAGAGCGATTGACCGGACGACGGTAATTAGCCCAAATTTAATACGTGGACAATGTAAAACAGTGTCACTAAAATTCGAGAGTCAATTGAACGCGCTATCTTCGGACGTGTTATCAATTGAATAATGCCTTCACAACACAAGAACGGGAGCACTCTACATTGCAGACTACTAAACTATTTTACGAGACTTTGTTGTCGCACTGGTCTACGCCCCGAATGAAGGCGCAACGTTTCCTGCGTCACAGCTTACTAGCGCTGTGTGCAATCAGCCTTCAGGGCTGCAATGCCGCGACCGCTACTTCAAGTCAACCACCGGCGCCGGCACCGCAAAACGAGCATTCTTCTGGCGGCTATTCTGCGTCGCCCACGCTATGGGGCTTTACTCCGTTTCCATACGACTTTACGCAAGAGGCGGTGGACAAAGCCTATGAGATTGTTGACAAACACGGCACCGTGTTTGCGATTCACCGTGATGACGGTATCCCGTGGCAGGAAGCCTACGATGACACGGCTTTCCCCAAGAAAGTGCAAAAAAACTGGGACGAACACGCCAGGAACTTGCCTCGTAACAAGAAAGTGTATCTCGGATTAGCGCCGCTAAGCACCGATCGAAAAAGTTTGGCTGCGATATCGGAAGGGTCCAAGACGAGTTCATCGTTTCTGAGGAAAAATCTGGATTCGCGCGAAGTGAAACAGGCCTACTTGAACTATGTCCGACGCGCGGTCAAGACGTTTAATCCCGACTACCTGAACATAGGCATCGAGGTCGGTGAGCTGGCAGACCGAAGCAAGTCACGTTGGGAAGACTTCGAAACCTTGTTCGAACACGTGCGTTCGAATATCAAAAACGAGAATCCCGGCATACAGATTGGCATCTCGTTTGGACTCGATTCACTTATGGAATCCAAAGTCGCACAGCGAGCTCGTTCCGTAATTGCTAGCAGCGACTACATTGGCATTAGCTTTTATCCTTACATTTCTTCGCACAAGAACGACGCGTCGAGTCGTCCACCGCAGCAGTGGCTTGAACCTTTGAACTGGCTGAGCGAATACGCCGACAAACCAATTGCGATTACCGAGACCGGGTATGCAACCAAGGACGCAACGTTACGTTCTCCCAGGCTTCGCATGAAGGGCAACGAACAGCTGCAGAAAGAGTTTCTGACTGACCTGGCCGCCATTGCCGGACGAGACAACTACCTCTTTGTTGTCTGGTTTTTATCCATAGACTACGAGGCGCTGTCGAGGCAAGCAGGGTTTGCTGAGGGTGATGCGGCGAAGCTATGGGAGAACATTGGGCTGTTTGGCGCTAACTTGCAGCCCAAGCCGGCCTGGAATACCTGGCAGCAAATTCTTCGTGGTGAAATAGATGCGGCGGTTGCGCACACAAGTCCAGCGGTAACCAGACCTGCGGCAGCACCTGTGGCTCCCGCTGTATCCGCCGGGCGAGTCGGTTTTGGGTTTAGCAGTAAAGCCCAGCTCTTCGAAGGTTCAAAGAACGACCGAATCAGCTTGTCCAACCAGGCGCCAAAAGGAGCTAGCACCTCGCTTGAGTGGTCATATAAATACAAGAAAAGCCGCTTTCAGTGGGCTTCAAAATCGATAAGTCCCGGAGCGTTAAGCGGCACGGGAATGGAGTTGTGGACCAAAGCGAAACAAGACACTTACGTACTCGTTTCGTTTGAAGAAAAAAGTGGAGAATCGTTTTTTACGGTACTGCCAGTAAACCGTGACTGGAATCAGACTTCTGTTTCTTTCGATGACTTGCAACGTGACGAGAAGAAGAAAAAAGAAGACGGTCGTTTTCAGCCTGAAAAGGTGGTGAATGTGACCATTGCCGATGCGCGTGGCTTCGAAGGCGCAAGTGGAGATCAGACGGTGTGGTTGTCCAACTGGCAAATTGCTACGAGCCTTGGCGGCAGTATACCGGCCGGTGCCACGGCTTCCCGTACCCGCTTTCGTTTTGGTTTCGACAACGGCTCTCAGGTGTTTGAGGGCTCCAAAAACGACAAGCTCTCACTGTCCAATCAGGTGCCTGGCCAGCTATCTGGAGCATCAGCCAAGTCTCAGCAGTGGAATTACAATTACAAAAAGGGTCGCTTTCAATGGGCTTATAAGGCGGTTGCGCCCGGAGCTATGGAAGGCGGTTCTGAAATGGAACTGTGGACCAAAGCGAAACAGAGTACGTATGTTCTGGTTTCGTTTGAAGAACAAAGCGGGGAGTCTTTTTATACCGTCTTGGATGTAAGCGATGACTGGAATGCGTCAACGGTGTCTTTTTCCGACCTGCAGCGTGACGAGAAAAAGACCAAAGAAGATGGCCGTTTTCAACCAGGCAAAGTGGTGAGTGTGACCATAGCCGATGCGCGGGCTATGGATGGTGCCCGAGGCGACCAGTCAGTCTGGTTTGCGAATTGGCAGGTCCGCTAAACAGCGTTACTCCAGCCCACAAATTCGCATGGGGCGTCCGGTTTAAGTCGGTGCGGCCCGGTGGCCTTCGTTTGTGGGTGCCACTCGAGAACAGAACATCGGTTTCCCGGAGTTTTGGACTTGAACCACTCAGGTTAGCCGATTTAACACTCGGCCGCGCGCCGATACAGTCGTGTCTGAAGTATTAAAACGATTGTTATGATAGTGTTTAGACATAACGATTAGCTGTGCCGCGCAACGAACAAGAACAGTCAATTACAAGACTGACCAAAGCGCTTTCGCCATTTAACATTAATCAACTCGCGATTGAAGGTACACGTTATTTGATTCTGTCAACATAGGGGGGGGGCAGTGATGTTGTCACGTTACTTTCGGTTCGGAATACTTTCCGTTGCATTTGTCGTTTTTTCCGTCAACTCGTTTGCACAAGACGGGGGCTACCAGCTTTTTTTAACTGAAGTGATGGCGTCTAATGGAGTCACTCTTGCAGACGAAGACGGAGACTACGAGGACTGGATAGAGCTGGTTAATTTTAGTGGCCAGACCATTAATTTGAGCGGTGTTGGTTTATCAGACGATCCGGACGAACCGTTCAAATGGACCTTCGGCAACGTCGAGATTGCTCCCTTTGAATTTCTCGTTGTTTTTGCATCAGGCAAGGACAGGGCGCTGCACACGAATTTCAAAATTAGCGCTTCGGGTGAAGACCTCAGCATCACCGCACCCGGCGGTACTACGCTTGACTCTTTTTTTACCGGTGAGATGCGTCGGGATACGTCGCGTGGTCGTGGCATAAACAGTGAGCCACCCATCCAGTGGCCGTACTTTTTAGATCCTACGCCCGGCGCTCAAAATGCCACCCAGTGGTATTTAGGGTATGCCGAGCAGCCCGAGATTTCCGTCGAATCCGGTGTAAAAACGGCTCCTTTTACTGTTACCGCAGCGCCGATTAATAGTGAGGATCAGTTGTTTTATACACTGGATGGCTCGATTCCAACGGCCGACGACACCCCGGTTACCGGGGCGATTGAAATTGGCGACAGCACTGTCTTGCGTGTACAGGCCATTCGCGACGACTACATTGTCAGCCGGCCCACAACGGCGGTTTACTACTTTGGGGAAACAGGCAATCTGCCTGTCCTAACCGTCGCCACAGACCCTGATTTGCTGTTCGACCCAATAACGGGTGCCTACATGCCGGGGCCTAATCCCGGGGAGTATCCATGGTTCTTCGGTGCCAATTTCCGCGATGATATCGAAGTACCTGTTCACTTCACCATGTTTGAATCAGATGGCGAAACGGTAGTCGATATGGACGCGGGTCTTGAGCTTCACGGTGGTCTTGGCCGAATTCTGCCTAAGAAAGGACTCAAGATTAAAGCGCGTGAACGTCTCGGAGGCGACGAGATTGACTATCAGCTCTTCCCTGAAAAAGACTTGGACAGTTTCAGTACCATTTTGCTAAGAGCGTCCAGTCAGGACCAGTACGAAACGCTGTTTCGTGACGCGTTTCAGCAAAGCCTTCTTGATGTGACGAGTTTGGACTACCAGCCAGCACGATCTGTCGCCTTGTACATCAACACTGAGTACTGGGGGATCTACAACATTAGGGAAACGGCAACGCCTGACTACATTAACGATAACTACGGTCTCGACGATGACGAAATTGACTTTATTGAGAACTCGTCTGGCTTTTACAAGGTTCGAGCCGGCAGCTGGTTCAATTTTCAATCGATGTGGGAATACCTGTTGATCAACGATTTAGCCGTGGCCGAGAACTACGAACAAATTAAAACCATGATCGATATCGACTACATTCTTGACTACTTTGCGGCTGAAATTTATGTCGGCAACATCGATTGGCCTGACAACAATATTCGCTGGTGGCGCCCAACGGCCGAAGGCGGCAAGTGGCGAACGATGGTGTTTGATCTCGACAGTGGCTTCCGTCTGGACAACGTATTTCAGGACACGCTGGCCTATGCCACTAACGATCAAGAGCTGCTTCCGGACGTTCCGGTTGAGTTGTCTCATAACCCTCCGGAGTCGACCTTCATTCTTCGCTCATTACTGCGTAGCGATGAGTTTCGGGACGACTTTATTCGCCGCATGACCGATATGATGAATATTGTTTACCACCCGCAGCGGGTGATTGGTAAGGTGAATGAGTATCAGTTAAATCTGTGGGATGAAATGCCAGCGGAAATAGAGCGCTGGTGGCTGCCAACCGGATTTCCCCTCAGCATCGATACGTGGCTGCAACAAGTACATGAAATGCGCATATTCTCGCTTTACCGCCCGGTTGTTATGGAGCAGTTTATGGCGCAGAAATTTGGCCTGACGACGCGGAAAAACGTTACGGTTCAAGTTGTGCCTGCAGATTCCGGCGGTGTTCAGGTTAATTCTCAAGCTCCAACGAGCTATCCCTACAGTGGCGATTACTTCACTGAAGTCGATCTTGAACTAACGGCGCTCCCGGCCGAGGGTTATGTGTTCGTTGGCTGGAGCGGTGTAGCGGGTGGTTCCGAAACAAATGTGTCGCTAGATCTGAATGACGACATGGTCATTACTGCACGTTTTCAGGAAATAGCTCCGCAAGAGCCACCTACGATCGTCTTTAACGAGATTAACTACAACTCTGCAGATGCGTTTGATGCCGGTGACTGGGTTGAGCTACATAACTTTGGCGCGACAGAGGTTGACCTTTCAGGCTGGGCGTTTAAAGATTTGAGTGACATAGAGGACGACTTAGCTGGCTTTGAGTTGCCGGCCGGCACTGTCGTTGAACCTGGTGGTTACGTTGTTTTATGTGATGATCCGGTAGTCTTCGACAGTCTTTATCCGGGCGTAAGCTGTATTGGTGGTTTCGATTATGGTTTAGGCGGGGGAGGAGACTTCATTGCGCTTTTTGACGCGCAAGATACCGAAATCGAC
>JBGCFV010000060.1:0-73316 GCA_045107075.1 Gammaproteobacteria bacterium
GTTGGGGCGTATTTTACGAAGCTCCTCTAGTGCGCTGACGATATCACTTTCGCTATGCAAATCTTCAAAGCCGTCTGGATAGTTGATGTCCGCTTCTGAAAATATTTTGCGGTTTCCAGACTTCGTGCCCAAAGGTAGAAGGTCGGGGTTTAGACCGTTTAACGGAATGCCAAGCTGCAAGGAAAGCCGGCGTTCGAGCGACGTGGAGTTGTAGCAAGTGAGGTAGGCGTGATCGGCATTTCCAATGATCTTACGCAGCCGTTTGAGTAAATTCGGTCGTTCAAGAACTTTCTCGGATAACGGTCGAGGACTGGAGTCGAACACCGAAATCATATGAAGGCGTCTTCGCGCGTGACTTGCGGAGACGCTGTCGAGAAGCTGCAGGTAGTAGTCGATAATGTCAGGGTGAACGGGCTGGCTGGTAATGTAAATGAGCCGCGCCTTTGGGTTTCTCAGGCGGATCAATGCGAACATGAGCCGTTCTTCGTAAAACGCGGCGCCGGTAACCTTGGCAAGTTCTTCCTGATTAACACTCATGGACGGAATGATGACCGATGTGTGTTCGTAACAAGGGTCTTCCTGATAACGCTGCCAAACGTCAGGAAGCTGTTCCTGCAGTTTGCCAAATTCTTCCGACTCAGGACTAGACTGGCTCACGAAGCGTGCACTTTAAGCGTCTGCCCAATGTCGTCAAGAATTTTGCGTAAAGTGTCGTAGTCCGGGTGTCTCACGCGTAGCCATGCGTTAGCCATGTAGCCCGCTTCAACCGGCTGTGTGGGTGTTCCCGGGTCGGGCAGGTGGGCTTTAACAATGCATTCGTCGTAGCGCTCGTGAATAATGTTGACACCGGAGTAGCCGCTAATGTGGCCATCCTGATCAGGGCGCAGAGCAATCATTCCGGCCGAAAAGCGACGCGATGGCGCACCGTATGGTTTGCCGTGAGTGAGCGCGGAAGCCCATTCAACGTAGAGATCCATTTCGTTGGCGGCATTGTAAACGTCCCACTGCCCTACGCCTGGAGGGCGGCAACCAATTTCCGAAAACTTGAGGCCTTTCGGTCCGTAAAACCACTCCATATGCGTTGCAGACGTGCCGATATCCAGAACGTCGATGACCTTGCGCGTCATCTTGCGGACTTCTTCGTAGCCGGGAGCATCGATGCGATTGGTAGTCACCATTTGCGGTGATATCCAGCGTTCGCGCATGGCTCCCAGCACGTTCGGGTAGTAGTGCGTTACGAATTCGTGAGCGACATTTCCGTCGATTGTAATGGTGTCAATGAATCCCTCGTGGCCTTCAATAAATTCTTCAATCGCTACGGCGTGACCGTCGGATAAACCTGACTCGACTATGACGCGCTCCAGGCTGGCGTCGTCGGTTACTTTAAACGTGCCGGACGCGCCAGCACCGTCGGGTGGCTTGATGATGACCGGGTAACCCACGTTGGCCGTAAAGTCACGGGCGTCCTGCGGTGATTCGGCACGCGTTGACTGCGCGCAGGATACGCCTGCTTGTCGAAGTGCTTCTTTCATGGCCGGTTTGTCTCGACACAGAAACGCCGTTCTGGTTGAAGTGCCGGGTATGCCTGTGGCTTCGCGCACTCGGGCTACCGGCATAATGTGTGCTTCAACTGTAGCCTCAATTCGATCTACCCAAAGTTTACTTTGGACGAGCTTCACCGCTTTTAAAAGCGACGGTTCATGTACGACTGAGGGTACCTGAACGTAGTCGTGGAGCCAGCTTTTAACTTCGTGGTCGAGGTATTCGACAGGTCGCTCACCGACGCCAATGACGTTTGCGCCTACCGCATGCAGTGCGCGCACGAATTCACGTTGATTGCTCGGAAATGAGGGTTCGACGAAAATAATGTTCATTTGTTACTCAGCTGTCGAAAAATATTCACGTACTGATCTCCTTGTCGTTGCCAGGAAAAATCCATTGTCATGGCGTTGTACATGACCTTTTTCCAAAGCGGTTTGTGTGCGTAAAAATCCAGAGCCGTATCAATGGCCCATCGCAATCCGGTGCCGTCGTAGCGCTCAAAACGAATACCTGTTCCGCTTCCGTCCGCAGCATTGATTGGCTGTACTGAATCGACCAGACCACCCGTTTCGCGAACAATGGGAATGGTTCCGTATTTCAGGCTGTACATTTGATTTAGCCCGCACGGCTCATAAAGTGATGGCATCAGAAACATATCGCTTCCGGCCTCGACCCAATGTGCAAGTTTTTCATTGTAGCCACGATAAAAGCTGACACGATCTGGTGCGTGGCGCTGCAGCGTCGAGAAGAAGTCCTCGTAGCGCGACTCACCGCTGCCCAAAATCACCACTGAGAGGTCGCGTCGACTCAGCACTTCGGGCAAGACGTCTTCTACCAGGTCAAAACCTTTTTGTCCGACGAGTCGGCTTACAATGCCCATCAGAGGTGCTTCTTCGCGCCCGTTGAGTCCCATGTTCTTCAGGAGTTCGCGTTTGCAAACAGCCTTGCCGCTAATGTCTTGCGCGGAGAAATTGGCTGGAATGGTCTGGTCCGTTTCCGGATTCCACTCCTTGTAATCAACGCCGTTCAAAATGCCAATAAGGGCGTGACTACGAGAGCGCAAAATGTCGTCGAGCCCCATACCGTATTCGCCGCCTTGAATTTCGTGAGCATACGTTGGACTCACGGTAGTCAGCAGGTCGGCATACAGAAGCCCGGTTTTGAGAAAGTTAATAACGCCTTTTTCAAAGTCTTCCTGATGCAGCTTGTCTTTGTTGCCACCCAAATTAAGGTCGTTAAGAATGTCCGTCGGGAACATGCCCTGGTAGCCGATGTTGTGGATCGTGAGCACTGAACGGGTAGTGGCAAACAGTTGGTCCCAGCGGTAGATGGTTTTTAAGTAAAGCGGAATTAGCGCGGTATGCCAGTCGTGGCAATGAAAAATGTCCGGCGAAAACCGCATGTGCTGGCACATTTCGATTGCTGCTCTGGACAGTAGAATAAAGCGCAGGTGTTCGTCGCTTGCGTTGGAGTACAAACCATCCCGGTCGTACAGCGCGGGGCAGCGCAGCAAGTAGATCGGCATCGGATTACCCGTCAGTTTGGTGCTTTCGATTGAATACTCTATGTTCCAAGCGCCCACGTTTATGGTCAGATTTTGCAGTCCGGAAACCGGCTCAATATTGAGGCCATCGCGCTTTAGCGTCGAATAGAAAGGCATGATAACTCGCACGTCGTGACCTTCTTCGTGCAAGAAAGATGACAGCGCGGCGCTGACATCGGCGAGGCCGCCTGTTTTGGCAAGCGGCGCGAATTCTGCGGTTGCCAGGCAGACGTTTAGTTTCGTAGTTTTAGTCAACTGAAGTCCGTATTCTTATTCGCTCACAGTTATTGTACTCTGAGAAGTACGTGTTCTTCTCACTTTCTTTTAAACGGCGTCGCTTATCATGAATGTTTTAATTATCTCACCGGGCTACCCGGCTGATATGCCAGAATTTACCCGGGGTTTGGCCGAGGCGGGTGCACGCGTCTATGGTGTTGGCGACCAGCATGCAGGCAGCTTGCCCGAGTTAGTGCGCCGTTCTTTATCAGAATATGTGCAGGTATCGTCACTTTGGGACAGCGGCCGCGTTATAGCGGAGCTACAGAAGAGCCTGAAAGGGCGCTCGCTTGATCGCATTGAGTGCCTTTGGGAGCCCGGAATTATGCTGGCTGCCGAGCTCAGAGAGCACTTTGGCGTTGACGGCATGAACGTTGAACACGCCAATTTGTTCCGTGACAAAGAAGCCATGAAAATCGCGCTGGACAAGGCGGGTATCCGTACGCCGCGCCACGTTGCAGTTGATACGGTGGCCGGCTGTTGGGAGGCGGTGGAAAAAATAGGTTTTCCGGTCATTCTCAAACCGATAGACGGAGCCGGTTCGGCCGACACGTATCGGGTTGAATCACGCGACGAACTTCGTGCGGTGCTGCCACTTCTGCGCCACGTACCCGTCATTAGCGTTGAAGAATTCATTGACGGCGAGGAGTACACGTTTGACACCATTACCATTGACGGCGAGGTCGCCTACTACAACGTAGCCTGGTACCGACCCAGGCCGCTTATTGCTCGAAGTAACGAGTGGATTAGCCCGCAAGTTATTGCGCTCAACGACGTCGATCGACCTGAGCTCAGCGACGGTATCAAAATGGGATTTGACGTGATCAAAGCGCTGGATTTTGGAACCGGCTTTACGCACATGGAGTGGTATCTCAAGCAGGACGGCGAGGTCGTTTTCGGCGAGATAGGTGGACGCCCACCCGGGGCGCATCAGGTTGACCAAATGAAGTACGCCTGCGATTTCGACGTGTTCAAAGCGTGGGGGCAGGCGCTAACCCACGGGCGTATTCTCGAACCGTTTGAACGTCGTTACAATGTAGCCACTATTTTCAAACGTGCACGCGGAGTCGGACGCATATCGCATATTGAAGGCATCGATAAGCTGCAGGCGAGGTTCGGTGAGCACGTTGTCTGGAATACATTGTTACAGCCCGGCACGCCACGTCGTGATTGGCGCAAGACGTTAGTGTCAGACGGATTCGTTATGCTACGTCACCCTGACCTTGAAGAAACTATGGCGATGGCCGACGCGGTGGGTGCCGAACTGCAAATGTACGCAGAGTAGTTGGTTTACCCGGCGAACTAAATCATCAGGTTTCGACAGGTTCTCTTAAGTAAATTCGTCCAGATACTTCGGCAACATTTCACGCCAGGTAATCCAGTCGTGGTGAAAGGTTGTACCCCAGGGGTCCACTCTGTTCGGCACACCTTTTGCGCCGAGAAGGCGTGCAATGCGCCAAGACTCTCCGATATCTTCATAGTCGCCTTCACCGCTTGGCAGAATAACCAGGCGCCGCCGTAACAGGTCGAGCTGCGGCCCTTCCAAATCTGGAAGATAGTGCAGAGGCGAAGAGAAATAGAAATCCTGGTTGAAACGACCCTCCAGATATTTCGACAGGTCGAAAGTGCCGCTCATGGCAATGGCAAGTTTGAATGCGTCGGGATGTCGGCACAGAGTTGCTACTGCGTTAAACGCGCCGATAGAAGCACCCGCGGTTATGATTTCTATGTCGTTCGAATTGCAGTCGCGACGAATCGCGGGTGTGATCTCGGCATACACCATGGCGTCGAACTGGTTTTGCAGTTTCGAGCAGTACTCGGCCGAGTGTTCACCGCTAAACCAGGCTTTGCCCGCCAGGCTGTCCGTTGAGTAGACTTTAATGCGGCCGGCGTCAATGAGGGGTTTCAGTACAGTGATAAGGTGAAAACGCTCTATTTCTTCAGCGTCGCCACCGGCGGTTGGAAACAGAAGAACCGGAGTGCCCATGTGGCCCCATCGAACCAGTTGTACTTCCTGTTCTATTCTGGGTGAATACCAACGTACAACGTCCTTCATGATGTTGCCGCCGCACGCTCGGTTTCACGCGAGGTCTGAATGCGGTTCCAGAACAGCTCCGTGAATTCGTCCACCTCGTGCTCGGGATACAGTGAAACTACTTTTTCACGAATAGCGTCTTTAACAGCGTCAGTGGTGAAGTAGTGATCAGCTACTTCGTCAATGTGGCTCAAATGCTTTGCACAAAAACTCTCGAAAGCCTCGATGTCGAAGCGCTTGCGGGCAATTTTTACATAGCCGGCCAGTTTTTCTTCGTACGGAATGTCCTGATCAGCGATGTCAAAATATTCCCGCCAGTTCAGGTCTGTGTTAGGTCGTCGATTGGTGGCGGCACAGAAAATGGACCACTTGAGGTTGGCTTTGATCAGCCACGGAAAGTGAAAATGCAGTGACGTTACCTGTGAGTCAGGGCAGCCGTTGGCGAAATCGATTGGGTGCCATTTGCCGTCGCTCAATAAAGACTCGCACGAGTTGAAATCCCAGCCAAAAAACGCATTGATGATCATAGTGATGTCTTCAAGACTTTGTTGTTCTTCGGACGAAACGAAATCGACGTCCATTGTGTAGCGGTCATGCAAAGGAGCGTCGGGATCGTAGTTGACGCAGCGCCATTGAGGGCCGAGGCCAATGCAGCGAACAAACTTGTCAAACGGAACAACACCTTTTTGAATATGCATAAGACGAGTGCCGCTGTCGTTGTAGGCGTCGAGCAGGGTTTCACGGTCTTTCACCGCCGTTACGCCAACCCAGGCGCCGCCGTCGAACGGTTTAATAAACTGCGGATAGCCAACTTTGTCGCCAATATCGCCGAGGTCGAATAGTTTTGCGTAGCGCTGAAGCGTTGGCTCCAGGTCGTTCGAGTCGGCATACGATTTGGGCGGAATAAGCCATGTGTCAGGTACTGGTATACCCAAGCGCATCATGGCGGCGTACGTGGTGTGTTTCTCCATTGACTGCAGCGTCCACGGATTGTTGAAGACGTACAGGTCGTCGGTAACAATTGATTTTTTAATCCACTCGCGCGACGTGTGATACCAGTGAGTCAGGCGGTCAATGACCACGTCGTATTTGCACGGTTGCATAAGATTAAACGGTTCAATGCTTACACGCTCGACGTCAAAGCGAAGGGTATCGCCGCCATGCTCGATCGACAAATCCAGTTCTTTGAGTAGGCCCTCGTAGCAAATAGGCCAACAGATGTCAGCGCCAAGCGATAAGCCAATGAGTCGAGTTTTTTCTGCCACAGTCGTTCTCCTTGCAATTTGAATTACTATAGCAGGCTGGGCCGGCTATTCGTATACCAGCCACGCTGGCCCCGGCATTAACCATGTCAGCCCAATACGGAGCCGATCACGCCAGTTTTCCCAGTTATGCGCGTCACGCGCTTCTTCGAAGCGAACGTCGACGCCCTTCGATTGTAAATGTGGTACCAGCGAGCGATTTTCGTATATTAGCGATTCGTAAACACCGCAGCTCATGTAAACACGGTCAGCCGGTCGCTGTGGGTTTTCTCTGAATTCGTTCATAAATTTTACAACCGGATCAAACACGGGTCCGCGTTTGTGGCGGCCAAGATCACTAAACGCGAAGGAGCCTGACTGCAGCAACAGCGAGCCAAAGTGCTCGGGGTAACGGTACGCTGCGTGAAGAGACGCCACACCGCCAAAGCTTGCGCCCATTAGGCAGCGCGAGCGCACGTCGTCGAGCAAAGGATAGTCGGCGCTCATCAAGGGAAGTAGGTCATCCACAAGGAATTGAGCGTGAGTGTCGTTACCGCAGTACTCGTTGAGGCGATCGGGCGACTGGACTAGTGCGACAATAACAGGCGGAATTTCCAGCCTGTGAATCAAATTGTCGAGAACCAGCTTCATATCGGCGTAACGCAGGTAGTCAATGCCGTCGTGCACAATTAAGAGCGGGTAGCGGCGGTTGTCCCTGTACGTCGCGGGCAAGTAAACCTGAATGTCGCGGGAGCTGTTGAACGCTTTGCTGTGCATTTGGCGGTGGTGTAAAGAACCTTCTTTCGACGACGGATCGTGTAACGTCCATTCGGGTCTTTTGTAGCCGTAGCCCTGACAGACTGAATTGGCCCCGAATGGATCACGCGCCAAAACGCTGTTGAGTGGGTCGAGAATGAGGTCGCCGTGGCCGTTTGTTACGATTTCAAGCTTGTACTCAATTCTTGAACCTTTGGGCAGTTCAATTGTGGTTGCCCACAAATCAGTGCCTTCAAGTTTCTGAAAGGGCTGCGCTGTATCAAGACCCGAGATCCAGCAGCGCAGGTAGACGGCTTCAACGTCGCCGCGGAACGCAAAAGTGACGTTAGTGCCGTCAACAAGAGGAAACGTTGTCTCGTCAAGAAATGCGTCAATGTCGCTCGGAGTGGGTGTCTCCTTGCCCAACAGTTTTCGGATTGCCGGGTTCATTTAACGTGCACCAGATCGAGGCGCCCTTCACGGGTCAGGTGATTTACGTCTTTACTTCCAATCACCTTTCCGCCTTTGATTAGCAAGTGTGCTTTATTGTCGAGAGTGAGGCAGGCGGCTGGCGAGAACCGGCGGCTAAACAAGCTGTTTCTGACTAAGTCTTTTTGACGCAGGCGACCTTTTGCGTCAGGTAACAACACGGTCGACGTGACGATGCCCAGCCCTTCACACATTACTTCCGGATCTCTCCTTCCCTGAGGCAAGTGGTCGTGAAACAGAACAATGCGATCGCACAGCGCCATTGCGCCACCAGACCAGCCGATAATATGCCGTTCTGATAGAAGAGATTCGAGCCTAAACAAGCGTAGTCGATTCAGCAGAACCACAATGTGCCCACCGGTTATCAGCACGGTATTAAGGCCGGACAACAGTTCATGAATTTCGGCTACGGCGTCGGCCACGGCGTGGTTGTTTGCGCCGTCAAAAGCGTGGTCAAACCGAGCATTGATTTTTTGTATTTGTTTAATGTGATGGCGATCGAGCGCGCGCAGCTGGGCAATAGCGTGGCTTCTTTCTTCTTTGATCGCAGCGTCCGAGTCGGTTCGCAACAGTTCACGCGCGGCGGCGGCGAGCCGGCGCAAGCGCAAGCGATAAAGTCGCTGCTGTTCTTTGAGCTGGTCTTGTCGATCGCGGTAAGAATCTTGCAAGGTTTTGTCGGCGGCGAGGAGAGCTTCAGCGCGTTTATAGATGGGTATGTCTGTCAGCGGGTTGTTCACAATGCCACGTATGTCGTCAATGTCTCCTTCCGCTTCCCGCCATCCAGCTGAAATTACGGCAAGAGGTTCGTCGCCAAACCCGGCACTTTGCATTGCTTCATCAAGGTCTATGTCGGGTCGTTGCGGCCCCAGCAACAGACGCTTTGGTCCTCTTGGTGTCACCGCAGCTCTACTCGAATTGTCTTGACGATTTCCTGCAGGGCTTCCCGAACAACCGCGGTATCAGGGTGACGAACAATAATGTAGCCGTCACCTTCGTAGCTATCGCTCGGTGGCTGACCTTCGCTTGGCAATTTTGCTTCGACCACAATTGAGCCAAACCGCCTTTGAATTTCGTCGATGCCGTAAATGTTCTTCACCCGGCCATAGCCTTGACCGCGAATGTAGGCGGCTCCCGCGGCGTATTTGCGCTCAGGAGGCGTGAACTGGCCAAACGTCATAAGTCGAGGCCAGGCTTTATAGAAATCGACGTCGTGGGCGTACGAAAGCAGGCTTGATATTTGTGCACCGGGCGGGCGGGCGCCGACCTCTGAAATGGCTATGTCGCCGTTTGCCAGTCGGAACCATTCCATGTGACTGAGACCTGTGCGTAAGCCAAGTGCTTTAATCGCGGCGAAACCTGCTTCACGTATCGGGTCGAATTCGGCTCCACTGATATCGCGCGGCAGCATCACCACCCACTGGATCCAGTCGTTTTCCATCACTTCGAGGGGTGATGGAGTGTAGCTGGAAATAGAATGCCAGACAGGCTCGCCGTTGATAATGATGCTATCAAACGAGTATTCCGTGCCGCGCACGAACTCTTCGAAGAGTGTCGGCCCACCATTGCCCGTTTGTAACTGCGGCAGAATCTGATTCAGGTCTTCCTCTCGATCGATGCGAAAGGTAGCTTTGCCGCCAGCACCGTCAGGTGGTTTGACGACCACCGGGTAACCGACGCGTTCAACAAAGGCTTTGGCAGTAACCGGGTCGTTTACCAATGCGTGACGTGCACAGGGAATACCGGCACCGCGCAACACGTCCTTCATACGGGATTTGTCACGAAAATTTCTGGCCGCTTCGGTTGACAGGCCATCGATTCCAAGGAACTCCCGCGCTTTTGCTAGTGGCACTTGCAGCTGCTCAAGCGTCGCGATGTAGCTGACGGGTTCTCCAAACTGTTTGGAAAGTGCTCGAGCGGCGTCGACAAGTTGTTGCGGATCGAGAGCGTTGTCCACGCGCCAGTGGCCCGCGATTGAAGAGCGCAAGTCGTCCGGCAGACGCAGCGCCGGATCTTGACTGACGACGGTCAGATGTACGCCCTCAAGATGGGCTGCGCCGCGTAAAAAACGCAGCGTTGCGTCCATAAAGAAGGGCGCGGCGAAGATGACATGATAAGACATGGGAGAAGGATAACCTGAAAGATGATGCGGTGGCGTAAAAATTCACATTATTAGTTTGAGGCAGCTATAGAAGCTGCTGCCGTCACTCATCAACGCCTCGGATAGCTGCTTTTGGCTACCGTGCGCTCGATTCGGTGTAGTATAAATTACGTTCAACAGCAGTTGATGCCCTCGAGCTG
This sequence comes from Gammaproteobacteria bacterium, assembly GCA_045107075.1. Taxonomy (GTDB): domain Bacteria; phylum Pseudomonadota; class Gammaproteobacteria; order Steroidobacterales; family SZUA-146; genus SZUA-146. The sequence continues at coordinate 10,181 of JBGCFV010000060.1, forward strand.
AATGGCTCTGGGTAGAAATCGCTCGCGATGCTGAAGTAACCGACGTTTGGAGGCGTGGACATGACGATTAGAGGGTGTGTTTTATTACTGGTGACGATGCCGGTTTTTGCGTCTTATGCTGGCACGATTGAACTGAAAAACGACGATTTTGTTTCGGGTGCGACGGCCACCTTTCAAGCGGGTTTCGTTGTTAATGAAGTGGCGGCTGTACGCCTCGTTCCTCCCGTTGCCTGTCCTTGCACCGTTACCAGCGTCTCGCTTCTGTTTGGAGGCTCAAGCCAAACGCGGCAAATGGGCTTACAAATTTGGGACGACTCGTCGGGCGGGGCTAGCCCCGGCATTTTGTTGTTTGATGGCGACGTAACGCTAACAGGCTCAAATATCAATTTTCAGCAAATCGATTTATTAACTTCACCGGTTACCGTGAGCGGTCCCTTTCGAGTTGGCTTGCGGTTTAATCATTCTGGAACGCCAACGGTCGCCACTGATCAGGATGGCACCATTAACGCGACGGCCAATTTTATTCTGGCCAATGTCGGAGGGCTTGTCTGGTTTCCGTCGGCGCTGCTCGGCGTATCGGGCGACTTCATAATACGGGCGAATATCGAAGGTCTTGGGACCGACAGCGACGGTGACGGAATTGGCGATGACCTGGATAACTGCATCGATGTTTCAAACCCGAGCCAACTTGATACCAATGAGGACGAGATTGGCAACGCGTGTGATCCTGATGTAGCTGAGCCCAACGACTGCATCGTTAACTTTCTGGACTTCAGTGTCTACAGTAATAATTTTCTGAGCACCGGAGATCTGGCAACGGACAACAACGGCGACGGTGTTACGAACTTCGTTGATCTGGCTGTATTCACCGAGTATTTTTTAAATCCGCCCGGCCCCAGTGCGTTAGGTTGCAATTAGTAAGGCCAGATGAGGGTGTTGAACAGGGCCGAGGATCAATTGCAAAGAGAAAATGTACGCTAACTCCATTACGGGTAAAGCGCAGCTCGCGCTATCGTGGATTAGAAATTAAGTCGGACAGAAATGACTCTGACCCCATTAAGTGACAGGGAGTTAAAAGGTAATAATGAGTTTTGAAGCAACCGCAGCGAAAGCCGAAGTTCTGGCGCGCGAAAACATAGGCGCGTACAAAATCAAACTGTTTCTTTACGCAATATTGGGATATCTGGTCATTTTTGGTCTGCTGGCGGCACTAATTGTTCTTCTTGCCGGTTTGGTTTTTATCGCTTTTCAATCGGGAGCTGCGTTCTTGGTGCTTCTGAAAACCAAGGTGTTGTTTCTTGTAGTGCCCGTGATTTGGGTTCTGTTAACAGCGCTGTGGATCAGGCTTGAGCCGCCTCAGGGGTATACAGTTACCGCAGCAGAATTCCCGGAGTTGTTCGGGGCCATTAACAATATTACGAGCCAATTCAAGACCCCCAAAATTCACGAGGTGCTACTTACCCAAGAGCTTAATGCATCCATTAGTCAAACACCCCGACTCGGAATATTCGGATGGAACAAAAACACATTAACTCTTGGCGTCGAGCTGTTAATGGTTCTTTCTCCGGCACAGGCTTCTTCTGTTATCGGTCACGAGCTTGGACATTTGTCTGGAAATCATAGTCGCTTTAACGGATGGATCTATCGTATTCGCATGTCGTGGTTTCGCATTATGGGGGAGTTCGCGCAGCGCAAGGGTTTCGGTGTCGGCATGATGCGTACCTTCTTTAACTGGTATGCACCCAAGTTCTCTGCTTATTCATTCGCGCTGGCGCGGGCTAATGAATATGAGGCTGACGCCATGGCCGCAGAGCTGACAACTAGCAGGACAGCGGGTGAAGCGCTCATTAATGTTTACGTTACCGGGCAGCATACAGAGGACAACTACTGGCTGAATTTTTTTAAAAAGGCAGATGAAATGCCGGCGCCCGAACATCTGCCATGGGCGGGACTAAGCGAGTGGTTGCGCACGGACGAAGCCGCACGCGACGATATTACGCAACGTCTTGAGGACGTATTGAAGATTGAAACGGGCTACGAAGACACCCATCCGAGTCTCAAGGACCGACTGGATGCTTTGGAAGTGGAGCCTTTTGTGCCGGAGGCTTCTGCTCAGACAGCTGCGAAAGCGTGGCTTGGTGAGCAGTATGATGCCGTCGTCGGGAGCTTCGACCAGGAATGGTTGAATGCGGTGGGTGACAGTTGGCAACAACGATTCGAGTACGTGCACTCGTCCAGGAAAACACTCAAGGAATTGGGCGCGCGTGAAAGAGATGATCTAAATGATGAAGAGCTTTTACAAAAAGCGGGTCTGACCGAAGAGTTTGTAACTCCGGAAGAAGCTTTGCCCCTGTATCGCGCCTACCAGAAACGCCACCCCGACCACGCCGCAGCCGCGTTTAGCATCGGACGTTTAGTGTTTGAACAGAATGATAACGAACTGTTGGCGCAGATGAAGGTGGCAATTAATGATCCGCAGCTCACCATAGCAGCATGTCAGTTTGCCTGTGCGACGCTCGAGAAAGTCGACCGCGTAGACGAAACGCAGTGGTGGATTGATAAAGCGAATAAGCAAGCGCGCATTAATGAATTGGCGTTTCTGGAGCGGGAGCAATTGACCGTCGACGATGAGCTTGTGGCTGATGAAATTTCTCAAGATGAGGCCGATGCGCTCGTTGAACTGCTAAGCGCAACTCCAAAAGTTAAACGCGCCTGGATCGCGCAAAAGGTGGTGAAGCACTTTCCAGAAATGCCCGTCGTGGTTATATCGGTGACCGTCAGGGGATTTATCTTGGATGACCAAGAGTTTGCCAACCAAATTTGTCAGCAAATACGCTTGAATCCGCGGTTGAGCGGTGAATCAGACTTTCTGTTAGTACCGGCTACCGGCAACTTTAAACCACTGGCCAAGCGCGTAGAGAAAGCGGGACGCCGTATACTTTAGTCAATTGACCCGGCATTCTCGATGTCAACGTAGAAACAGCGGCGCCGACTCTAACGGTGAGCGCCGCTGGCTTTATGTTTCGCTGTTAGCCGTTACGCTTCGAACTCGATTAGCAAGTCTTTCGCATCGACCTGACTCCCGGCCGGGACGTGGATCATTTTGACAACGGCATCTCGTTCGGCGTGAAGGCCGGTTTCCATTTTCATGGCTTCCATCGTTAGTAACAGGTCTCCGGCTTTAACCGATTGTCCTTGGGTCGCCAATACGCTGGTGATTACACCGGGCATCGGTGCACCAATGTGATCTGGATTGTTCTCCTGGGCTTTGGGACGTCTAGCGGTAGTTGCCGAGACTTTGCGGTTTTCTATACGGATAGAGCGAGGTTGTCCATTGAGTTCGAAAAACACTTTTGCTTCGCCTGCATCATTCGTCTCGCTAATCGCCTGAAGACGAATTTCAAGCGTCTTGCCAGGGTCGATTTCTACCGAAATTTCTTCACCGGGTGACATGCCGTAAAAGAATGTTTTAGTTGGTAGTGTGCGCACGGGGCCGTAGCGTCGGTGACGACCCATGTAGTCCAGAAATACTTTTGGATACATCAGATATCCGTTCAAATCTTCTCCATTGACTTGATAGCCTTCCAGTTCTTTCGACAAGTCGGCGCGTACTTGCTCAAGGTCTACCGGCTCCATGTGGGCGCCCGGGCGTGTGTTAAACGGCTTTTCGTCTTTAAGTACTTTGGCTTGAATGCCGGCCGGAAAGCCTCCCGGAGGCTGACCGAGATTACCGCGCATCATGTCTACGACAGACTCCGGGAACGACACTTCGTTTTCCGGGTCTTCGACTTCGGCGCGTGTGAGACCCTGGGTAACCATCATGAGGGCCATGTCGCCAACTACCTTCGAGGACGGCGTAACTTTTACAATGTCGCCGAACATTTGATTCACGTCTGCGTACGTTTGAGCTACTTCGCTCCAGCGTTCGTCAATCCCAAGTGAGCGGGCCTGCGCTTTGAGGTTGGTAAACTGTCCGCCTGGCATTTCGTGCAAATACACTTCTGACGCCGGTGCGGCCAGACCGCTTTCAAAGGCGCGGTACTGTGAGCGCACGCCTTCCCAATAGTCCGAGATATCACGGATGGCACCAATATCCAGACCCGTTTCGCGCTCAGTGTGGCGCAGTGCTTCTACCACTGAGCCCATGCATGGCTGCGAGGTGTTACCCGCGAACGCGTCCATTGCAACGTCGGCGACGTCGACGCCCGCGTTAGATGCAGCCAGTATTGTGGCGCCCGCAATGCCGGATGTGTCGTGCGTATGGAAGTGGATCGGAAGGCCGACCTCTTCTTTGAGTGCTTTGACAAGTACCGACGCGGCTGCGGGTTTCAGCAGGCCAGCCATGTCTTTAAGACCCAGCACGTGAGCACCTGCGGCTTTTAGCTGCTTGCCCATTTCAACGTAGTACTTCAGATTGTATTTGGCACGGTCGGGGTTGAGAATGTCGCCCGTGTAACAAATAGTGCCTTCACAAATTTTGTTGTTTTCTAACACCGCGTCCATCGCAACGCGCATGTTTTCAACCCAGTTCAGGCTATCGAACACTCTAAAAACGTCGACACCGTTAACCGCAGCCCGGTGCACAAACTCCTGTACAACGTTGTCCGGATAGTTTGTGTAACCGACTCCGTTCGATGCACGCAACAACATTTGCGTCATGATATTCGGCATTCTTGTGCGTAAGTCACGCAGTCGCTGCCAGGGGCACTCCTGCAGGAAACGGTAGGCGACGTCAAACGTGGCACCGCCCCAGCATTCAATGGAGAAAAGCTGCGGCAAGTTGTGGGCGTACGCTTCAGCGACATTAATCATGTCGAGCGAACGCATGCGAGTGGCTAGAAGCGACTGGTGGCCATCGCGCATGGTGGTGTCGGTGAGCAGCAGCTGTTTTTGCGATTGCATCCAGTCGACCACGGCCTGCGGGCCCTTTTCTTCGAGTAAATTACGCGTGCCGTAGGAGGGGGTGTCAATAGCATGTGAAGGGGCTACGGGTGGTTTGAGGTTGTCATCCGGACGCACTCGGCCAGCAGTCTCAGGGTGGCCGTTGACCGTGATGTCGGCGATGTAAGTGAGCAGTTTGGTAGCGCGGTCGCGGCGCTTGCTGAATTCGAATAGAGCAGGCGTGTTGTCAATGAAGTTGGTGGTGTACGCATGACTGATAAACGTTGGGTGTTGTAACAGGTTCTCGACAAACGCGATGTTGGTTGACACACCGCGAATTCGAAACTCGCGAAGCGCTCTGTCCATGCGTGCGATAGCCGCTTTTTCCGTTGGTGCCCAGGCGGTAAGTTTTTCAAGCAGCGAGTCGTAGTAGCGTGTAATGACCGCTCCGGTGTAAGCCGTACCACCGTCCAGTCGAATACCCATTCCGGTGGCGGCCCGATAGGCTAACAGTCGTCCGTAATCTGGAATGAAATTGTTCTGTGGATCTTCCGTGGTAATGCGACACTGCAGCGCGTGGCCGTTCAAGCGAATGTCGGCCTGGGCGTCGGTGCCGGTCGCTTCGGCGAGCGTTGAGCCCTCAGCGATTCGAATTTGGGCGCTGACAATGTCAATGCCGGTAATTTCTTCTGTTACGGTGTGCTCGACCTGAATGCGCGGATTAACTTCAATGAAGAAAAACTCGTCTGTGTCCATGTCCATCAAAAACTCAACGGTACCCGCACATTCGTAGCCTACGTGTGCGCATATTTTCATGCCGAGGTTACAAATGTCTTCGCGTTGCTCTTGCGTCAGATACGGAGCTGGTGCTCGCTCCACCACTTTTTGATTGCGGCGTTGCACGGAGCAGTCACGTTCCCATAAATGGTAAATGGACCCGTGGCTGTCGCCCAGAATCTGTACTTCAACGTGTCGTGCACGCTGCACCAGTTTCTCAAGATATCCTTCACCGTTACCAAAGGCGGCTTCTGCCTCACGGCGACCTTCGAGTACTTTTTCTTCGAGTTCATCAGCTGACATGATTGCGCGCATGCCGCGACCACCACCACCCCAGCTGGCTTTGAGCATTAACGGATAGCCGACTTCTTTAGCCATGCGGTGAACTTCTTGCATATCGTCGGGTAAAATATCGGTGGCCGGTACAACTGGAACGCCCGCTTCAATGGCGACCTGTCGCGCCGAGGCTTTGTCTCCAAGCTGTCGCATCGTCTTCGCTTTAGGGCCAATAAACGCAATGTTGGCGGCTTCGCACGCGTCGACAAAAGATGGGTTTTCAGAGAGTAGTCCATAGCCAGGGTGAATAGCGTCGGCGCCACACTGTACCGCTACCCGAATGACTTCTTCGATACTCAGATAAGCTTCGACCGGCCCCAGACCCGCGCCAATGCGGTGAGCCTCGTCAGCTTTGAACCGGTGCAGTCCGAGCTTGTCCTCCTCGGCGTAAACAGCCACTGTTTTCTTGCCCAGCTCGTTGGCTGCCCTCATAACACGAATGGCGATTTCGCCGCGATTGGCGACCAGGATTTTCTGAAATTCGGACACAACTTACCTCAATTGTTTGATAGCGCGTGGTCTGTTTGATCGTTGACGGGAACCCGATACGATGTCCTCGCGCTGTAATTACGAGATCTCTATCGTACTGCATAAAGTACCGCATATCATTGCTCTATTTCAGTGCGGTGATGGTCGGATTAACCTCAAGAATAGATTACATTCGTTACTAATGCTGTAGAGTAAACACGGATGAAATTGATATCAGCCGAAAGTCGTGACCAAAACTCAGTTGAACGGTTGAAAATACTGGATTTGGTCATCACGAGTAAGTTGCGCGTTTCTTCTGCTTGGCGTTTGTGGGATCGATCTGCTGGGCCAGAAAAGTGAAGTGACCGGCGTACTGTGCGACTATGCCGCACATATGGAACACAGGAAATAATATGCTGCAAGGGTTGGCCAAAGTTATTTTAAAAGCCGGTGGCTGGACGATGGTGGGTGGTTTGATCAAAGTGCCCAAAGCTGTTGTGCTTGCGGCGCCTCACACGTCGAACTGGGATGCGTTTTGGGCCATCGTTTATCTGGTGGCTTCCGGTAACAAGGTCCGTATTTTTGCGAAACACTCTTTGTTCTGGTTTCCGCTTGGAAACCTGCTGCGAGCCTTTGGGTGTCTACCACTAAACCGTTCCAAAGCAAGGTCGGTAGTAAGACAGGCCGTCGACACGTTCAAGTCGGAGGACTCGTTTTATCTTGGGCTGGCACCGGAAGGTACCCGCAGTCTTGCAACAGGATGGAAATCCGGTTTCTACCGTATTGCCAGCGACGCTGGTGTGCCTGTCTGTTTCGGTTTTTTGGACTACGGTAAGAAACGACTTGGCATCGTGCCGGGGCTGGAACTTACAGGCGACAAAGAAGCGGATATGAATGTGTGTGCTGAGTTCTACGCGGACATAGAAGGTCGCGTGCCTGAAAACAAGAGCCCGGTCCAGCTACAGAAAAGACGGCCAAAAAAGAATTCTACTGACTAGGTCTGGAATCAAGTCACTTCTGGTAGAAGAGTGCGTCTGATGGGTTGAATCGTGTGGCTCAGGGCTGTCTTACTTCCACCAGATTGGTAGAGATGCAGCTGAAAACGGTTTGCTCTCTTTGATTAATCAAGCTGTATTCGTACTTCACCACGCCCCGGGTATCATCGCTCTTTGATAACCGTTTATCGATACATTTCGCTGTTGCTCTGAGTGTATCGTTTGCTTTTACGGCAACTGGCCAGCGCACGTTGTCCCAGGCGATGCCGCAAATCCAGGCAATGTCGTGGGCAATATCGTGATCGAGTTGACGCCAAAGCACCATCGTGTATTGACCTGAAGCCACGACTTCACCAAACCTCGAACTCTTGGCGGCTTGTTTATCGGCATGAAAGTACTGTGGGTCATATTGATTCGCAAACTCGAGCATTTCTTTCTCGTCGACAGTTAACGACGATGATATTTCCAGCTTGCCTATTACAAGGTCATCGTAATAACGCTTATGCCTTTTCACGTTGTATCAGGCGGCTGTGACGCGAAAACCGGCGCGCGGAAAGTGAACGTTTAGCTCCCCGGCTACGGGGTCTTGGCGCCGAATTGTAGCGGTGCTCAGAGTCAGCCCAGCTAATTCTCCGTGAACGGGATCGCAACCGTAATCATCGGCCGCGACGTTAACCATTTGCCCGTGGTATAGCCCGAGAGGGTTGTCTGCATCGAAAAGAGTACAGTCAGTCGGCGTAGCCTCTTTGGCAATGGTAAGCGCTTCATTCGAGGTCATATCAGACGGGCTACCGTGGTCAATTTTGGACATTCTGTCTGACCAGATTTGTAGCTTAGGGAAGGGGGACAAGAGCTTCTGTGCGGTTGGAATATTGGCCATTGCCATCCAGACTGGAAACCAGGCGTGGATGTCAGCAAGACCAGGGTTGTCACCTTCGATATAAGCACTGTCTGTAGAAAGTTCGTCCTCGACCAGCTGGGCTTGCGCTTGAAACTGGGTTCTGCAATGAGGCAGGTCAGCGTCCAAATTATCAAAGTCCATAAAATTGAAAAACGCTTTGCGATCATCAATGACCGCTTGGGGCACTTGCGGATTCTCACCCATCGACAGAGCCGCACCCGGTTCGAAAAAAGCGGTGTCGCTCCATCGACCGAGCGCGCGAGCCAGTCCTGAACGACCATTTGGGTACAGGGTAGGGGTCGGCTCCAGAGATTCAATTAAGTGTGCGATATGGATAGTATCGCAGTAAATGTCGGCGCCAATTTGCAGTACAGGTGTTTTCCGATAACCGCCTGTTAAGGCTACGAGGTCAGGTTTGGGCATGATCATCGGGATTTGCACGGAACGCCATGCCAGCCTTTTCAGGCCGAAAACCAGTCGGATTTTTTCGGCGAAGGGTGAAGCGTCGAAATGATGGAGAATGTAGTCAGTCACAAATTCTTTCCCTTTGTAGTTGAGAGTATTATGGTCTCAGCCGGTGGCAACGTGTCAAATCAGGGTGGCAGATGCACTTAGAGACGATAGAAAAGACGGATGACATACTCGTGCCCGGGGGCTGTGCTTTTTTGCACGGTACGGCTACCGAGCCGCGAGCGTTGGTTGAATACTGGTGTAACAGCCCCGAGAGCCTGAGTGGAGTCCGTTTACTGACGAGTTTTATTCCGGGTCTGAATACCGTCAATCTGGCAGGGCTGGCTCCCGACCAGCATGTTGAGACGTTTATGAATCAGCGTGAGTACGCGGTTTCTGAGCAGAGCAAGCAGCTTACCGCGTTGCGCTATTCGTACTCAAGAGTACGGCAACATCTTTGTGAGCTGGCTCGCCTGGATGTTGCGTTTGTTCAGCTAGCGCCGTTAAAAAACGGGCGTTATAGCACAGGCATTACTGGCGGGCTGATTCCAACGGCGATTGAAAAAGCGCATACGGTGTGCGGTATCGTCAATAATCAAATGCCGGTGCCGAAACGTAGTTACACCATAGCCGCAAATCGTGTTGACTACACGATTAACGTTTCGCGACCGTTAATCGAGTTTGGCGCTGCAACCGGCGAGGTAAATGACGTTGCTCGTAAGGTGGCGGCTAACGTTTGTTCTCTAATTAACGACGGAGACACTCTGCAAGCTGGCATTGGCACTATTCCTACAGCGCTGTTTAGAATGTTGGAAGAGCGTCGAAATTTGAGAGTATTCAGTGGAATGGTCAGCGATTCTTTCGCCCAGCTGACAGCTTCGAGATCGTTAGATAAACGCGCTGAACACGTATTTGGCATGGCGCTTGGCAGCCAAAAATTCTACCAGTGGTTAAATGAAAGGGACGGATTTCGTGTTGCCGGGGTTGAAGAGACGCACAGTCGGGAACGAATATCGAATATCGACAAATTTGTCGCTGTGAACAGCGCGCTGTCCGTTGGATTGGATGGCATAGTCAATGCGGAAAAGATCGGAAGTTATGCGGTAAGTGGGCCAGGAGGTCTCCCGGATTTTGCGGCTGGAGCGACCGGATCGGATGGCGGTCGCAGCATTATCGCGTTGGCGTCAACCAATTCAAAAGGCACCGTATCGCGAATAACGCCGAGCATTGATGATTTCGCTGCGAAAACAGTTCCTGCAGATCACGTGACGCACGTTGTTACTGAGCACGGCATTGCTGATCTGCGAAACGTTGCCGCTGATGAGCGAGCTAGCCGGCTGCTTGCAATTGCCGATCCGGCTTTTCGAAGCGACCTCAAGAAGGCGTTTGAGCCTGAGTGAAAATTGGGTTTAGGATTTTGACAGAAGGTCGCGGATAGAATTCTCAAGAAACTCCAGCAGACGCTCAACTTGTTTTGTCTTCGGCGCGTGGTGTGTCAAGTAGCTGACAGCAACCCCTTCCATAATGTACTCAGTCAGGTCGAGCGCAAGATCAAAGGCATCTTTTTTACCCTCCCATTCGGGAAAGAGTTTGAGCGCCTGTTCGTACCAGGCTTTGTCGAATTCGCGCTGTTTGGGGCGCAGTATCTTCTTCAATTCGTTGTCCGTTCTGGCGGCCACGGCCAATTCAAAGAACGCCACAAACATGGGGTGCTGCACGTGTTCCCAATAAGATTCAACGGCAAGCTTCACTCGATCGGCGTCGGCCGGGAGTGCCTTGACGGATCTCCGGAAGGCACTCAGTCGCTTGGCGTGCAGGTGGTCGACGGCCGCTTTGACGATGTCAATCTTGGAGGGGAAATGATGAAGCATAGCCCCGCGGGACAGGCCTGCGATTTCGGAAATCGAGGTTGTTGTCGTTTTTGCATAGCCAAGTGAGACAAAGGCAGTAATGGCTGCTTCAACGATCTGGTTGCGAGTTGAGGCGCTTTTTTGCGCCTGCCAACTGTCAGGGTTCGCTGCAGACTTCTTTTTTTTAGGTGTCGCTTTTGCCACGAAAATGGGCCTCGGCTATCAGATATAAGCGTCTACAGCATCGCTCTCAGTAAGAAAAAAGTCAAAGCAGATTGAAACCGGATGGCCTGACTGGTATACAAAGACTCTTTACTGGCGGGAGCAAACTGATGGGACGGGTAGATGGGAAAGTCGTGATCATAACAGGTGCAGCCTCTGGATTGGGCCGGGCTGACGCACAATTTTTAGCCAAAGAAGGGGCTAAACTCGTACTGACCGATATCGATGACGATGCCGGTACAGCGTTGGTTGACGAGCTAACAAAAGGCGGTAGTGAGGCAATCTTTCTGAATCACGATGTGCGCGATGAAGCCAGGTGGGCCGAAGTTGTGGCGAAAACGGAAGAGCAGTACGGACGTCTTGACGGTCTGGTCAATAACGCGGGTGTGGTGTTGATTGCAACGCCGGAAGATACCACCCTTGAACAGTTTCGTTTCGTAAACTCGGTAATGTCTGAAGGGGTTTTTCTCGGTTGTAAGGCGGCCTTGCCATTGCTACGTAAAAGCGGCGGCGGTTCAATTGTTAATATGTCTTCTGTCGCTTCTCATTTGGGATATCCAGTGTTTTTTGCATACTCGGCCGCCAAAGGCGCTGTGCGCTCCATGACCAAATCGATCGCTGTCACGTGTCAGATGAACAAGGATAACGTGCGCTGTAACTCGATACACGCGGGCGCTATTGACACGCCTATGATCAAAACAGCAAATGCCGCTTTGGGTATTACACCTGATCCCGAAGACCCCGTTGGCATTGGTGAGCCCTCGGATGTAGCCAATATGATTTTGTACCTGATTTCTGATGAATCACGCTTTGTAAACGGTGCAGAGCTTGTAATCGATAACGCATTAACCGTGCAATAGCTGAGGGAAGACTGTTATGGATTTGGGACTACGCGACAAACGCGCAATAATTACGGGTGCTACGAAAGGCATTGGCCGTAAAATTCTGGAGCAACTCATAAGCGAAGGATGCACCGTTGCAACGTGCTCGCGTTCAATCGAAGACGTTGAAGACATTATTGAAAGGTGTTCCACACGCAAGGCTGAAGTCATTGGCGACGCTTGTGATGTAAAAGACAAAGAAGAATACGAGGCCTGGATTGACAACATGGCTGAGCGCATGGGCGGAGTCGATATTTTTATTCCGAACGTAAGCGCTGGTGGTGGTATGGACAGCGAGCGTAACTGGTGGAAAAATTTCGAGACCGACGTACTGGGAACTGTTCGCGGTTGCGAAGCGGTCGTTCCACACATGAAAGAAGGTGGAGGAGGTGCCATAACCATTATGGGCACGACGGCAGCCATTGAAACGTTTGGCGTTCCTCAAGCTTTTAACGCGATGAAAGCATCGCTTATTACCTATGCAAAGCAGCTTTCACAGTTCGTGGGGCACGACAATATTCGCGTTAATGCGGTGTCCCCCGGGCCCATCGAGTTTCCGGGTGGTTCTTGGGAAATGCTTAAGGACACCATGCCAAAATGGTATGCGAAAGTGGTACGAGATCACCCAACCGCTCGACTGGGTACTCCTGAAGAGGTGGCAAAATGCGTTGCGTTCTTGTCGAGCCCTGCAGCTCAGTGGGTTAACGGAAGTAACCTGATCGTTGACGGCGGCTTTACCAAGCGAGTGCAGTTTTAAGTGTCAAACAAACCCTACAAGAATTTCAAGCGTGTAACAGAGGCTGTTAAGAACGGCACGCCAATAGAGCACGCTCCTCCAGATGATTTTGGCTACGAGATGATTCCGAAGGAGCGCTATATCTCGGCTGACTACATGGAGCGCGAATGGCACAAAATGTGGAGCAAGGTGTGGCTTCTTGGCGGCTTTGAAAGCGATATGGCGGAGCCGGGCGATTTCGTCTGTCTTGACGTAGGTCGTGAGTCAGTGATTCTTGTGCGCCAGCCAGACGGCGGTGTGAAAGCGTTTGCCAACGTGTGCATGCACCGTGGTAATCGACTGGTCGACGAGGGGGCTGACAACGCCGAGTCCTTTAAGTGTTCCTATCACGGTTGGGAATACGGATTGAATGGGCGGTTTGTCAATATTCCCAATGGTGAATTATTTCCGCAGGGCAAACCCTGTAGCGGGCTCGCTGAATTACCTTGTAGAGTCTGGAATACGTTTGTCTGGTTCAGTCTTGATAAAAACGTCATGCCCTTTGAAGAGTATATGGCACCTTTGCTGGGTCACTTCGAGCCCTATCATTTCGAACGTATGACGCTCGTCAGAGATATCACTGTTGAATGGGATTGCAACTGGAAAACATCGGTCGACGCTTTTAACGAAACCTACCATGTGGCGGCAACCCATCCGCAGTTACTGTGGTACCTGAATGAAATGGATGTTCAGATAGATTGCTACGACCGACACTCTCGTTATCTTGTTCCTTTCGGAATGACAAGTCCGCATATCGAGCGCATTCCTGAAATACCGCCACCTCTTAAAAGCATGTTGCACGACGCGGGTCTCGACCCGGCCTCGTATCAGGGGCCTGTTGACGGTATCCGGGAGACGGTGCAAAAGCACCTGCGCGAAACGGCTAAAGAAACCGGACGGGATTTTTCTGACCTCAACGATGATCAATTGACCGATGATTTTAACTACCTGGTTTTTCCCAACCTGACTTTTAATACTCACGCCGATCACCTGATGCTGTTTCGGCACCGACCTCATCCGACGGACCCGGATCGCATGTTCTTCGACACCTGGACGTTTGAGTACATTGTTGACGAAGACGAGTTGCCGGAAGAGCGGCCGCGTCACCGTCAATACTCGGGCGGAGAAAAGTCGCTCGGTATGGTCATCGACCAGGATGGTGCCAATTTGCCGAAGGTGCAAAAAGGTATGCACAGTGCCTCTTACGACGGGCTTTGGCTTGGTGATCTTGAGGTACGGATTCGGCATTTCCACAAGACGCTGGAAAGCTATCTGGATGCCGAATAGACACAAGTAACATTTGATCGGGGTCGATACGAATAAAAACAGTCAGTACTGTTTCTTTTATTTGATTAGCTTCGTATACTGGGACAAGCGAAGAGGGCGGGGACCACCGCGCCACCAAGCGCCGGACTACAAGGAATTGACTATGAATCAAGAGCAGCTGCTGCAGGCCTATCGGCAAATGAAAACCATCCGGGAATTCGAAGAGCGTCTGCATGTCGAGATTGCGACCGGTGCCATTCCCGGTTTCACCCATTTGTACAGCGGCCAGGAAGCGGTTGCAGTTGGCGTCTGCTTAAATCTCGACGTGGATGATTACATTGTCAGTACTCACAGAGGTCACGGCCACTGTATTGCGAAAGGATGCGATGTCGTTGGCATGATGAAAGAAATCTACGGTCGTGCGGATGGCTTGTGCAAAGGTAAGGGCGGCGCAATGCACATCGCCGACTTCGAAAAAGGCATGCTCGGAGCGAACGCTATCGTTGGTGGCGGACCACCCATTGCAACTGGCGCGGCGATTGCCACCAAGCTCGATGGCAAAGGCAAGGTGACCGTCTCGTTCGGAGGCGATGGCAGTTCTAATCAAGGCACTGTCTTTGAAGCGATGAACCTGGCGGTAGTGTTAAAACTTCCCACTATTTTCGTTTACGAAGACAATGGCTATGGTGAGCACACCGGCGCGAGCTACGCCGTTGGCAGCGAAGACATCGCCGCACGTTCAGCTGCGTTTGGAATGCCAGCGCTTAAGGTAGATGGAAGCGATTTGTTTGCGGTTCATGAGGCCATGAGTGAACTGGTGGCGCGGGCCAGAAACGGCGAAGGCCCGGCAACACTGGAATGCAAAACCACGCGATTCTACGGTCATTTCGAAGGTGATCCTCAGCGTTATCGGGCAAAAGACGAAGTGGCTGAACATCGGGCAACGATGGACTGCCTGACTATTTTTAAACAGCGGGTCACAGAGTCTCAGCAGGTCGATGAGAATGCGTTAGCTCGTATAGATGCCGAAGTCAGCGCGTTAATTGAACACGCGGTGGAAGCGGCACAAAACGCGCCAGCGCCGACCTTGGAAGATCTGACTACTGACGTGTACGTGACGTATTAGAATCCTTGATCAATCTGTGTTTTTCACCTGACTATCCAAGACGAAGAGAATTCATATGCCAGTTAAGTCTATGCGTGACGCATTAAACGAAACGTTGCATCAGGAGATGGAACGAGACCCTAAGATAATTGTGCTTGGTGAGGACGTTGCAGGCGGACAGGGTGGTACCGGCGTCGAAGAAGCGGCCGGCGGCATCTTCGGTGTAACCAGTGGCCTTTACAAGAAGTTCGGTGCCGACCGCGTAATTGATACGCCGATCAGCGAATCCGCTATTGTAGGTGCCGCGGCTGGTGCCGCTCTTGCCGGGTATCGGCCGGTTGCTGAGCTCATGTTTGCTGACTTCATCGGTGTTTCGATGGACCAGCTTTACAACCAGATTGCCAAGTTTCGCTATATGTTCGGTGGTAAAACAAAATGCCCGGCTATCATTCGTATGCCCACCGGTGCCGGCATGAACATGGGGGCGCAGCATTCACAAACAATCTACTCAATTGTGACCAGTGTTCCAGGCTTAAAGGTGGTGATACCTTCTAACGCCGCCGACGCAAAAGGCATGTTAACCACGGCGTTACGTGAAGACGACCCCGTCGTCTTTTTCGAACACAAGGCGCTGTACCCTAAAAAATGTGAAGTGCCAGACGGCGACTATCTCGTTCCATTCGGCGAGGCAGCGCTAGTACGAGAAGGCGATGATGTAACGGTAGTCGCCATAGCGCGGATGGTTCCTTTTGCAGAAAAGGCCATTGATAAACTGGCAAGTGACGGTATTACCTGTGACCTGGTTGACCCGCGCACAACGTCGCCGCTGGATCTGGAAACGATACTTGAAAGCCTTGAAAACACCGGGCGGCTTGTAGTCGTTGATGAATCAAATCCGCGCTGCAGTACCGCATCAGACATTGCCGGTCTGGTTGCCGTACACGGATTTCACTCGTTGAAAGCCCCCGTCGAAATGGTCACGGCACCGCATACACCGGTACCATTTGCGCGCGAGCTTGAGCGTGCTTACGTACCTAGTCCTGTCGCTATCGAAGCGGCCATTCGCAAAGTTCTGGGTTAAAACATATGACAATTACGGCAGTGACCATTCCCAAATGGGGAATAGAAATGCAGGAGGCTACGTTCTCCGATTGGCATGTTGAGCTTGGTGCTGAAGTGTCAAAAGGTGATGAGCTGGCCGATCTTGAAACCGACAAAATAGTTAACGTGGCCGAAGCGCCGGCGAGCGGTATTTTACGACGCCGTATCGCTGAAAACGGTGACGTTTATTCGGTGGGCGTTCTGATTGCCGTGATCGCCGATGCCAATATCAGTGACGAGGAGATTGACGCCTTTGTCGACGCCTTTGTTCCCATTGACGCGTCGTTTGATGAAGGTGACACTGAGGTGGCCGTGGCGAGCACAGTTGAGACAGCTCCAGCACCTTTGTCTGCACCACCTGCCGCGACAGCAACGGGCGCTGTGAGTATTAGCCCAATCGCTCGTCGTCTTGCCGAAAAGCTTGGCGTTGACTGGAGCGGAATTCAGGGTACCGGCAATAACGGGCGAATTTCTAAACAGGACATCGAGGCGGCCACAGCAGCGGCCAGTAGCGGCAGCGCTGCGGCATCCGAGCCGTTGCAGCGTACCGGGTTGCAACGCACTGTTGCAACGCGCATGACCGAAGCCAAGCAGCAGATACCACACTTTTATTTACGTATTGAGGTTGAGCTTGACCGTGCCGAGACATTGCGCAGTGAGTTCAATGAGCGCCAGAACGCAAAGCTAACTATGAACGATGTGTTGTTAGTTGCTGTTGGCAAAAGCCTTGAAGAGTCTCCCGCGATAAACGTGCAGTATCGCGACGGCGAAGTGTATTCGATGGCGGGTTCCGACGTTGGCGTGGCTATTGCGTCACAACACGGGCTCGTGGCACCTGTAATTCGGGATGTGGCTAAGGCTAACATCAGCGCGGTTAGTCATAGTGTGCGAGCACTCAGCGATGCGGCTGATAAGCGGGAACTCAAAGCGGAGCATTTCGAGGGAGGTGCGACTACGGTGTCGAACCTGGGGAGCTACGGGGTGTCGGATTTCGTTGCTATTATTAACCCGCCGCAAACCTCAATTCTTGCCGTTGGGCGCGCAGCGCAGAAAGCCGTTGTGCGCGACGGGCAGGTCGGCGTTGCGATTAGCCTGACGTTGAATCTATCGTGCGATCATCGCGCTTTCGACGGAGCGGCTGGTGCGGGCTTTCTGCGTAACCTCAAGCAGCACCTTGAGCAGCCTGACGTTTTGTTCGGGGTTTAGTAAACCTGTCGAATCCCGGCCAACGGGCCGGGATTCGTTGTCACTGGCGCATGCTTGAATTAACCGAACGTTCGCTCATGTCAATTCAAGTGTTTATCGAAGAGATGATTAAATAGCGTCGAAAAATTGCAGGTCCATATCTTCTGCAAGACACTCCATTATTCCAGGCACCAGCTCGTCATGAAATTTGCTTTCCATGTGTTCTTTGAACGCGGCTTCGTCTTTAAACGTTGAATACACAACGTAAGTTCTGGGCTCTTCACGATGTTTGATTACGTCGTAAACCAAAGTATCCGGCTCGTGTTTGTGAGTGAGTCTGGATAATTCGCGTTGCAAATCCTCAAAGTCTTTTTCTTTACCTTCTTTTACGACTAGGCGGGCGATGAATGCATTCATGTTGTTCTCCAAAGTTGTTAGCCGAGTTCTTTTTCGAGCTCGTCGCGTAGTTTGTATTTCTGAATCTTGCTTGTGGACATGGGCCATTCCGTGACGAAGCGGACGTAACGAGGTACTTTGAAGCCCGCAATTTCGCCTTTGCAAAATGCAATGAGTTCTTCTGCTGTAACAGTCTTGCCGTCAGCCAGTTCTACAAAGGCCGCGGCCACCTCGCCCAAGCGATCATCGCTTACGCCGACAACCTGGGCCATTTTCACCGCTTCATGTCTCGCAAGGAACGACTCGATTTCGGCGGCGGCAACGTTTTCGCCACCCACCTTCAGCATGTCTTTCGTTCGGCCGTAGAACATGATTTGGCCGTCTGCATTAAAAGCACCGACATCACCCGTGTGATACCAGCCGTCGCTGTCTTTTGCCGAGGCCGTTTTTTCCGGGTCTTTATAGTAGTAGTCAAACAGGCTGTAACCACGAACAAGAATTTCTCCTCGTTCGTCGACTGGCATTTCTTTACCCGTCTCAAGGCTGACTATGCGTACTTCCATCCCAGGTAAGGGTGTTCCCAGTCGACTCACTCGTGTTTCAAGCGGGTCATGTAGTTCACTCGTACAGACAGTACCGGCCGTTTCCGTCATGCCGAACGTGCCCACCTGTATCGTATTGGGCATTGCTTTTTGCATGGCTTCGGCAATGCCTGGCGGCTGTACGGCAAAATTACTGTTCATCAACCGAACTTTGCTCAAGTCGGTCTTTTCAAAATTCGGATGGTGGATCAAGTCGGACATAATGGTAATAAAGCAGGGGTACGTGACTGACGCTTCTTCTCGCTCAAGCATGTCCAACGCAACACCCGCGTCGAAGTACGACATGGTTAGATACGCGGCGCCGACGTCGAATGAGCTTACGATAGGCAGGATTGCTGCAATGTGAAACATGGGCAGAGGTGACCAGAAGCGATCATCTTTGGTGAGTTTATATCGCTGTCGGCCTAACGCAATGCTGTTTCGAACCATAGCTTCGTGGCTAATAACCGCACCCTTGGGGTTAGCGGTGGTTCCTGATGTGTACAGCATCAAGCCTGGGTCACGTACACGAACCTGCATGCGCCGGCCGTGCACATCGTCGTCACTGACCGTTGTTGCAGCCTCGTCGAATTCCGTTTCGCTAAGAAAGCCTGGGGCGCTGCTACTTCCCAGCAGAACAAGGTTGCGCAACATCGGTGCTTCGGTGAGGTTGGCGTGTCTGGCATCTGTGATTCCAGAAATGCCGGGCAAGCCGCGAGAGAGGCGTTCTACAAAGTTCACCTGTTCGGCAATCTCGTCAGTAGTGATAACGGTAACAAGGTCACCGTTTTGCACGACGTAGGTTAATTCGTGAGACTGGTAGCGCGCGTTAATAGGTACCGGCACCGCACCGCAAAGGCTCACTGCGAAGAAGATTTCCGGGAACTGGTAACAGGTCGGCAGCAGAATACCGACGTGTTCACCCTGTTGCACGCCCAGCGCGAGCAGGCCGCGTGCCCGCTGCATGGCTTTGTCTCGCAGTTCAGCGTAGGTCAGGCGAAATTCCGGAAATACGATAGCGGGAGAGTCAGCATGCTCGTCAGCTGCTGACAACAGCAGATCTCCGAGCGTGGTAACGCGAATGCGGCTGTTCTGGTTGTCTGTTTTACTCACGGTGTCAGGCTCATTCGAGTGGGTCCAGGTACTCGCGTACGTATGGGCCGTCCAGGCATTCAATTAATTTGGGTGCTATCTGCTTAAAGTGTTCAGTCTGCTGGTGGGCGTGCTCTGCCTCCTCATTTAAAAAAGATTCGAACACGGCATATGAGAGAGGCTCACGCAGTTTATAAAACCGAAAGTAGAGCAGCTCGGGTTCGTAAACCACGGCTTTTTCGGTCAGGGTTTTACAGCATTCAATAAACTGCTGTTCCTTGTCGGCGTGCACCGTCATTCGCGAAAGAAAAGACATTACCGGCATAACAAAACCCCTCTGACTCGGAAAATTCAGCCTCTAGCATAGCGCTGACGCCAATAAAAAAACAGTCAGAACTGTTTATTTTTTCCGTTTCGAGTTAGATTTGGGTTACGGAAGGGTCTGCAGAGGATGAGGGATGACATCAACGTTTGTTCTCGACACGAAAGAGGTTGAGGAGGGTGCGACCAAGCCGGTGATTATCGCCGGTCTGCGACTCCTCGTGTGCCACTCGAAGGGCGAGTTCTACGTTATTCAAAATCAGTGCTCTCACGCGAAGGCGCGGCTGAAGGGTGGGAAGCTTCGGGGGTGTCGAATCTTCTGTCCACTTCACAGCGCCGCTTTCGATATGCGTACTGGCGAAGCGCTTAGCGCTCCGGCAACTGGACCTATAGATGTCTATGCCGTTCATATTGACAACGGTTCGCTCTATATCGATTTGCCTGAGGGTGTTTAACCGGATGTGGAAACAGGTGGCGTAGTTAAGAGCAAGGTAAATTCAATTCAAGGTAATTCCAATTGAGACCGGGCTACCGTTAGCACAACAAACAAGCGAAGACTGGCCTGTTCGACGAGAGCCGTATTGGCACAGAGAAAAATTGTAGATGAGTAATCAATTCAAGAGGTATCAGCATGTCCGTAAACTATAAAGCACAGTGGCCCATGAACCTGGGCACAAGCGCACCGTCGCTGGAGGCCAAGCAGCCCGATATTGATAACGGGCTGGATGTGTATGACCCGTCTCGCTATTACTCTCGGGAGTTTATGGATAAAGAAACGCGAGACCTTTGGCCACGAGTCTGGCTTCTGGCTGGCGTTGCTTCCGATATTCCCGAGGACGGCGACTACTTTGTTTTTGAAGTCGGCGCGGAACAAATCATTGTGGTTCGGCAGGACGACGATTCCATCGCAGCCTTTTACAACAGCTGTCCGCACCGCGGCAATCGCGTGTGCTTGAATCACAGCGGTACCGCTGGCAGCTTTACGTGTCCGTTTCACGGTTGGCGTTTTGGTATTGATGGCAAGCTGCAAGAGATCAGTGACGAAAAGACCTTTGATCCTCGTGTGGTCGCTCACCGGCCAGGGCTAACAGAAGTGCGCTGCGACAGTGTTGGCGGAATTGTGTTTATTAATATGGACGGTAAGGCACCGCCGCTGGTTGAGTATCTTGGTTTGCCGCCCGGATACATCGAGCAATATGAAGTTGAAAATATGCGCGTTGTGCACCACGTCAAAAGTGCCTGGAAAGCCAATTGGAAAATTGGTGTAGACGCCTTCTACGAAACGTATCACTTGCCTCACGTACATCCGCAAACTCAAGGGGTGATGGAGGATTTTTCACAAAATGACTTGTATCCGAATGGCGCGTCGAGAATGATCGTCCCAATTTGTGTCAAATCGCATCGTATGGAAGATCAAGACTCCGTAGATCCTTATCAGGCGGCCATGATGATTGAGGCGGGAATGGATCCTG
Source organism: Gammaproteobacteria bacterium (assembly GCA_045107075.1). Classification (GTDB taxonomy): domain Bacteria; phylum Pseudomonadota; class Gammaproteobacteria; order Steroidobacterales; family SZUA-146; genus SZUA-146. Next base: position 31,236 of record JBGCFV010000060.1, read on the forward strand.
CAACGTTCAGTGGTACGGCGGCCGACGTGCGTGCCGCGGTTCAAGTTGCCAAGCGGGAGAGGGCGAAGAAACTCGGTTTGACCCACTACGATAACTTTACCGATGGACAGTTAACCGACAGCTGGGCGACAGGATTGTTTCCCAATGTGCAGATGGGTATGCATCCAGAAGGGGTATTTATAATGCGGTTCTTGCCACACTCGCACGACCCGGAGCAGTTCTACTACGAAACCATGATTCTCTATCGTCCGGTTGATGATCCTGATTACAACGTTCCAGCCTGGATGGGATTGCCCGAAGGCACGGATTGTTCAGGTGAGACGCGGCCCGATGTTATTCATGTGCCCCTTGGCGAAAGCCCTAACCTGGGCGAGGTGCTGGACCAGGACGCAGAGCTGCTCCCGGTCCAGCAGCAAGGCGTTCGTTCGCGCGGTTTTCGTGGCGCCCTGTTTGGGGACCAGGAGCAGCGCGTAAGGCACTTCGAAGCGGAGGTTGAGCGCTACGTTAATGGTGAGAAATAGTCGTTACGCGCCACGCGGGTGATCAAGCGCGCTGGTTGAATCGTCGGCCTATCATTGCGCTTGTGATATTCGTCTTTTGAATGTCGATTGCGCCGCCGGCAATACCCCAGCCCCATGCGTCACGCATACGTCGCTCCATGCGGTATTCGCACGAGTATCCGTAGCCGCCCATAAGCTGTACTGCATTGCCGGTTACGGTACGAGCTATTTCGTTGGCGAAGCACTTTGCAATCGATGATTCCTGAATGCTTGGCATACCGTTTTCGGCATTTGAAATAGCACGATAAATAAGCAAGCGTGCTGCATCCACCTGCATTTGCATTTCGGCGAGACGCAATTGAACGGCTTGAAAGTCGACAATGGGTTTGCCGAACTGTCTACGCTCTTGAACATAGGCGAGCGTTTCTTCAAGTGCGCCGGAGGCTTGGCCCAGCGCCATCGTTGCGTTGCCGCAGCGCTCGAGATCAAACGCCTGCATTAATTTGCCGAAGCCACCCGCATTGACAACCACGTTTTCGAGTGGCAGTTCGACGTTGTCAAAATAGACGTCGGAAGAGGGTACGCCACGAAAACCCATTAGCTTTTCTTGCTTGCCAAACGTGATGCCGGGTGTTTCCTTGTCGACGAACACAGCGCCGATGCTTTGGGCTCCCGGTTTTTCAGCCATACGGCAATACACAAGATAACCGTCGGCATGTCCACCGCCTGAACACCAGCGCTTCATGCCATTAAGGCGCACACTGTCGCTACCGATTTCGGCGCGGGTGGTTAAGTCGGTCAAAGCCGAGCCTGCATTGGGCTCCGACATGGCGATGGCAACTACCATCTCGCCGCGACATACGGCGGGAATTACTCGTTGCTGCAACGCAGAGCTGCCGAAGTGTTCGATGGCTTTGACCGGGCCGGTGTAGGATTCGAATATCGGAAACGCAATGGCGGAGGATATTTTTGCAAATTCCTCCAAGACGATTAACGCATCGAGGCTGGTTTGACCCAGGCCGCCAAATTCTTCAGGAATGTTGATACCGAGAAATCCCATGTCGGCAAACTCGGCAATCAGTTCTTTCGTAGGTGGTTCCATTGACCGTTCTATTTCATCGGCAATGTCTGGGAGTTTCGACTGTGCGTAGGCGCGTGCTGCGTCGCGCATTTCCTGCTGTTCCGGCGTAAGGGAGAAATCCATCGAATGTGTTACCTTGTCGAGCGAAAAGAAAGTCACTTCACGCGATTATTGCAGCATTCGCTTAAAAAAAACAGTCAAGACTGTTTATTTTGTTAGATATTAAACCTATACTTCTGGGTCATAAGTCGAAAACGACTTTGCTATTCGTGCTCACATCACGATGAATGCTGGAGGGATTAGTGGACAAGGCGACGATTGAACGGATTCTCTCAGGAATGAAGTTTGAGGCTGAGCGAGAGAGCCCTCCAGAAAACTTTCCGCGAATGCCCGATATTCCGGGCGGGCGGTACGTCGACCCGGCTTTCAATACATTAGAACATAAGCATTTGTGGCACAAAGCCTGGCTGTACGCCGCGCATATTGACGAGTTTCCTAAAGTCGGCAGTTTCAAAATGTTTACTCGAACGGGTGCCCCGATTTTCCTGATTCGAGGAAAAGACGATGAGATTCGCGCGTTTTACAACACCTGCCAACACCGTGGTGGTCCCTTGGTCAAGACGGACGCCGGTTCCGTTCGCAATCTTGTTTGCGGCTATCATGGTTGGTCCTATGATTTTACCGGCAAGCTGATAAACCTGCGTGATAAACGGGACTTTGTCGACCTAGATATGAACTGTCGTTCTCTCAAGGGTATCCGCTGTGAACGTTTTGGCAACTGGATCTTTGTGAGTGAAGACCGTGATGCCGCACCTCTCCTTGAATCTTTAGGTCCGATTCCCAGTCATCTTGAGCCGTTTCAACTTGAGTCTCTCAGGCTCGTGGATTCCGCGTCTTATACCGTCGACTGCAATGTCAAAATAATTCAAGACGCGTTTCTCGAGGTTTACCACCTCAAGTCGATACACCTGAAAACAGTTGATCGTTTTCTTGACCACAGAGGTACTACCATCTCTCTGTACGAAGGTGGGCATTCACTTATGGTCACTCCCAATCGTCGTGAAGGCTGGGTCGACCCGGGCACAATTGGTATGCCGGACACAGAGACAGTTCCCGATATCGTTCGCAATAATAATTTTTCCTACAATATGTACCCGAACATCGTGAGCCCAGTGGCTCATAACGGCATGCCCTTTATCGTGTTTTGGCCAAAGACTCACAACACGATGGTATTGGATGTCCATTGGTTTGCTCCAGACTGGGGCGGCGGAGAAAGAAACCCGCTGTGGGATAAACGAATTGAAAATTTCGATCGAATTCTTGAAGAAGACACGCAGTTTGCACCTCAAATTCAGGCGTCGGTCGAGTCGCCTGGTTTTAAAGGGGTGCCACTGAACTATCAGGAGAGACGCATCTATCACTGGCACGAAGAGCTTGATCGTCGCATCGGATCAGACAATATTAAACCCGATTTACGTGTAGATCCTGTGCTAAAAGATTTCGTGAGTCGCACTTAGTGATAGGCATTGCAAGAATAGGCGTCTACTTACCGCAGTTACGACTGCGTCGTGACGCCATTGCATCAGCTCACGCATGGGGCGTACCCGCTTTAAAAGCACATGCGAAAGGCACGGTCGCTACCAGCAACTGGGATGAAGATGCGGTCACTATGGCGCACGAGGCGGCAAGGGAGATAGTCGTTACATCCGAATCCGACATCTCGGGCTTAAGCTTTTGCTCTACAAGTATGCCTTTTGCTGATCGTTCTCATGCAACCTTGCTGTGCGAAGCGCTAGGCTTGCAAACGAATATTCCCGTGCAAGACATAGCCGCTTCTCAGCGCGCCGGTACCTCAACTTTAATGGCTGCACTTCAAGGCCAAAGATCAGGCGAGCTGGTGATTGCTTCTGAGCGACGTAAAGCACAGCCTGCCAGTGTGCAAGAAATGACGTATGGAGATGCGGCGGTCGCGCTTACCACAGGCGTCAGTAATCTGCTGGCAGAGTTCGTCGCGGCTACGTCTGTCAATGCTGATTTTGTTGATCACTATCGCTCCGCAGACAGCCAGTTTGACTACGCGTTCGAGCCGCGTTGGGTGCGCGATGAAGGCCAGCTTAAGCTCATAGCGGAAGCCATCGAAAGTGTGCTTGCAAAAGCAAAATGCGGAGCGTTGAGTGTCAATAGGCTGGTGATCAATGCGCCAACACGGGTAGCTGCGAAGCTGGCTAAAGCGACCGGTCTTGATAACGCCAACAGTGCATCAGTTATCGCCCAGCAAATCGGTCTGTCCGGCTGCGCATCTCCACTAATGGCTTTGGCTGAATCCCTCGAGACCGCGCGTGAGGGCCAGTTAGTACTGTGTATCGGATTTGGGCAGGGTGCTGACGCGATGTTATTCCGTGCGGGACCAGCTGCCGGTAAACCTGAGGCTTTTTCTGCCGCGCTTTCCAAGGGCGTCGAAGATACGAATTATCTCAGATTTTTAAGTAATCGGAATTTGATTGACATGGACTGGGGCATGCGAGCTGAACGGGATGTGCGCACCGCGCAGAGTGCGTACTATCGCGAACGAAATCAGATCACGGCGATGGTTGGCGGGCTGTGTTCGGCGTGTGGAACAGTGCAGTTTCCAAGAACCAAAAGTTGTGTCAATCCAGCGTGTCGTGAGCTGGGCGAGCAAGGTGAGTATTCGTTCGCAGGTAAACATGGTCGAGTTAAATCGTTTACCGAAGACTGGCAGGCGTACTCGCCTTCGCCGCCACTGACGTATGGCAACATCGAATTCGAAGGCGGGGCCAACATCATGATGCAGTTTACCGATACAAGAGCAGGAGATACGCAAATTGGTACTGAGGTTTCAATGCACTTTCGAATTAAAGACATTGACCGGCACCGAAATTTTCGCCGTTATTTTTGGAAAGCTATAGCGGCAGAGGCACTATAGTGGCCGAGGGGATTCGGGACAAAGTCGCTATTCTTGGCATGGGTTGCTCCCGTTTTGGCGAGCGTTGGGATATGAGTGCCGCAGACTTAATGGTAGAAGCGTTCACTGAGTGCGTTAGTGATGCCGGTATTGAGCGTGACGACATTGAAGCGGCATGGCTCGGCGTTTTTTTTGACGAACAAAGTATCGGCAAGTCAGCGATACCGCTAAGTAACGCACTTCGACTCAATAATATTCCGGTTACGCGGGTAGAGAATTTGTGCGCAACCGGCACTGAATCCTTTCGCGGAGCCGTGTACGCAGTTGCATCAGGGGCGTGCGATATTGCGCTGGCCATGGGTGTTGAGAAACTTAAAGATACCGGGTTCGCCGGTTTGCCCGAACGCACCAACGGCCCTTTCGACGATATGTGGTTACCTAATTCAACGGCTCCCGGTGCGTTCGCCCAGTTGGCGAGCGCCTACGGTCACCGACACGGTATTGATGTTTCGGACCTAAAGCGAGCCATGGCCCACGTGTCGGTTAAAAGTCATCGCAACGGTTTGCTGAACGACAAGGCGCACCTGCGCCGGGAAATAACCATGGAGCAAGTGCTTAATGCTCCGCCAGTAGCCTATCCGTTGGGCGTTCTGGATTGCTGTGGAGTAAGTGACGGTGCGGCGTGCGCTATTGTGGCCCGACCCGAGATTGCCCGTCAGCTCGGCAAGATCGACCTGGTAAGTGTAAAAGCACTTCAGCTGTCAATTAGTAATGGAGTTGAGTCTTCCCATAGCTCTTGGGACGGCTCTTACACGGCGACAACTCAACGGGCCTCGCGCAAGGCCTATGAAGAGGCTGGTATCAGCAACCCGGCCAGCGATCTGGATATGATTGAAGTGCATGATTGCTTTTCAATTACAGAACTGGTTTTGATGGAAGATCTCGGATTGTCCAAAGCAGGTCGGGCACCAGCGGATGTTCTGGATGGGAGGTTTGACGCGGGAGGCGATATTCCGTGTCAGATTGACGGCGGTCTAAAGTGTTTTGGTCATCCTATAGGTGCCTCGGGCCTCAGAATGATTTACGAAATGTACTTGCAGCTATCGGGCAGAGCAGGGCCCAGACAGCTTGAGAACCCTGAGTTTGGACTAACTCATAATCTTGGCGGAATCCCGAATCGAAACGTCGCCAGCATTTCTATAATTGGAAGAATGTAAGTGACCATAAATAAACAATCAAACTTCGGGTTCAGCGACGAAGAGCTTAGCCAATTACCTTTGGTTTTTGCCGACAATTTGTTTGAAGGCAAGGTGTTTTTAATATCGGGTGGCGGTAGCGGGATAGGTAAGGCAACTGCGTTCGTCCTCACCCGGCTAGGTGCGAAAGTTATGATTTGCGGCCGCACTGAAGCAAAGCTCGTGGCGACGGCAAACAGTATTAAGAAAATGCTGGGTAAAGATATCGCTTATCACGCTATGACTATTCGTGATCCGGAACAAGTTGACGCACTTATGGCCGATACGTGGGAGCGCTTTGGTGGCCTGGACGTTCTGGTTAATAACGGCGGCGGGCAGTTTCCGCAGGACGCAATTGATTTTAGTGTCAAAGGTTGGAATGCCGTCATTGATACCAATTTAAACGGCACGTGGTACATGATGCAAAGCGCCGCACAGCGATGGCGCGATGAAAAAAAACCCGGGAACATTATTAACGTAGTTGCGGTTATCAACAGAGGGATGCCGCAAGTTGCACATACCTGTGCAGCTCGTGCCGGAGTCGTCTATTTATCCAAGACGGTTTCTACTGAATGGGCGCCTCTGAAAATCAGAGTGAACTGCGTGGCGCCGGGCTCTATCAGTACCGAAGGACTTGACGTATACGAACCGGAAGTGGCCAGAATGTTTCAGTATGCGAACCCGATGCACGAGCTCGGTGACGTAGCGGATATATCTCAAGCTATTGCCTATCTTGCCGCACCATCAGGCAAGTTCATTACTGGCGAAGTACTGACCGTAGACGGGGGTGCACAGCAATTCGGAGTGAATTGGTCTGCTGGCATACCGGACTATTTCAAAGTGAACGGGCGGTAGACTATGAGGCTCCCAACGGGTAGAACACCGTTTCAACAAGCGTGGGTGGTTAACGACATAGAGCAAACGGCCCGGAGTTGGTCGGCCAGCTTAAACATAGGCCCATTTTATATCGCTGAATACACTCCGGACATGTTCGAATTCATTGACTACCGTGGGGGAGCGGGCAGCTTGCATATGAAAACGGCGATTGCGTACTCTGGCGACTCTCAAATTGAGTTGGTCGAGCCACTGGGGACCGCACCCAGTATCTATCGCGATGTGTATGAAAATGGACAGACCGGATTTCATCATCTGTGTTTCTGGAGTGACGAGTTTGAGCGTGATCTCGAACATCATGTGAGCCAGGGCCACGTCATTGCCAATGAGGGGAAAATGAAACGGGGGCCGCGATTTGCATACGTTGACGCAACGGAGACGTTGAACTGTGTTATCGAGGTGCTCGAGAGGCGACCGGCGCTCGTTGCGTTGTTTGACGAATGGCGCGAAGCCGCGAAAAGTTGGGACGGGAAGCGACCCGTAGTGAAGTTATAAAACTCCAGAATTTACAAACGGGTCTAAACTGGTTCGAGCTTGGGTTAGCTAGATTAGATTGGTGCTCCACTTAATGCCTCGTCTCAATAGCTCGTAGTAGGTTGGAAGCTCCCAGCTACAGCGCTCCACTACCGGGTAGTGATCCATAAGCGGTTTCATGTCGTCGTGGCCGCGACAGTGGCCCAGCGTCAAATACAAAACCTGACCTTCACCATATGGGTGTAAGTACATTACCGGTTGAGCCACGTCGCCGTCCCATTCTGTGGTTTCGAATTCGGGGGTCGAACCGCTGAAATGGCAGTGTAAAAGAGACGTGTGCTCGCCGATCATACGAGTCATATACAGTTCGTCGTTGGTTTCAAATGCCTCAATACCTTCAACCAGCGGATGTTCGGGTGCACTGACTTCAACACGAAAATCGCAAATAGGTGGGTGAGCTTCAAACTGGCTTCCGAGCATGCCCATAAACTCAGGCGCTTCATCCGGTGTGCCAATTTTGAGAGGTTTATAGCTTATCCAGCGAATGATTGAGTTCGTACCATGCAGTGCGAACCAACGCTTGCCATCAGCCAGCCATGAAGACAACGCGTGCTGCTGTGCTTCAGTGGGAACAAGATCACACGTGTAGGTGATCAGGATGTCGGTGTCGGGGAGTTGGGCGGCGACGTCATAGTCTTCGGATACCGTGACGCTGAGGTTCTCTGATTCGTTAAGCAAGCCAAGAATCTCATCGCGAGCAAAGGCGAAGTCGTGGTAGTTCCCGCCACAGATAAGTAGCACGTTCACTATTTTGCCGTTTTAAAAGCGAGAAGAACGTTGCCAGGCATGTGGAAATACACCCCGTACCCCGAATTACTCAGCAGGTATCCGTTAGCTACAACGGGACCTGCACCACCAATTGAGCCTCCAAACGCGGTTGTACCCGCTTCATCATCGAAGCGGCGAGCCGTATCGTATTCCCATAGAACATGCCCGGTATCGGCGGCGTAAGTGCGCAACCGACCATCCATGTGTCCAGCGATTACCGCTCCCGGAATGGCCGTCACAGCGGCCGAAATACCCGGCTCGCAAAACTCTCTTCCGCGACAGACGTTGTTCGCAGGAGAAGTCCACATAATGGAACCGTCCAGTGCATTAACAGCCGAGATTCCCGGCTCTGCTGCGGACGTATACTCGGCGCCAGTATCCATATCTGAGATTGGAACGTATACCTTGCCCGATGCGGCGGCCATGCCGAAGTGTATGCCACCCTGAATACCGCCTCGACCTATTTGTGTTCGCCAGAGTGATTGTCCGGTATCCGGGTTAATGCCATGAACGGTACCGGACTTTTGACCGGCGACCAGGACTTGAGTGTCACCTGCGTTTACGAGTATGGCTGATGATCCAAAGTCATAGTCGGGGCCATCTTCAATCGGGCAGTTACTCTTGTCCTCGAGCATGCACGCTACATTCCAGGCGTCACCACGGGTGGCCTGGTAGGTCCAAACACGTTCGCCTGTGTCTATATTAACGGCAATGATGGCGTCGCTGTTGTGGTCAGCCGGTGACGAGTAGTTCTCACCTGTGCCGCTGTATATTTGACGACGTTTTAAATCGATAGTTGGGCTATTCCATATGGGGGCGCCGGACGGGCCCAGGACAGGGGTGCCAACTGCGGTCTTACTGTGTTGCTTGGGCGCGTTCTCTATGGTGTAGCTGCGCCAGACTTCGCTGCCGTCGTGAATGGACAGGGCGAGCAGCGAACCGCGGAAACTGCAGCACGGATAGTCCGGTGCAGCAGCTGAGGTGACCTCCAGCGATGACACAGGAACAATGAGTTTGTCTTCAACAAGACTGGGCGTACCTGTGATGGTTGCATTGGGGTGGCTGTCAGCTTTTGTGCTCCAAAGTATTTCGCCGGAGGTTGCATTTACCGCGTATGCGCGTGCGAGCAGATCGCCAAAGAACAATGTGGGGATGGGTCCCTCTTTGGCGACTATGGCCGTGCGTATTTCAGCGCCCACGTCTATTTTCCAGTGCATGCAGCCCGATCCAAGGTCGAGTGCATAAAGTGCCCCGTCCTGCGATCCGACAAACACGGTATTGCCGAAGACGGCGGGTTGAGAACGTGCTCGTAGTGCGCCGGGATAGGCGAACACCCAGGCGAGTTCCAGATCAGGTAAATCCGCTGCGGTCAGGCCGCCAGGTTGTTGAGGTTGTGAGCGAGTGTTGCGTGAGTCAAAGCCCCAGCCCGAGGCGACAACTCCCTGACCAAGGTCGAACTTGTTTTCCTTGCTCGCGCATTGACGTGGCTCGGGAACCGCCAGGCTGGCAGCAAGAGTTGTGCCTGAAAGATACTCGGCAATCGCAAGGCGCTCTTTATCGGAAAGGCGTGAGGCCTGTTGCTGCATCAATCCATTTTGCATTGCACTATGAATCGATGCCGTAGGCATCATTTCAAGAAACATTTTGTGCGGTGCTTTTTGCACTCCACCTTCGTGACAGACGGCGCAATGGGTCTCGTACAATTTCGCTCCGTCAGGAGACATGTCGCTCGACTTGGAGATAGCCGCTTTGGTGTCAGCCATTTGGGTGTCCCGCGAGGGTGTTTGCACGCCGGATGTGCATCCCCACAAGGTTAGTAGAATGCTCAGAGTGATAGTCCTGATTACCATGTTTTTTCCGCTCTAATTTAGATGTCTGGGTACACTCAAATACTACCACGTAAAAAAAACAGTCCGACTTGTTTTTTTATTTTAGGCGGGCTAAGGTTCTTAGGAGTTATCTCGCCGCCGAATTGTCCGCAAATATGCACTCTCGCGAATCTGAAGACATTGAAGCGTAAATCGAATGTTGTGAGGGGGTTTGAAATGCAAAGTGGAATGCGAACACTGCAAAGAGTAAGCATGATTGTTGTAACGCTTTGGGTCGGAGCGTTTGTACCGGGAATGGCCAATGCTCAAGTACTTGAAGAAGTCACGGTAACGGCTACTCGCCGCGGAGATACCGATATTCTGACAACTCCAGTGGCGGTTACGGCGCTTACCGGTGAACAGATTGAAACGTTCGGTATTCGTGACCTTAACGACATTGCCGTCTCGGTGCCTGGGTTGTCGGGCGGAACGGTTGCTGCTTTTAAATCAGCTCAGTTTGCTCTGCGCGGTGTTTCCGAGACGACTATCATTGTTTATAAAGAATCGCCGATTGGTGTAATCATCGATGATTTCGTAGTGCCTCACATCCAAAGTTCCAATCTCGAAATGTTCGACGTTGAAGCAATCGAAGTCTTACGCGGCCCTCAGGGTACGTTGTTCGGTAAGAATACAACGGGTGGCGTTATTAACGTGCGCACCAAACGTCCGGTCATTAACGACAAGAGTGTGGACCTGCGATTAAAGCTGGGTGACTTTGGCACCCAACAATTGCAGACTGCCATCAACGTTCCATTTGGTGACAACTGGGCCTTTCGTTTCGCCGGCATGAAATTAGAGTCCGATGGATATTATAAGAACAACGCGACCTTTGGCCCACTAGGCGCTGGCCCGGCTCCTGTTGATCCGACTTATGCTGGCTTATCCGGACAAGGTGATGGTCGAGATCTCGGCGGAGACGATGTGTTTTCAGCCCGAGCGAAACTGCTGTGGGAGCCCAGCGATAACTTTAATATGCTCTTCCAATACGAAATTATTCGCGACAAGGGTGATACTCCACCAATTGTTGCTGAATCGGGTGAAGGCTATCTTTTTCCGGTTTGGGGTTACCCTGCCGCTACCGGCGATCCACTAGATAATGCCGGCAACACGCTTCGAGATGACTTGCTGTTGAATCTGACCAGCGGACACCGTGTCGATATTGACGGTTTCTACCTGAGCGCTGAGTGGGACCTTGGAAACTATTCCATTCTGGCCAACACAGGGATACGTGAGCAGGAATCGCGTTTGCCCAGTTCGTATGCCGGCTCTCCCGGGCCTGTCTCGTTGTTTGACGCCACCCGCGACGACAATCGTGAAACCAGCCAGTTTGAGATTCGTCTGGTATCTGATTTGGACGGTCCCTGGAATTTTGTTGCCGGTGCCTTTACGCAAAGCGACGATACTGAATTTTGCGTGTTGCAGGTTGTTGGCTTTCTGGACAATTTTTTCCTCGGTACGCCACCTGCATTTTTCAATAACAATCCTCTGATCCTGTGCAATGCTCAGGAAGCAAGCGCAATAGCGGGGTTTGTTGATGGAACATGGGACATTACCGATCGCGCTCACCTCACGCTGGGGCTTCGATATACGAAAGAGGAAAAGAGCTGGGCCGGACGTCCGCGTATTAATGTATTTGCACTCGACGGCGCGCCAACGCTGGCAGAACTCGGAACGCCACTTAATGCTGTCGATTTCGACCGCTTCCCTTCTCTGGTCGTGCGGGACTCTGAGACGTGGGAGGAACCCACATACCGGGTCAATTTCGCATACGACTTTAACGACGACTGGTTTGGTTATGCGAATTACTCTCGCGGCTTTAAGAGTGGTGGCTATAACGATCAGATTGGAACGCAGCTAAATCCGATTACGCCTTTGGCAGCGCGACCTACCGATCCTGAAATAGCCGATTCATTTGAAGCGGGTGTTCGCGCAAGCATTTTGGGTGGGTCAGCCTCATTTGGTGCGACGTTGTTTCATGTTAAATATACCGATGCTCAGCGAACACTCAACGCAACGTTCCCTACGGGACAAGAAACACTGTTCTTTAACGCCGCTGAACTCACTACACAGGGTTTGGAGTTGGACGGTAGTTGGGCTGCTACAGAACGCCTGACGTTCTCCGGCAACTTGGCCTGGACCGATGCCGAGTTTGACACGTTTGAAGCGGATACTAATTTTGACGGTGTTAACGACGTTGATTTTAGCAATCAGCCTGTAACGCGAGCGCCGGAACTCATGTACACGATTGACGCCAAGTACAGGCAGGAGTTGCCCCGATACGGTGATTTGGACTGGAACGTGCGAGTGGCCTATGAAGATGAATCGGTTGCCAGCTACTCGGACGTGGCTCCTGAATTCAATGCGTTTCTGAACGAAAGGACGCTGGTCGATGCAAGCGTTACGTTTACTGACAAGAACGATAATTATTTCGTCAGATTGTTTGGTAAGAACCTCACAGATGAACGTTATCGAACGGGCTCTTTGTCTGTCGCGACGCTTTGGATCATGTCAGCCTACGGACCACCTCGCTGGTTCGGCGTTGAGTTTGGCGCTAACTTCGATTTTAATTAAATCGTTTTAGTAAAAAAGCTTTAACTAAATTGAGTAGCTAGCCAATTACTATGTAATTTGTAAGCATGAAAAGGGCCGGTTTATCCGGCCTTTTTTATTTCCGCTTTAGACAAACCGGGTTCTGTCATTATGCGAATAATAAAAACAGCCATTGGTATCGCGTTTCTGGGAGCTGCAGTTGTTGGAATGTACGTGACCGGTATTATGCAGGGCTGGTACGGTCAGCTTGAAGAGAGCGGGTCAATTGCCGCTATTGAACCCAGGCCGCCCGAGTTGCACGAGGCCCGGTTGAAGCCACAGGGTGTCACCTCAGTCACCGGAAATGAACCCAAACAAATCCTGTTTGGCGATTTGCACGTGCACACGACGTTTTCATCTGACGCGTTTCGAATGTCGCTGCCGATGGTGCAAGGCGACGGTACGCATCCGCCAGCAGACGCCTGCGATTTCGCCCGCGTTTGCGCCAACCTCGATTTTTGGGCGCTCACCGATCACGCTGAAAGTTTGCCACCGGAACTGTGGAAAAAGTCAGTTGCCAGTGTGCAACGATGTAATGAAATTGCTGGAGATCCGGCTAATCCGGATATGGTTACGTTCATGGGCTACGAGTGGACGCAGTCAAACCCGCAACCTGAGCAGCATTACGGACACAAGAACATCATTTTCAAGGGCGTCACCGACGCGGAGCTTCCAACTCGGCCCATTGCGTCTCCTGTTCGGGGTGGCACGTTCGCCAGCATTCCGGTAAAGCTGCGAGTGTTACCGCCTCTTCGTGACTTGGCCGAGCGTAAACGTTATTACGATTTTGGCCGACTAATTAACGAAATAGCTGACACACCCGTATGTGCCGACAACGTGAACAGTCGCGAGCTATCGCCGGGGTGTGCTGAAATAGCTGCTACGCCTGCTGACTTGTTTCGAAAACTTGATGAGCTGAGTCTTCCGTCGATTGTTATTCCGCACGGCACAGCCTGGGGGATTTATTCGCCGCCGGGAACAACGCTCGACAAGCAGCTTACAGGCGACATGCATGACCCGAACAGGCAAACGCTAATTGAAGTCTACTCGGGGCATGGCGCCTCTGAAGTCTATCGCGATTGGCGTGCTGTCCGGTTTGACGACGATGGTATGGCGGTGTGCCCAGAACCAACGCCCGGGTATTTGCCGTCGTGTTGGCGAGCAGGAGAAATCATTAAAGAAAGGTGTCTTAAAGAGGGTGCTGATACGACCGAATGTGATTCCCGAGCCAGGGATACTCGTGAACGCTATGTGCAATACGGACTACCTGGGTGGCACGTGGTGCCGGGCACTCAGCTTGACGATTGGTTAAACGCAGGGCAATGCGAAGACTGTTTTCTACCGGCGTTCAACTATCGGCCTGGCGGATCAGCTCAATACGGTCTTGCAATAGGCGGTTTCGACGAGAGTGAGGAACCTAAACGTTTCAGGTTTGGCTTTATCGCCTCAAGTGATAATCATTCTGCGCGACCGGGTACGGGTTATAAAGAGTACAAAAGAGATCCTGTAACCGACTGGTGGGGCTATAAAGACAGCGCGTCGCGAGAATTGTATTCCACCGACCGTGGCGATTCTTCATCGTCGTCACCCAGAGATGTAGATGTGTCTCAAATAGATCTTTTTAATATCCTGGAGCTTGAGCGGCAATCCAGTTTTTTTTCAACTGGTGGACTTGTGGCAGTTCATTCTGCCGGGCGAGATCGGGAGTCGATATGGGAAGCGTTGCAAGCCAAGGAAGTTTATGGAACGTCGGGAGAGCGGATTTTGTTGTGGTTTGAAATGATGAGTTCCGCAGATAACGGCCGCGAGCTATCGACGCCGATGGGCGGGGAGGCCGAGCTCTCGGAGAACCCTCGTTTTAAAGTGCAAGCCATGGGGTCGTTTGCCCAAAAGCCTGGCTGCACTGACTACGCACGGACCGCGCTTAATGCCGAACGTCTCGAACTGCTGTGTCGCGGTGAATGTTATAACCCTTCCAGTGTTCGCAGACCCATCGAGCGAATCGAGATTGTACGAATCATGCCGCAGCGTTTCGAGAAAGAAAACATCGCACCGCTAATAACAGACCCATGGAAGGTTATCGAGTGTGACCAAACGGGTTCAGGATGCAGCGGTGAATTCGAAGACGAGGGCTTTGTCCAAGGCGCTCGCGACGTTGTTTACTACGCTCGGGCGATACAGCAGTCCAGGTCAACTATTAACGCGAACGGTCTGCGATGCGACCGCGACGAGAAGGGGCAGTGTGTTTCTGTGAATGCCTGTTTTGGTGATGACCGAACTTCGCCGTCCGACAACTGTGCCGAAGATCTTGTCAGCATGGCCTGGTCCTCGCCAATCTTTGTGGACTTCGCGGCAACTGAACTAAACTGATCCGGTGAGTCTTTTTAGCGACAATTCGGCTTCGCTTCGACATGGACTGCTCTTGATCTGTGCGCTCGCAGGTGCGGGCCTTGCCCTCAACGATATTCTGGTTCCGACGGCTCGCCGCACTTCCAATGAGTTGCAACCGGGTACTGTTGCCCAGGTGGGGAGTACGCAAATTTCATGGCGTCGGTATCGTGACGTGCTTTCTGATATGGAAGCCGACCGACGTGAGCCGTTGACACGTAAGGAAAAGAACTTTGCGCTTCAACGTCTGATCGACGAGCAGCTTTTAGTTGATCGCGCATTGGAACTGAATCTGGATGCAGCCGTGCCGACAGTGCGAAAGTCATTGGCATCCGCTGCTATTGCTCACGTAGCGGCTGAATCAGTTTCGGTATCCGCAAGCGAGACTGATCTGCGCACACTCTATGAAGAAGAAGCTGCCTTTTTTTCGCAGCCTCCGCGTTACATAGTTCGTTGGTACCAAAGCTCAACGCTCGATGTTAACGACGAGCAAACGGCTTTGGAGTGGCAGAAAATGTTACGTCAGGATGCGGCTGGTTACGTTTTGAATGAGTCCACCGGCTATACACTGATGCACCGCTTGCCAGCGGAGCCAATGCCGACTTCCACATTGTCAAATTATCTTGGCTCATCTTTAACCGATTCTGTTGAAGCACTTGCGCCCGGCGAATACTCAACTCCAATTTATCAAAATGCAGTGTGGCATGTGCTGTTTCTGCAAGAGTTCCTTCCTTCAACGATAGCTGATTTCGAGAGTCTGAAGCCGGTGTTGCAAGCGGAGTTCAAGCGCCGCAGCGCTGACACCGCATTGCAAGAATATTTGCAATGGCTTGCCCAAAGGGCTGACATCAAGGTAGATGCAGAATTTGAATAAGAGTTTACTCTTGCTGTTCTGTGCGCTGCTGCACACTGTCGGTGTTTCCGCACACACGCCTAGCGAATCGTTTAGTGTCTGGGCTTTACAGGATGGCGTATTAACCGTGCAGTTTACGGTGAGCGCACGTGAGGCATCCCGCCTTTCGGGTTTCGGTACAGTTGGCAACTCTACAAACATGCTAGCTGATTATTTTAGCCATTCTGTCTTTCCAGATGAACGCAGATGCTCTTTGTTAGAGAGTGGCCGATCGCTGGCATCCCAGCCGGGCTGGTTTCGACTTGAATCTCGCTGGCAGTGTAATGGTCAGCCCGATACGCTGACTGCGAAGGCTTTCTTTAATATAGCCGCAGAACATACTCACTACGCTACTTACTTAGTTGATAATCTGGTTCGTCAAAACGTGTTCACGCAAGACCAAACGGAATGGGATCTAACGCTCGAAACTGCAACCGGGAATCCCTCGAGGCAAATACTCTGGTTTGGCGTAAGAGGTTTTAAGCATGTTATCGCTGGTGTTGATCATTTAGTGTTCTTGCTAGCCTTGCTTTTGACTCTTCGAAGCACTCGGGACATTGTTCTAGCCGTAACCGGATTTACACTAGGACACACGCTGGCATTGGCCGCGATTGGTTTTGGGAATATTGCGATCAAAACGGGTGCGATTGAATCGCTGATTGGATTGAGCGTATGTGTCGTGTGTGTTGAGTATCTGTTTCAACGCGAGAGTATGCGGGCTATCGGTTACAGCTTGTTGTTTAGTGCAATTGGCCTCGCATTTTTTTTGAAATTGTTCCTGTTAACGGTGCTGAGCTGTAGTGCACTTATTGGTGTATCTCTGATGTTCATTTGCTATTTGGAGTTTTCCCGATTTGCTTCACAGCCTGCTGCCTGGCGATTGCTCGTTACATTGGTGTTCGGGCTGACTCATGGTGCCGGCTTCGCCACTGGATTTACCGCGGCCGGCGCGTCCAAAGAGGGCCTCCTTCCTGCTCTGGCAAGTTTTAACCTGGGGGTCGAAATCGGGCAGTTGGCGTTTATAGCAGGCGTGGCGGGAGTGATTCACCTTTGTAAGGTGAAGCGTATAGGCGTACTTTCTGACTGTGTGGTTGCTTTACTATTTGGAGTTGGTATCTACTGGTTTTTAGGGCGCGGGTTTCAGATTAATAGCTTGAGCCTATAGTCTTGACCTGTACCTTTCATCCTGTTCCTGAACGTCTCATAGGTGCAAGTCGTAAGAAACGGCAGCCTTGTTTTGCTGAATGCAAAGCGCATGCCTGTACATGAATACCGTATATTTCTGCGCACGAGTGCTATAGTGATACGTGGCCACTTGCCGCAGCTGATCATTTGAGGGCCCATTTTTGGCTAATAATTCCGCGCTACCCGATTCAACCCTTCCCTATGTCGATTTGCTGAAAGGGCGAGTGGATCAGGTTCGCGCCGCTGGCGTTTGTTTGCACATTACTGCGCTGCCCGGTGATCATGGTATTGGCAGTCTCGGGGAGCAGGCCTTAAAGTTCGTCGATAGTTTGTCCGCGATGGGGATGAGCGTCTGGCAGTTTCTGCCCTTGGGTCCCACGGCTTACGCCGATTCGCCTTATCAGCCTTTGTCGATTTACGCGGGTAACCCGATGTTAATCGACCTTGAGCTCTTGCACCAAGACGGCCTTGTTACGACAGAACAACTCGAACCGTTTACGCACCTCGCCCGATCACGGGTTGATTTTTCACGCTTGATACCGTTGAAAAAAAGACTGTTGGACGACGTGTCGATTGATTTTGCCAGTCGTGCGAGTGCATCTCTTCGACTCGAGTGGGAAGCCTTTTTAGCCAAACACGAGACTCAGTGGCTTAACGACTTTGCTTCTTTTCAGGTACTCAAAAGCCAGCATGAAGGGCTACCGTGGCCTCAGTGGCCTGACCGATTTCGACGCCGCACTCCGGCTGCAATGCAAGCGCTTCAGCAATCAGCGGCAAAGGAATTACACAGCGTAAAACTATCGCAGTTTTTGTTTTACCGACAGTGGCTAAAAATCCGTGAGTACGCCAACTCAAAAGGTATTGCCATGTTTGGCGATATTCCAATTTATTTGGCGCTCGACAGCGCTGATGTGTGGCAGCAGCCCGAGCTGGTGCAAATTGATTGTGATGGCAAACCTGACCAGGTGGCGGGCGTCCCGCCAGACTACTTTAGTGAACATGGGCAGCTTTGGGGAAACCCTGTTTACGATTGGAGCTACCACCAGGCGCAGAACTACCAATGGTGGATTGAACGCATTCGTCAGCAGCTCACGCAGGTAGATATTGTTCGTCTTGATCATTTTCGTGCGTTCGAATCGTATTGGTCGATTCCGGAAGGAGCGGAAACGGCCAAAGAAGGCGACTGGATGAAAGGGCCGGGCGACGAGTTGTTCACCTCGTTGAAAGGCGCGTTGGGTCAACTACCACTCGTTGCCGAGGATTTAGGTCTGATTACCGACGACGTCAGAGCGCTTTTGTCGCGTCTGGGCTTCCCCGGCATGCAGGTATTACAGTTTATGGTGGATCAACCTGGTTTCGACTGTAATCAAATTCTGGCCAACAGCGTTTGCTACTCCGGTACACATGACAACGACACTACGCGTGGTTGGTACGACGAGCGTCGTCAGGAAGAGGGGGGCGGCGATTTTGAACGTATGGTGTTGGGCAACATCGGAGGATCAGCCGATAACGTCGTTGACACCTTAATTCGCCTCGCTTACGACTCAGAGGCGCAGCTGGTTATCACGCCAATGCAGGACGTTCTAGGCTTGGGATCCGAGGCTCGTTACAACACACCAGGTACGACCCAGGGTAATTGGCAGTGGCGAATGACAGCGGATGAGTTAACTGAACCCGCTATTGAACGGATGCGAGAACATGCAATAAGAACCGGTCGGGCGTCCTCACAGGTGTTATAATTCCGGAAATACAGTCTTAAAAGAATACAGGGGCACAATTTTGAGCGGAAATAACACTAGAGATGACGGTCGATCGGTTAGTCGGCTAACGCGAGAAACTCTGGCCTTGATACTGGCAGGAGGTCAGGGTTCGCGATTGCACGAGCTCACGCAGTGGCGCGCAAAACCGTCGCTCTACTTCGGCGGTAAATTTCGCATCATCGACTTTCCTTTGTCCAACTGCATGAACTCCGGTGTCCGGCGAGTTGGCGTGCTCACTCAGTACAAAGCGCACTCGCTCATTCGTCACCTGGTACATGGCTGGACCAATTTTCGCGCTGACCAAAACGAGTTTGTTGAAATTTTACCGGCTTCACAGCGAACCGGTGGTGACTGGTATCGCGGGACAGCCGACGCGGTGTATCAGAACCTCGACATTATTCGAACCCACAGCCCGCGTCTGGTACTTATTCTGGCGGGCGACCACGTGTACAAAATGGATTACGGTCCGTTGCTTGCAAAACATGCCGATACAGCAGCCGACATGACCGTTTGCTGCATTGAAGTGCCGGTAGCTGAAGCTGCTGGTGCACTGGGCGTTATGACCGTCGACGAGTCAGGCCGTGTTATCGCGTTTGACGAGAAGCCCGAACATCCGACTGAAATTCCGGGCAAGCCCGGTTACTGTCTCGCTTCCATGGGGAACTACGTTTTTAATACGGCGTTTCTGTACGAGCAGGTTATCAAGGACGCCGATGACCCAAACACAAGTTTCGATTTTGGTAAGGACATCATTCCTTCGGCCATAGAAAAATATCGCGTGCAGGCGTTTCCGTTCCGTAACTCGGATAACACCAATGAAACTTACTGGCGTGATGTCGGTACGCTCGATGCCTTTTACGAGGCCAATATGGAGTTGGTTTCCTTAACGCCACAGCTCAATCTGTACGATTCCCAGTGGCCGATTTTGACCGACCAACCGCAGTTGCCGCCCGCTAAATTCATCTTCGACGACGACGATCGTCGCGGAGTTGCTATTGACTCCATGGTGTCAGGTGGTTGTTTGATTTCCGGTGCGCGTATCAAGCGTTCACTGTTGTTCTCTAAAGTAACCGTGCATTCATATTCTTTGGTGAAAGACTCGGTCATTCTTCCGGACGTCGACATTGGTGAGCACTGTCGTATTAATCGCGCCATCATCGACCGGGGTGCGCATGTTCCTGACAACACGGTTATTGGTGAAGATCACGAGGCCGACAAGGCCCGAGGTTTTCGTGTAACCGACAGCGGGCTCACGCTTGTGACGCCCGACATGTTGGGGCAGGACCTGCACTTCACGCGTTAGCTAAACGAAAAGAGAACGACATTTCTAAACAGCGAATAATGTTTGTAGCGGCCGAGAACGGCGCGCTACCCGGCGGAAAAGTGGGCGGCATCGGCGATGTTATTCACTATTTGGCTATTGCACTCGGCGAGCGTGGGTGGGACGTGACCGTGGTAACTCCCGGGTACGGTGTTTTTCAGACGCTACCGGGTGCGCAGGCCGTTGGTGATGTTTCTTTCCCGTTTGCTGGCGACCGTCATATTGCTCAGTTGAGTTCGATTCCTGGTGCTCATAAAAACGTTCAACATATTGCTATTGAGCATGAGTTGTTCGCACCTCACGGTCCAGGGCAAATCTACTACGACGACGGCTCTGACGCACCGTTTGCAACGGACGCGCACAAGTTTGCCGCGTTCTCGAGTGCGGCGGCGTCTTTTGTTTTAGAAGCGGACAAGCAACCTGACGTCGTGCATCTGCACGACTGGCACACGGCGTGCTACCTCATGCTACGTGCATACGACGCCCGGTTTGCGGCACTTAAGAACATTCCAGCCGTGTACACCATTCATAATCTGGCACTGCAAGGTACGCGGCCATTGCGCAACCACTTATCTTCGCTCGAAAGCTGGTTTCCGAATCTGAATTTCTCTCACTACCAAGTGTCTGACCCGCGTTACGCCGACTGCGTAAATCCAATGGCTACGGCAATTCGCCTGGCGGACAGGGTCAACACCGTGTCGCCGACTTACGCTCAGGAAATATTGAAGCCCAATGATCCGTCAGTTGGCTTTCACGGAGGTGAAGGCTTGGAAGAAGATCTGCAAACGGTTGAAGATGAAGGGCGTCTAATTGGCGTGTTAAACGGCTGCAACTACTCCGATTCATCCGCCAGAAAGGCGGCTAAACCAAAAGTTCTCGCTCGCAGGCCTGCCTGGACCGGTTTTCAAAAGTTGGCCAACCGCGCCATTGATGCATGGATGGTGAAGGACCTTTATGTGGCCTCAAGTCAGCTTATGGCCAGATCGCGTTTAGCCTCTATTCCAAAGCGCAGACCAGCTACATTGTTAACCAGTATTGGTCGGCTCACGGCGCAAAAAGTAGCGTTGTTCATGGCGACAACCAGCAATGGCAAAACGGCTCTGGAGAATATTCTCGACCGTTTGGGCAACAGCGGCGTATTCGTCTTGCTCGGCAGCGGCGATAGAATGCTCGAGCAGCGAATGGCACAGCTGTCTCAGCGCTACGACAACTTTCTTTTTTTATGTGGCTACTCCGAAGAGCTGTCCGATTTCCTGTTTAAGTCTGGCGACCTGTTTTTGATGCCCAGTAGTTTCGAACCCTGCGGTATTAGTCAGCTGTTTGCCATGCGTGCTGGTCAACCCTGCGTTGTGCACGCGGTCGGCGGTCTGAAAGATACCGTGGTTGACGGACACACCGGATTTGTTTTCTCCGGAAAATCTGTATCCGAGCAGGCTGATAATTTCGTCTCAAGTGTCGACCAGGCACTGACGATGAAAACTGATCATCCTGAAGAATGGCGGGCGTTACGCTTGAAAGCCGCTGCCCAGCGATTCGGCTGGGCCGTTTCTGCTGAGCTTTACGAGAGAGAGTTCTATGAGCCGGAACTTTCTGAAACGGAACACGATGAACACTAATTTCACAGGCGACAAATCAACGATGCCGGCGGAAGCTGTTTCGCAAGATCTGTTAGAGGAGTGGCAGGCTGCCGCTGCTGGCATTCACCGTAATCCGTTTGCGGTTTTTGGTCCTCACTCTTTTGGTGACTGCACCGTTGTAACAACGCTGCAGTCGTACGCCAAACAGGTGAGCGTAGTCGATAGCAAAGGACGGGAGCAGGCGTGTAAAACACACGCTATGGCAAACGGAATCTTCTACGCTGTTTTCGACAGCCCTGTCGGAGCCTATCGTCTTAAGCTGACTGATTCTTCCGGCAGCGCTCAGTTGATTGACGATCCGTACAGGTTTAGCACATCGTTAACTGATCTTGAACTTCATCTTTTAGGCGAAGGGACGCATCAGTTTATTTACGAGTCGCTCGGCGCACATGTGGTGACCCATGAGGGCGTAGAGGGCGTGCGTTTCGCGGTGTGGGCGCCTAATGCGCATCGTGTAAGCGTTGTGGGCGACTTCAACCGGTGGAACGGCTTGAGTCACGTGATGCGTCTTCACCCATCAATTGGTGTGTGGGAAATATTTGTACCAAATGTCGATGTAGGAGCCCATTACAAATTTGAATTACTGGACCAGAACCAGCGGTTATTGCCGTTAAAAACCGATCCGCTAGGACAACGGTTTGAGTCACCGCCCGGTAACGCCTCCATCGTCTACGCAGACAACTACTCGTGGTCAGACGAAGCGTGGATGCAAAAACGCCAGCAGGAAATGCCCGGCTTGGATCGTCCAGTCAGTATTTACGAAATTCACGCCGGGTCGTGGCGGCGCAAGCCTGACGAAGATAACCGCCCTTTGAGCTATCGCGAATTGGCTGACGAGCTGCTGCCTTACATAAAATACATGGGCTTTACCCATATCGAATTCATGCCGTTGAGCGAGCATCCGTTTGATGGCTCCTGGGGCTATCAACCTATCGGTATGTTTGCGTCCACTTTCCGATTCGGCACCCCCGACGATTTTCGCTACTTCGTAGACCAATGCCACAAGGCGGACATCAGTGTCATTGTAGATTGGGTGCCCGCACATTTTCCGCGCGATGAACACGGATTAGTGAATTTTGACGGCACGGCATTGTACGAACATGAAGATCCGCGTAAAGGTGCGCATGCCGATTGGGGTACCTTGATTTTCAACTACGGTCGTCGTGAAGTGGTTAACTATCTAATCGGCAGTGCGCTGTACTGGATCAAAGAATTTCATATTGACGGACTTCGAGTAGATGCCGTCGCGTCCATGCTTTATCTGGATTACTCGCGAGAGCCCGGTGAATGGATACCTAACGAGCACGGTGGCAACGAGAACTTCGAGGCGGTCGAATTCTTGCGTCGACTAAACGAAGAGGTTCACGAACACGGCGCGGTCACTTATGCTGAAGAATCTACGGCCTGGCCCGGAGTTTCAAGACCAACCTACTCAGGTGGTCTTGGGTTTACCTTCAAGTGGAATATGGGCTGGATGAATGACACGTTGGCGTACATCGGTGAAGACTCATTACACCGACAGCACCACCACGGTAAAATGACGTTTGGCCTGGTCTACGCCTTTAACGAGAACTTTGTCCTGCCGCTTTCTCATGACGAAGTCGTGCACGGCAAGCGTTCGCTTATAGGACGAATGCCCGGTGACGCGTGGCAGCGATTTGCAAACTTGCGTACGTACTTCGGTGCGATGTACTCGCATCCGGGTAAAAAGCTGATGTTCATGGGTAGTGAGTTTGGCCAGCTTAACGAGTGGAATCACAGCGCCTCCCTCGATTGGCATTTGGTAGAGCAAAACAATCATCGTGGGGTGCAGTTACTGGTTCGCGACCTGAACAAGGTGTACCGGTCACATCCGGCTCTTTATGAAAACGATTTTGAGAATGACGGTTTTGAGTGGATTGACTGGGAAGACAGCGCCAACAGTGTGCTGAGCTGGATACGCTACGCGCGCGACCGCAGTTTTGTGATCTCAGTATCCAATTTTACGCCTGTAATTCGTTACGATTATCAAATTGGTGTGCCCAAAGCAGGCCAATATTCGGAAATCTTGAATACGGACGCCGAACGTTACGGCGGCAGCAATGTACATAACGCCGGAGCGCTATCTGCGTCCGAGGTCGAATATCAGGGCCGACCGGCGGTTTTGTCGCTTACCTTGCCGCCTTTAGCGACCGTGTATTTAACACTCAACAAGTAATAAACCACAGTGCGATCTGCCTGTGACGGAGTAACACTATGAGCGCTAAGGCTAGCGACACAAATTTAAAGAAGCTGTTTGATACGCCACCATTGGGAATGGATGCAGACGCTTTGCTAAAAGACTTTTCTCATTACTACGCCCGAATGCTGGGTCGCGGTACGCTGCAAGCGCGCTCGCCTTTTGTTTATCAGGCGTTGGTTTATGCTGCGCGTGATCGCCTTATGGAGCGTTGGAAAAATACGGAGCAGGTTGTCAGGAACACGGACGGACGTCGAGTGGCTTACTTGTCTCTTGAATTTCTTATGGGCCGTTTGTTGCACAACTCGCTGCTCAATTTGGGAATTGAAAACGACGCCGAAAAAGCGCTCAAGCGAATTGGTTTGCAGCTGGAAGAAGTAGAAACACTCGAGCGCGACGCGGGTTTGGGTAACGGTGGACTTGGACGTCTCGCGGCCTGCTTTCTGGATAGCTGTGCGACGTTAAGCTTACCCGTTACTGGCTACGGTATTCGCTACAACTACGGTATGTTCCACCAAAAAATTGTCGATGGTCGCCAGGTTGAAGAACCGGATCTTTGGTTGCGTGAGGGCTTCCCTTGGGAAATTGAGCGTATTGAGCACGCCCAAACCATTCGCTTCGGAGGGTTTCGGGAAATTTATAAAGACGCTGAAGGACGAGAGCGGTATCGGCTGTGCAACACCAGCGACGTGCTCGCCATACCGTTCGACGTGCCAGTGCCGGGTTATAAAAATGAAGTCGTAAATACGTTACGGCTTTGGTCGGCTGCGGCCACTGAAGAGTTTGACCTGAGTGAATTTAATGCAGGCAGTTATTCTGACGCGGTAGCGTCGAAAAATGCGGCGGAAAACATCACGATGGTGTTGTACCCCAACGCCACGACCGAAAACGGCCAAGAGCTTCGTTTGCGTCAACAGTATTTCCTGGCGTCGGCCAGTTTGCAGGATATTTTACGCGACTGGTGCGAAACCCACGGTAGCCTGGACGAGTTTGCCGAGAAGCATTGTTTCCAGCTGAACGATACTCATCCGGCCGTGTCGGTGGCTGAGTTAATGCGCCTGTTACTCGACGAACATCTGCTTGACTGGGACAGCGCTTGGTCGATTGTGCAAAAGACCATGGCTTATACCAACCATACGCTGCTGCCTGAGGCACTCGAGCTATGGCCTGTCGACATGTTTCAGAATTTGTTGCCGCGTATAACAGACATTATTTTTGAAATTAACGCACGCTTTATTCGCGAGCTACGACAGAAGTGGCCGGGTGACATTGAACGTGTTCGCCGTATGTCGCTTATTCAGGAAGGTTCAGCGCCGCAGATTCGAATGGCTTATCTGGCCATTGTTGGCAGCTTCTCGGTTAATGGCGTTGCGCAGTTACATTCCGACTTGCTTACCCAGGGTCTGTTTAAAGACTTCTATGAACTGTGGCCTGAAAAATTCAACAATAAAACGAATGGTGTTACGCAACGTCGTTGGTTGGCTGCGTGTAATCCCGATTTGGCAACACTCGTGTCGAGTAAAATAGGCGATGAATGGGTCACAGACCTGCCTCAGCTCGAAAAATTAAAGGCCTTTGTCGGTGATGCTTCGTTTGCCGAAAAATGGCGTGCGATCAAGTTGCAAAACAAACAGCGCCTCGCGGAAGATATTAAGTATCGCGCTGGCGTGACACTCAGTACCGATATGCTGTTTGACGTGCAGGTCAAACGAATTCACGAATACAAGCGTCAGCTCCTGAATGTGCTTCATGCTATTCACTTGTATGACCGTATTTCGCGTGGTGAGGGTGACGACCTGGTACCTCGAGCCATTATTATTGGTGGCAAGGCCGCGCCGGGCTACGTGATGGCCAAAGACATCATTAAATTTATTAACAATGTTGCCGAAGTGATCAATAACGACCCCGCTATGGACGGTCGGTTGAAGCTCGTGTTCTACGCAGACTACAACGTATCGGCAATGGAGATCATTTGTCCTGCTGCGGAGCTGTCAGAGCAGGTGTCTACTGCAGGCAAAGAGGCTTCCGGTACGGGCAACATGAAATTCATGATGAACGGTGCGCTCACCATTGGAACACTGGACGGTGCCAACGTTGAAATTCGCGAAGCTGTAGGCCCGGACAATTTTTTCTTGTTCGGGCTGACGGTAGAAGAAGTTGCCGAAATTCGAGGTCAGTATAACCCGCAGGAATATATTGATGGAGATAGCGATTTTTCACGCGTGATGCACTTGATTGAAACAGATCATTTCAATGCGAATGAGCCTGGTATTAATCACTCAATTATTAACGCCATTCGCAGCCCACGGGACAACTGGATGACCGCCGCTGACTTTAGAAGTTATGTCGATGCGCAAGAACGAGTTAATGAACTGTATAAAGACCAGTCTGCGTGGACGGCGATGAGCATTCTCAATACGGCGTCTTCGGGCCGGTTCTCAACGGATCGCACGATGCAAGACTACAACAACGATATCTGGCGTTTGACCCCGCTTGAGATTAACGCGGACTGAACATGTTGGAGCGAGGATCACCGGCACCGCAGGGTGCCACGGCCGATGCGAAAGGTGTTAATTTCGCCATTTATTCCGAACAGGCCGAAGCGGTAGAGCTGTGCTTGTTCGATGAAGCGGGCAACGAAACCGTTCGACATCAGCTCAATAGTACGACCAGCAACGTCTGGTGCGGATATCTTCCTGGTTGCAAGGTAGGTCAGCACTATGGCTATCGCGTGCATGGTCCTTACGCTCCCCAGAGAGGACTGAGGTTTAATCCGCACAAGCTTTTGCTTGATCCTTACGCTAAACAGTTAAGCGCGCCACTAATATGGTCCCCCGAGTTATTTGCTTATGGCCATGCTCAACCTGACCATCCGGCGGCCATGAGCAAAACGGATAGCAGCGCCTACATGCCCAAGGGAGTAGTGGTTGGCGCGAGCTTGCCTGCTTACAGCCCTACCAATCAGCGTCCGTGGTCAGAGTCGGTAATATATGAGGCAAACGTGCGCGGCTACACCATGCAGCATCCTGACGTACCGACTGAAGATCGGGGTACGTTTCGTGGTATGACCAATGGCAACGTGCTCGATTATATAGTGGCTCTGGGAATAACTTCGGTTGAACTTCTTCCGGTACACGAATTTGTTGACGAACATTTTCTGGTTGAGAAAGAACTGAAGAATTTTTGGGGTTACAACACGCTGAACTACTTCTCTCCGTCCAGTCGCTATCTTGACGGCGGTAGTCGTGAACAGTTTCGTGCCATGACAGACGCAATACATGATCGAGGTTTGGAGGTCATTATTGACGTGGTGTATAACCACACGGCGGAAGGTAACGCATACGGTCCCTCTTTGAGTTTTCGCGGTATCGATAACCTGACGTACTACCGCACGCTGCCGCACGACGGCGCAACGTACATAAACGATACGGGCTGCGGTAACACGCTAAACATCGATCACCCGCAGGTTCAAAACCTGGTGCTCGACAGTTTGCGTTACTGGCATCAGGAAATGGGCGTGGACGGTTTTCGCTTCGATTTGGCACCGATACTCGGGCGCACACCTCACGGGTACACCAAAGAACATCCATTCTTCAAAAGTCTGGATCAAGACCCTGTGCTGAAGTCAGCTAAGATGATTGCCGAGCCGTGGGACATTGGTCCGGGTGGTTATCAGCTGGGTAATTTTCCGGTGCGTTGGTCGGACTGGAACGACCAGTACAGAGATACGTTAAGAAGTTTTTGGCGAGGTGACCATCACCAGGCGGCCAATTTTGCAAGGCGTGTTCACGGTTCGGCCGATATCTTTGAGTCGAGCGGTCGAGGGCCCACAGCGAGCGTTAATTTTATCACTAGCCACGATGGTTTTACGCTTCAGGATTTAGTCACCTATGAATCCCGACACAATCTTGATAACGGCGAAGACAACCGCGACGGTCATCAGCATAACTACAGCTGTAACTACGGAGTGGAAGGCCCTACGCACGATCTTGAAATAAATCTCATGCGCCGCCGTCATCGTCTGAACATGTTGGCCACGCTGGTGTTTTCTCAAGGAGTGCCCATGCTGCTAGCCGGTGACGAGCTGGGTAATTCACAGGGCGGCAATAACAACGCCTATGCGCAGGACAATTCAATCGGATGGGTTGACTGGGAGGGCTTGCAGCGCGACCCTGAATTCACCGACATCGTCAGAAAGCTGATCGGGTTTCGACGTGGACACTCGCTGTTAAGACAAGAAGACTATAGTCACGGTGTTACCCGAAGTCGTGAAGGGTTGTCGAACATTCACTGGCTAATGCCAAACGGCAAGACCGCTACCGAAGAGGAGTGGCAGATGACTCAGGCACTGGCGGTGGTGCTAACGGATATGCCCAAGAACGAATCGCGGCGCGTCGATTCCGCCCTTATTGACGATGCTATTGCCGTTTTGTTTAACGCCTCTGACTCCGAGTTAAACTTTCATTTGCCGGACATCAAACGGAATGTACGCTGGCGCCTGTTGTTCAGCACCGGTCCGCTTCGACCCGGCAAGCAGCGTATCAATAACTGGTTGACCGAATCCAAGTCGGTGACCGTTCTGACGTGGTCGGAAGACTAACTCCTTAAAACTGAAATCGGATAATTTGAGCTCCGGTAACTGATTTTTATCAGTTACGCCTCGGCCTGTATTGATATTCAAAATGTTGAGCGGCCACCGGTAGCATACTCGCGCGAAATCAGTCGGAAGCAGGCAAATTGTCGTTTTTTGTAATAATGAGCTGTACTTTCTAAAACGGACCAAACGGTAAGGTTTACTGGGTCTCGGCTTCGATATCGTATATTTATCAGGTGTCTAGGTGTCTTCTTACTGATTGTGCTCAGCCAAATTTATACGCCGACAACGGTCATACGACTTGTTCTGCAGCGGTGTGGCTTTATGTATACAGCTTTGTTCAGGTTGCCGTTCGGTATAATTTTGCAATGCAAGAAAATCCAAAACATAGAGTGGTTTATCCGATCAGGTTAGCGGTGCTCGTGCTCTGTTTCAGTATGACCATTAGTGCGTCTGGGCAGGGAGAAGCCGAACAAATAGTAGCCAGAGACGATGATCGTTTGGTCACGATAAGCACGGCGGCCAAATCAGATCCTCCCGCGGTCTTCGGGTGGTTAGAAAAAATCATCCTCTCTCCCGAACTGCGTTGGAAACTCGATGCCAAGCTGGATACAGGAGCTGACACGTCGTCACTGGACGCTATTAAAATTCGACGAGTTCGAGTTAAAGGTAAACGTTACGTTCGGTTTTCTGTCAGGAATCCGGAAACCGGCGAAACCGTTTCGTTGCGCAGACCTTATGTTCGAACGGTGCGAATAAGGCAGCACAGCGGGGATCATCAGAAGCGATATGTGGTGCTCATGGAAGTGTGTCTTGGTGACGCCGAGCGAATGATTGAAGTAACGCTGACGAACAGGGAAGACTTCGATTATCCCGTGCTACTCGGTCGTAGTGCTCTCGCTGGGCTTGCGGTTGTTAACTCGTCTTCAACTTATACAAGCGAGCCAGGCTGTCGTAATACTTTCGGGCCCACAATTGAAACCGTTGAAGAGAACCGGCCCGTAGCGCCTGAAAATGCAGAGTCTGCAAGCGATTCGTTTGCGCAATAAAAAGGAATTTAAATGCGAAACACTTCAGCTTTGCTGTCCGTCACTGGACGTAGAAGACTTGATGCTCTGTCATGCACCTGCCAGCGCGCGAGCAGTATACGCGGTTCATTCAGACCGGACATACACTCAGTGGTAGCGGTGCTTTGCGTTGGCGCTGGTTCAAGTTTGCTCGAATCCATTTGTGCAGTATCAAAATGTGGCGTGCATGTTCGTGCGTAGACAGGTCATTATTTTGGCCACGTTGCTGGCAGCCGTTGGCATCAGCCTGTTTTTGTACAAAGCCTTTCAGCTTGGTATTCCTCTTGAGCAAAACGCGAGTTCTGAAGTGTGGACAGTTGAGGCTCGTCTGGCATTTAGAGGCCAGGGCGGACCGGTAAAAGCGCAAATGTTAATTCCCGGTAATTCGCCAGGTTTGGGTATTCTCAACGAGAATTTCGTGTCGCGCGGTTTTGGTCTTAGTACTCAGGAAAATGAGAGCGGGGAGAGGTTGGCGTCCTGGTCTTTGCGTCGGGCACGCGGCCCACAGGCGGTTTACTACCGGCTGTCTGTTTTTCAGGAAGCCAAATCGCCAAGCGGCCGACCCGTACCCGATTTCCCACAGGTTCCCGTACTGGAAGAACCCTTCACGACGGCATTGCAAGACCTCGTGGCCGACGCGCGCGAACGCTCTGCCGATATAGCTTCTTTTACAACTCAAATGCTTCGGCGCATTAATAGCCCAACCCCCGACGAAAATGTAAGTCTGTTCCTGAATGCCACGACCAGCACGATGGAGAAGGCAAGGTTGACGCAAACATTGTTAGCCGGTGCACGTATTCCCACCCAGATCGCGAATGGCTTTGAGTTAAAAGACGAGCCGCATGTGGAGATGATCAAGCCCTGGCTTGAGGTTCACAATGGCGAGGAATGGTTATCGTTTAATCTCGAAACAGGCGAGCAGTTTTCTCCTGACCGATATTTAACGTGGTTCTATGGTGACAAATCGTTCGTTACAGTAACCGGTGCGCGTAACATTGAGACGGAGGTTTTTCTTCGCAAAGAAGTTGTAGACAGTATTGCCGTGGCTGAACATCGGGCAATGAATCAGGGTTCTCATGCAATGGAGTTTTCGTTATTCAACCTGCCGATTCGAACTCAGGCGGTTTACGGAGTGCTGCTCATGATTCCGATTGGAGCGCTGGTAATGGTGCTTATGAGAAACGTTATTGGTGTGCCAACGTTTGGCACCTTTACACCAATTCTCGTCGCATTGGCTTTCCGGGAGACACAGCTCGTTTATGGCATTGTTCTGTTCACGCTCGTCGTGGCATTGGGTTTGCTGGTGCGCTTTTATTTTGAAAAGCTGCGACTGCTGCTGGTGCCAAGACTCGCGGCGGTGCTCACGGTAGTAGTCTTGCTCCTGATTGTAATCAGTATATTCAGTAATCGGCTTGACCTAGAAACCGGTCTGTCCGTGGCGCTGTTTCCCATGGTTATTCTCACGATGGTTATCGAGCGAATGTCTATAGTGTGGGAAGAGCGCGGCTCTGGTGCGGCGCTGTCGGAAGGTTTTGGCAGTCTGATTGTTGCCACCGCAGCGTATCTTGTGATGAGCGTAGAGCAGTTACAGTATTTGCTATTTGCGTTTCCAGAACTGTTGCTTATTGTGCTCGGCGTCTGTTTACTGCTGGGTCGTTACACCGGGTTCCGAATTTCTGAATTAGTCCGCTTCAGAACGCTGGCCAAGCCTCAAGCATGAGGATGCTCACGTGTTTATAGCGACTCCAGCTCAACTGCGGCGTGCAGGTGTAGTCGGAATTAACAAACGCAATGCTGATTGTATTATGCAGTACAACCAGCGGCGCCTTTATCCGCTTGTCGATAACAAAATATTAACCAAGAATTTGGCGCAAGAAGCCGGTATGGGTGTGCCCGAGTTGTACGCTGTAATTGAAACGCAGCGCGACGTATCGCGTTTACAAGACATTCTTATCAAGCACGAGCAGTTTGTCATGAAGCCCGCACATGGCAGCGGCGGTGACGGTATTTTAGTCATAGAAAATGTGACAGAGCGTGGTCTCCTTCGGCACGATGGCACCAATCTCAGCTTCGACGAAGCCCGTTACCACGCGTCAACGACGCTGAGTGGCCAATACAGTCTTGGCGGGCTTCCAGACAAGCTGATGGTGGAGTACCGCGTTCTGTTCGATCCTCTTTTCGAAAAAATCTCGTATCAGGGTGTGCCGGACATTCGCGTAATCGTTTTTCAGGGTTACCCAATCATGTCTATGGTGAGACTGCCTACGCGTGCGTCAGGTGGCAAAGCAAATCTTCATCAGGGGGCGATTGGTGTTGGTATCGACATTGCCACTGGCGTAACCAACACGGCTTCAATAGGAAACGATGTGATAGATGCACATCCGGATACCGGGCATCCGATTGCCGATTTGGAAATACCCGGCTGGAACGACATACTCGTATTGGCCGCGCGCTGTTTCGACATCACTGGCCTGGGTTACCTGGGAGTTGATATTGTATTGGACAAAGATCGCGGGGCGCTGATTCTTGAACTAAACGCACGTCCGGGTTTGAATATTCAGGTGGCCAACTCGACGGGGCTTGGGAAACGCATTGAGGCCATTGAGGCGTTTAGAACAAAAGACGTGAAGGCTGAACTAAGGGTTTCACGATCTCGCGAATTGTTTTCTGCTGGTAGCCGGTAGCCGTTTTTGGGCGCTGCCCTCTTGAGTCAGGCAGGTCGATACGCCAATCGCGGCGGGAAATCGCTCCTACAACTGCCCCGTATGTGCGTAGAGTCGTATCTTGTAGCGACGACGGGCCCGTTGATGTCCAGGAGCGGCATCTTGCCGCGATGAAATACGCTGAGTCTTTGAGAACTGAAAACAGCTCTCGCCGCAGCCAGCTCAGCCTGCAGGGCTAAGCAAGAAATCACCTTAGGGTGTTCTTGAGCCTGATTTGGAACTTAAGAGCCGTACCATCCAATACTGTCATCGTTCGTCATTAAGCTGCTATTTTCTTTAGCATTGCTACTCAGCCGCACTTCGAACAGTTCATTTGAAAACCAACAGTGAGCGAAATTCGCGTCATATTATGAAACCATTTTTCGCTTTGAGGCATCATATTGATTGGGGATGTAAACGCGGCGCCGCCTGCCATTCAATCAACGGGGATTAAAACCATGCTTGAGCTCAAAAACGTTACTCATGTCTATCCAAATGGGACCAGAGCGTTGGATCACGTGACTCTGTCTGTGCCAAAAGGCATGTTTGGACTTCTGGGGCCTAACGGCGCAGGCAAGTCCACTCTGATGAGAACGGTTGCGACGCTTCAAACGCCGACCGAAGGCTCAATAACGTTTGGTGATATTGACGTTTTAAACAGTCCCGAGAGTCTTCGTGAACAGCTTGGTTACCTGCCCCAGGACTTTGGCGTGTACCCCAGAGTGTCAGCTTATGACATGCTCGATCACATGGCTGTGTTGAAGGGCATTGCGAGCAAAGCCGATCGCAAAGCCACTGTCGAAACCTTACTGAATCAAACCAATTTGTGGGAGGTGCGTAAAAAAGCCATCGCCGGTTTTTCAGGTGGCATGCGTCAAAGATTTGGTATTGCTCAGGCTCTTATTGGTAACCCCAAGCTGATCATCGTCGATGAACCCACGGCCGGACTCGATCCGGAAGAGCGCAATCGGTTTTTGAATTTGCTGGCCGAGATTGGTGAGAACGTGGTCATTATACTTTCGACGCATATCGTTGAAGACGTATCTGACCTGTGTCCCAATATGGCGGTATTGGCAAACGGCCGCATTCAGCTAGAGGGTGTTCCGCAAGACTTGATTGAACAAACCAAGGGCACTATTTGGTCCAAGATTATCAAGCGGGATGAACTCTCTCGCTATCAACAAGACTACGAGGTCATTTCAACCCGGCTTTTCGCTGGCTCTACCATTATCAATGTGCTCAGCCCAGACGACCCCGGTGCGGGATTCGCTTTGGCCGATGGTGGTTTGGAAGACGTCTATTTCTCTACGCTGACAAAGACGCGACGCAACTCAGCTGCCAGTTCAGCAGCGGCGTAGGGCGGGGCTTAGCGTGTTTGCAAAAATTGCTGCGTTTGAGTTGCGCTATCAACTTAGGAACCCGGTTTTTTGGGTCGTCTCAATTTTGTTTTTCCTGCTGACGTTCGGATCCGTAGTATCAGAGAACTTAAGTATTGGCAGTGGCGGAAATGTTAACGCGAACAGTCCGGCCGCACTGGCCGAAATCACCATTATACTAACCATCTTTTTCATGTTCGTGACGACTGCTTTTGTCGCCAACGTCATTGTTCGTGATGACGAAAGTGGTTTCGGTCCAATGGTTCGGTCGACTCGCGTGAGTAAGTTTGACTACCTGTTGGGACGTTTTACGGGTGCGTTTGGTATATCAGCTGTAGCGTTCCTTGCGGTGCCGTTTGCCATTTGGTTAGGCTCGCTAATGCCGTGGATCGATCCGGAAACATTGGGTCCAAACAGATTGAAGCACTTTCTCTACGCCTACTTCATTCTGGCTTTACCTGGACTTTTTTTAACGTCAGCCTTGTTCTTCGCCGTTGCGACCATAACACGATCAATGATGGCGAGTTACGTGGGCGTTGTTCTGTTTTTGGTGCTGTATCTCATTTTCAGCGCGGCGACAGAATTTAACCCAGACTATCTATTGGCAGGTGCCTACCTTGAGCCTTTTGGGGGTGCTGCCTATAGCTATCTGACGCGCTATTGGACGGCCACAGAAAGCAACAGCATGATGGCTCCGATTGGCGGTGTGCTGCTTATTAATCGTTTGATTTGGCTGGTTGTGTCTTTGCTGGCGCTTTGGTTTGCGTACGCGAAATTTTCGTTCGCAGAACGCGGCCTGTCAAAGCGTGGGCTGGCCAAGCAGCAAAAACAGGCGGCAAGACTTGCCAAGGTAGCGCCGGCTGTTGTTGATGCGTTGCCCGATGCGGAAGGAAGTTCTTCGTGGGCCCGTCTGGTTACACGGTCGCGACACGAGATGCGCCAGGTATTCAGAAGCCCAGCCTTTTTTGTGTTGATTCTGATTGGCTTGTTCAACGCGGTTGCCGCGCTCTCTTTCGCTCCGGGTCTTTATGGCACACCGGGCTATCCGCGCACGTTCACAGTCATCGGCGTTCTGGAAGGCGCGTTCACAATCATTCCTCTAATTATTGCCATTTTCTACGGCGGTGAGCTCGTGTGGCGCGACCGTGATATGAAAATGCATGAAATCATTGACTCCAGTTCATTGCCGAACTGGGCTTTTATGGTTCCCAAAACGCTCGCTGTTGTTGGCGTGCTACTCGGCACCGTCGTCATTTCGACCATCGGCGCGCTGCTCGTTCAGCTGGCGGGTGGCTACACGGAGTTTGAGCTGGGTAAATACATAAGCTGGTACATTCTCCCGTCTACAGTCGAAATGTTTTCGCTCGCTATCCTGTCGGTGTTCGTGCAAGCGCTCAGCCCAAACAAATACATCGGCTGGGGCATCATGATGTTGTACATGGTGGCGATGATTACGTTTAATATTCTCGGCTTTCAACACCCGCTGTATTTATTTGGTCGTGGCATCGGAGTGCCGCTTTCTGACATGAACGGCGCAAACGTGGGCGAAACCGGTGCGTGGTGGCTGCGTCTCTACTGGGGTGCGTTTTCGATCATGCTGGCGACCTTTGCTCATTTGCTGTGGAGGCGTGGTACTGCGGTGAGTGTTAAAGCGCAGTTCAAACAGCTGCCGGCACGCATATCGGCGGGCGCTGGGGCCGTGCTCGGCGCGGCGGCACTGGTATTTGTGAGCAGTGGTTTGTACATATACAACAACATCAATCGTATTAATCCCTACCAGAATCGTTTGTTTGCGGACGAGCAGTTGGCCGAGTACGAAAAGAAATACTTGCCTTACGAGAGTATCAAACAGCCGTCATTTACGGCCATTACGTTGAACATTGATTTGTATCCGGAACAACAGCTAATGAACGTTGAAGGCTCCGCCAAAATTGTCAACGATACGGGGGCGCCTGTAGAGGTGCTGCACGTGCGCTTTGAGGACACGGTCGTCAAAGTCGAAGAGGTGACAATTCCTGATGCGACTCTCGAAATGAATGACGAAGAGATGCGTTATCGCATTTATCGCTTCGACCAGCCAATGCAGGTCGGTGAAACCCGGGATATCGCGTTTCGCACGTCGCGCGAGCAGAGAGGCTTCAAAGCTCGCGAGAACGATACGCGGCTGGTTCAAAACGGTACGTTCGTAAACAATTTGGAGTTTGCTCCGAGTCTGGGAATGAGTCGTAACGGGCTGTTAACCGATCGCGCTACCAGACGTAAATACGATCTGCCTGCCGAGCTGCGGTGGCCCAAACTCGAGGACGAGTCCGCCCGGCAGCAAAACTACGTGGGTAATATTGACTGGGTAATGTCCGATATCACCGTAACCACGAGTGCCGACCAGACCCCGATTGCGCCAGGCAGCCGGGTTTCCGACGAAGTTATTGGCGAGCGACGCACGGCCCGATTTGTGTCGAAAAGTCCTATTTTGGCTTTCTTCTCTGTCCAGTCTGCAAACTACGACGTGGTTCAGCGCTCGGTAGACGGTGTAAACATGGAGGTGTACCACCACCCGGAGCACGATATTAATGTTGACAGAATGCTGGATGCGACCGAAACCTCACTCGACTATTACAAGAAGAATTTTGGACCGTATCAGTTTGGCTACGCGCGCATCATTGAGTTTCCGGGCTACGCCCAATTTGCACAGGCGTTTGCCGGTACCGTTCCTTATTCAGAGCGGTTGGGCTTTATTGCAAACCTCAGTGATGAGGAAGACATTGACTATGTGACGTATGTGACGGCTCATGAATTTGGCCATCAGTACTGGGCCCATCAGTTAATCAGTTCGTTCCAACAAGGCGGTACCATGCTGGTCGAAACCATGGCGCAGTATTCAGCGCTTATGGTAATGAAAGAATTATATGGTGAAGAAAAGATACGCCGGTTTTTGAAATACGAGCTGGATAGCTATCTCAATGCTCGTGGCAGTGAAGCGGTTGAGGAGCTCCCATTATACAGAGTGGAAGATCAGGGCTATATTCACTATCGCAAGGGCGCTGTCGTCATGTATCTATTGCAAGACAGGCTTGGTGAGGACAGGGTTAACGCTATGTTGTCTGCGCTGCTTGATCGTTACAGGTTTAAGAGTCAGCCTTACGCTTCATCTACCGATTTAGTTGACGGTTTCAAGAGCCTTGCGAGAGACGACGCCGAGAAACAGCTGGTGATTGATCTGCTCGAAAAAATTACGGTGTACGACCTGAAAGCGGACAACGCCACGGTACGAGTGTTGGACAACGGTCGTTTCGAGACAACGCTTACCATTGAGACGGCCAAGTTTTATGCCGACGGAGAAGGGAAAGAAACGGCTGCCGAGTTGGCAGATTCGATTGAGTTCGGTTTGTTCACCGTAAAGCCGGGGCTTGGCAGTTTCGATAAGGAAAGTGTTATCCGCCTGGAGCGTCAGTCTGTAACGGGTGGCGAGCAAACGATTCAATTCTTGTCAGATGCCCGACCGGAATACGTTGGTATTGACCCCTACAATAAATATATTGATCGCAACAGCGACGACAATGTGATTGCAGTGGATTAAAGTTTGCTCTTTTTTAGTAAGTAAGATTCCCGTTTGAGCGCGTGCCCCAAGGGCACTCCCAAGCTTGGCACAGTGTGCCAAGTAGAGTTCGTACCCCAAGGGCACTTCCAAGCTTGGCACTGTGTTTTGCCACAGCGCTGGTCAGTTGGTCGATATCGGCGGCCAGGTCATTGTTGCCGTTAATTGGTTGTACTTCTGACGTGCACATAGGACGCGCATACTCAGGAGTGCCGCCTTCGCTCGCCAGTTTTTCCAGAAAGTCTGGAAACAATTTGAGATCTTGTGGCGCGTTGCGGGGGCTGTCTCCGGAAAAACCGGTGTATCTGTCTTTTACGCAGGTGGCGTATGAAATCTTGGATGTTTCACCATCTGACACAATGTCTATGCCAGCCTCTACTTGTTTCGCTACGGTGATGTCGACGTTCTTGCGCATGGTCTCGTCGAACTGATTTCGGTCAAACAGCTCGCCGGTCTCGCGTTTGAAAATGAAGTCAACGACTTCCTGGACACGCGGTAGTGATCCTACGTGAGTGGTAAGAATTTTATTAGCCATGACATTCCGAAGTAGATTCAGGGGCAGCACACGGTGCGCGGCCGGTTTCTTATTCTATGGTGAGACAGGCTTTAAAACTACCGAAAGACGGCGAATTGGGGTGTGGTTACGGTTCATTTAAGTGGCTACTAAACTGCGAAATACACTCTTGATTTACAACTTGGCGCAGCCCGTCGAAAACGGTTGTTTCGACGGGCTGCCTGGCACTACGTTCGACGATTGTGACCAACGCGAAGCTTTAAATACGCCATCTGATCAGTGAGGATTGTTCTGTTTGCTAGCAGCAACCCTTCAGCGCGATTAGGTGCGTAAGGAATAGCAAGCAAGGGCATGCCAATCTCACTAATTAAGCGATTATCTTTTCGTTGATTACAAGCGCGACACGCTGACACCACGTTTTCCCAGGTGTCTTTTCCGCCCCTCGATACGGGTGTGACGTGGTCACGGGTCAACTGTGCACGAGGTAGCTTCTCACCGCAGTAGAGGCATAGGTGCTTGTCTCGCTGAAACAGTCTTGCGTTAGTAAGCGCGGGAACTTTTTCTCTCTCGTGACCACTTCGATCAATGGCGCGGGTAGCAATAATTGTGTTTAGCTCCAGCTTAGACTGTTGACCCGTAAGGCGAGAGTTGCCGCCACGCAGAGTGATAGAGTGTTCACCGGCTTCCCACGCGACAAGATCGCGACAGTAAAGCAGGGCGCATTCCTGGCTTGAAATCCAGTCTACGGGCTGGCCTGCAATATCCAGCCTTAGAATTAAAGGGTCCATTTTTTTCACTCCGAGTGAATGCGTGGTAACAACTTCAATTGTGTGAAAAGTGATTTTAGACCGTTACACGCATTCGAAAAAAACGTATCCGTGGGAGTTATTATTAGCTGTTTTCTTATAGTGATAGACGAGTTGATAACCGGGCGGGTTAAAAGGGTACCCGCCCGGTTAGCGGGTGCGGCCGACCTACTGCTTCAGTTGAACCAGTCCGTTCAGCACGCCGTCGAGACCCCCGTATACGGAAAGGGAGCCGACTTTTTCGGTGACCTTTTCAAGAGTCTCCAATTCTTTAAGACGCAAAGCAACCTGATTACTCTCCATGACTTTCGCCGTGTTAAGCAATGAACGGGTTGCATTGGTCTCTTCACGTCGACGAATGACGTTCGCCTGCGCGATTTTCTCGGCTTCAACCACTTTGCCAAGCATTTCTTTCATGTCACCTGGCAAGATGATGTCCTTGACGCCGATGCTTCGTACCTGAATGCCTATTTGGGAAAACGCCTCGCCCAGCCACTCAACGACTACTCTGTCGATTGCTGATTTGTCCTCGAGTAGTGCATCGAGCGTACGCGTGCCGACGGCAGCGCGTAGACCGAACTGGATTTCCTTGTACAGGTGGTCCAGTGGATCCTTGGCGCTGCGAGTCGCTTTTAACGCATCCGTGAAACGGAATACCGCAGTAAGATTGATACGAAGATTGACTTTGTCACGTGTCAGTATCTCTTGGCCTGTCACTTCCAGAGTTCTGACTCGCATGTCAATCAACTCTACGCTCACGTCGTTCTGATAGCGCCAGAAAGCGTGCGTACCAGCGGCCAGAGTTTCCGTTATTACGCCGTCAACGTACAGCATGCCTTCGTGCCCATCGGGTACAACGAAAACGCTGACAGCGTCACCGGCACGCTTTACGACGTTGGCGTTTTTGGTGTCGAAAATCTGCCGGGCCATGCGGTTGTCGATTTTTCCGGAAAGGCTTAAATCGAACCGTTCAACGCGGGTTGTGACCAGGCCTTTCCAGTAAAATCGACGTTCGGATGGACCGAGCAGTTCACGAGCCCGTTCGTTATGAAACACCAACGCCGCTTCGTCCTGTCCTGTTTCAACGATGTCGAACATACGACTGAGTTGTTCAGATTCGTTTGTAACGAAGTAGTCGATCAAGGAGTGAGAAAAGGCTGGTTTGGCCATGTCGAATAGCTCAAACGTGTAGCGTGAACGAGGGTCGAAGAAGCTGTACACCCCAGGCTCGAGAAACTGTTGATAGTCGCGATCTTTATAGAGGAGACCGCGTTCGTGCTTGCGCACGAGTATTTTTGTGTAGAACATTTTACGTTCTCCTTTTACTGATGAGTCACCATCGTTTGGTGAAAATGAATGAGTTGCTGCGCTATTCGATGAGATTTTCCGAGACTGACATTTAGTACTATGTGCCGTACGTTGTGCTCGAATCTTGTTTTCTGCTTCTGCTAATTGTTTTAAGCCAGTCATGGATTACCTCCTTTATTTTGGTTAAGAGAGAGGCACTGATTGCCCCGTTTGAAATATGAGTTGCACCGGGCCCCGCAAGACAAACGCGGACTCGTGGCGCTGCTCGCTTAACCATTTGACGTACGCATTACCGAGCTATCTCTACAAAACTCGTGAGGCAGCTGGGTGCAGAGTAGGTCAAGAATCAAAAGAGCAGTCGGGTCACTTGCCGGAGAGAGCGTTGCTGCCGTGGTGAGGCAAACGGAAACTGAGTTTGCGTAACCCTGGCTGGGACCAGGTGCGTTGGAGGCGAAACCTTCGCCGGGAACGGATTCGAACCGTAAGTCGTTAGACTCTAACCAGGTTGCCGTGTGAGGGCTTGGATAGGAATATCGGATTTGAACCGATCTACTTCAGATTAATATCCTGATGCTCAACCGCTGAGCTAATTCCTGCTGAATGGGAGCCCCTTTGTCGGTACACACCTTGCAATTAAGCTTAAGTGCGCCAGGCAGGATTCAAAGAACCTGCTCCACTGACATAAGTGGCAATCCCGATCATTGGTTGTCCGAGATGGAGTTGAACCATCAACCGATGCCTTATGAGGACACTGCTCTGCCTTTGAGCTATCGGACATGTGTTGGCAAGAGTATGAAGCCAGTCGTCAATCAGACAACATTGTTGGGTCATACACTTGGTTAAAATAATGGTCCGCCCTGAAAGAGTTGAACTTTCGTCTACGGCTTAAGAGGCCGCTGCACCACCGCTATGCCAAGGACGGGAAATGCCGGGCAAAGGGGGAGGATGCCCGGACTTTTTGGCTGTGGGCAGATGAGGAGATCTGCCAAGGTCAGCCCTAACCTTTTACGCACAGAATTTGTTTCAGTGTATGTACCACGTCAACAAGTTCTGATTGTGCGGCCATTACGGCGTCAATGTCTTTGTAGGCCGCAGGTGATTCATCGATCACACCTTTGTCCTTGCGACACTCAACGCCTTTGGTCGCCTTAACGTGCTGCTCAACGCTAATGACCGATTTGGCCTTACTACGTGACATGACTCGACCGGCGCCGTGCGAGCAAGAGTTGAACGATTGCTCGTTGCCCTTACCGCGAACGATAAAGCTACGGGCACCCATTGAGCCCGGGATAATTCCGAGCTCACCCTCTTTGGCCGAAACGGCGCCTTTACGAGTTAGCCAAACATCTTCGTCAAAGTGATGTTCTTTTTGCACGTAGTTGTGATGGCAGTTAATCGCCTCACGGGTCGGTTTGAAAGCTGGCAACAACGGCATCATCGCCTTCAGTACCAGTCGCATCATCTCGCGCCGATTGACCATCGCGTAATCCTGCGCCCAGCTCACTGCTTCGATGTAATCATCAAAATGCTGCGAGCCTTCCTCAAAATACGCCAGATCCTTATCCGGCAAACGACCGAGCATATTGCCCATGTCCTTCTTGGCTTTGGTGATAAAATAACGGCCAATGGCATTACCAATCCCGCGACTGCCGGAATGCAGCATCACCCAAACGTCATCATTTTCATCCAGACATAGCTCGATAAAATGGTTTCCGCCGCCCAGCGTGCCAAGCTGACGACCCCACACACGGTGGAAGTCGCGCATCATCTTGATCAGGCCGGGATGCTTATCGGTAATGGGCTGCAGGTGGTAATCCATCTGTTTTAACGTGGCGGCCTGAATGGCTTCGCGTTTATGCCACTCAAAACCCACCGGTACTTTGGCCTCAATCGCTGAGCGCAGGCGCAGCAAGGTATCCGGTAAATCATGAGCTTTCAGCGATAAACGCACGGCATTCATACCGCAGCCAATATCGACACCTACTGCTGCCGGAATAATCGCCCCCTTACTGGGGATGACTGAACCGACGGTGGCACCGATACCGGCGTGTACATCGGGCATCGCCGCGATGTGACTGTGAATAAATGGCATCTGCGACAAATTACCCAACTGATCCAGCGAAGCGCTGTCTACGTCAGTGGTGTAAATCTTTACAGGCACCCTGCCTTTGTTTAATTGAAATTGAACAGGCATTTTCCTAACCTCTTTCTTATATTTTTTCCGAGGCTACAACGAAAAAACCCCGGAGACTGTCGTCATCCGGGGTTTTCTACATACGGCAATTATGCTGTATTTTCTGACCAGACGACGTTCTTCCGTCCCCTG
>JBGCFV010000061.1:0-15649 GCA_045107075.1 Gammaproteobacteria bacterium
ACGTGTGTTATCTTGAGCGTGCCATGCGAGGAGTGCGTCGCGCCCAAGGAAGTCACCTTTGTCAGCTTTAATAAATCGATCAAGTCCGGATTCGTAGGCCGAGTATTCAATAGACATTTCAGTACCTACCATTCGATACGATTTCTCAAGGCGCATTGAGTCCATAGCCCTCAGTCCGAAAGGTTTTAGTCCGAATTCTTCACCAGCTTTCATTAGGGTGTCGAATAAATGGTTTTGGTACTCAATAGGGTGGTGTAGCTCCCAGCCCAGTTCTCCGACAAAGTTTACGCGCATCGCGTTTACCGGGGTCATGCCTACCGTAACGTTGCGGGCTTTAAGCCAGGGAAACGCTTCGTTTGAAAAGTCGTCTCTTGAAACCTTTTTGAGTAACTGGCGAGATTTTGGTCCAGCCAACACGAGAACTCCGGTTGAGCCCGTCAGCTCCTCGAAGTGTACAGAGCCGTCTCTAGGCATCTGCTTGTGTAAATAGTCGTGATCTATTCGTTGAAGGCCAGCACCTGATACCAGGTAAAAAGACTGCTCGGATTCGCGCCGAATAGTGAATTCAGTGTGCACTCCGCCGTTCTTGTTCAACGCGTGCGCAAGACTGATTTGGCCGACTTTTTTCGGCAGCGTATTGGCTACCATTGAGTCAAGAAAACTCTCGGCACCCGGGCCTGAGACACGACATTTGGCGAATGACGTCATATCAAGAATGCCGACGTTCTCGGTTACGTTCTTTACTTCTCTGCCAACAGCGTCAAACCACTTGGAGCGGCGGAACGACCAGTCGTCTACCTGTTCTTCCCCTTTAGCAGCAAACCAGTTTGCACGCTCCCAGCCAGCTTTTTGGCCAAATACTGCGCCCAGCGCTTTGAGCCGATCGTAACAAGGAGCAGTGCGTAGTGGCCTTGCCGCCTGTCGTTCCTCGTCCGGAAAATGGGTGATGAACTGGTGTGCGTAGCATTCTTCATTTTTCTTAATCAAATACTCTTTGGTTGCGTACTCTCCAAAACGACGTGGATCGAGAGTAAGCATGTCAATGCTGGGTTCACCTTCAACGATCCATTTGGCCAGCTGCCATCCGGCACCACCCGACACACAGATACCAAACGTATGCCCTTCGTTTAGCCAAAAGTTTTTCAAGCCCCACGCCGGGCCGATTAGCGGATTAGCATCTGGTGTGTAGGGAATCGCACCGTTAAACACCTGTTTGATTCCCGTTTCGGCGCACGCCGGAATACGCTCCATTGCAGCTTCAATATGCGGTTCGAGACGCTCAAGTTCACCGTTGAATAGTTCGTATTCTGTGTCGTTACCTGGTCCGTCGACGTAACAACAAGGTGCGCCATGCTCATAAGGGCCGATAATAAAACCTTTGTTTTCTTCGCGGAGGTACCACGAGCCGTCGGACTCTCTGATGACGGGTGTTTCAGGTTCGTTTTGAGCGTGCCGTGCTTCGATATCGGGATGGGGTTCGGTCACAATGTACTGGTGCTCTACCGGAATGACCGGTACATCAATGCCAACCATGGCGCCCGTTTGTTTTGCGTAGGAACCGGTAGCCGAGACGACATGCTCACACTCAATATTGCCTTTGTCAGTGATGACTAACCAACCGCCACCGTCGGTTTGTTCAATGGCAGTAACCCGTGTTTTACGATAAATTTTGGCGCCGCGTGCTCGCGCACCTTTGGCTAATGCCTGTGTCAAATCAGCCGGCTGAATATAGCCATCGTCCGGGTGGTACAGTGTGTCGAAAAGACCGTCAGTGGTCGAAATGGGAACTAATTTTTTATACTGCTCTTTATCGAGGAATTCAACTTTGACACCGATGGTTTCAGCAACGGTTGCGTACTGAAGGTGTTCGTCCATGCGGTCTTGATTCATTGCCATGCGCA
Organism: Gammaproteobacteria bacterium; assembly: GCA_045107075.1. Lineage (GTDB taxonomy): Bacteria > Pseudomonadota > Gammaproteobacteria > Steroidobacterales > SZUA-146 > SZUA-146. The sequence continues at coordinate 1,902 of JBGCFV010000061.1, forward strand.
GACTGCCCACGTTCTTGTAGCCCACGGCCTGTCCGGTTTCCTCTTCCAGCGTCTGGTATAAGTCAATTGAGTACTTCTGAATTTGACCCATGCTGTAATTCATATTGAAAAGAGGCAGTAACCCAGCCGCATGCCAGGTGCTGCCTGATGTCAGTTCGCTTTTTTCAACGAGCACAACCTCATCGCCCCATCCTGCGCGTGCAAGATGATAAAGCGTACTGACGCCAACAACACCTCCACCGATGACGACTACTTTAGCTTTCGTTTTCATTATTTTCTGTTCCTGTAATGTGCATCACATACGAATCTTTTTGCCGTCAGGATCGTACATCGCTCGTGAGCTGGCAGTGACATCGAATCGGGTGCCTGCTATTTCAACTTCATACTTTGATGCTCTCAGGTCGGACAGCTTTTCGCCTTGAGGATGATTGACAATGCCAAGTCCTACAGATCGACCAAGGGTATGGCCGTAACCCCCCGAAGTAATGTAACCCACGGCTTCGCCTTCACGGTAAAGCGTCTCGTTGTGGTAGAGCATAGGTTCACTGTCTACAAGTGCAAATTGCAGCAAGCGTCGCGAAACGCCATGTTCGCGTTGTTGTACCACTACGTCGCGTCCGATGAACGGTATGTCTTTGTCCATTGCGCAGGCGAAACTCAAACCGGCTTCAACGGACGTATCAAGGTCGTTAATATCGTGGCCCCAGTGGCGAAACGCTTTTTCAAGTCGGCAGGCGTCCAGAGTGTGGTAACCGCAGTGTTTTAACTCGAAGCGCTTTTTATGTTCAAGGAGGAGTGTGTAGACAGCCTTCGCACTCGCCATCGGAATATAAAGTTCCCAACCCAGTTCACCCACAAATGTAATACGTTGGGCGAGTACTTCACATCCGGCTAACGTAATGAATTGCGCAGTGGCGAACTTAAAACCTTCATTACTCCAGTCGGCGTCAGACACGGACTGCATTAGCTCGCGCGCGTTTGGGCCCATAATACTAAGAACGGCATAGTCATGAGTGATGTCCTGAAGCGCGCATTCTGACTTTGGCTCAATGTGGTTTTGCAGCCAGTGGAAGTCACGGCGACTTGTGGCCGGGCTGGTTATAACGTGGAATTTTTCGTTGTTGATACGGGTAACGGTAACGTCTGCTTCAATACCGCCCTGTTCGTTTAACCATTGGGTATAAACTACCTTTCCGTCGTCCACCGCAACGTCGTTTGTGCAAATTCTTTGCAGTTGATCCTGTGCATCAGGTCCCTCTACTTTAAACTTTGCAAACGAAGTCTGATCGAAGAGGCCGACCGTTTCGCGGACTGCACGATGCTCAGCAGCTGCACAGTCGAACCAGTTCTGTCGCTTGTAGCTATATTTATATTCGGGGGTCATTCCCTCGTTGGCGAACCAGTTTGTGCGCTCCCAGCCAGCCACTTCGCCAAAACAGGCGCCCTGTGCTTTCAACTCATCGTGCAAAGGGCTGTGATAGATGCCACGTGAGGTCTCGTACTGCCGATAAGGCCAATGCATTTCGTAAAGCAGACCGAGCGTTTCGCTAACACGCTCTTTCAAATAGTCGGGTTCGTTCTGGTAAACAAACGTGCGCCGAATATCTACGTCCCACAAGTCAGGCGTAGGGCGGCCGGTTGTAATCCAGTCTGCCAGTACTTTACCGGCGCCCGATGCAGACTGAATGCCTACCGAGTTGAAACCGGCGGCGATGAAAAAGCCATTAAGCTCGGGGGCCTCGCCGAGCAGGTAGTTGCCGTCCGGAGTGAAGCTCTCGGGGCCGTTAAAAAAAGTTTGAATGCCGGTTGTTTCCAACCGCGGAATGCGATGCATGGCGCCTTCAAGAATCGGCATGAAATGGTCAAGGTCTTCCGGTAGCTCACCGAAGCTGAAGCCTTCCGGAATGCCGTTCATGCCCCAGGGTTTAGCGACCTTTTCAAACGCGCCAATGAGAATTTTACCGGCGTCTTCTTTATAGTACGCGTTGCTGTCTGCGTCTCGCAATACCGGTAAACCGCTCGGCAGATTATCCATGGGTTCGGTTATGGCATAAAAGTGTTCGCAGGCGTGAAGTGGAATGCTGACGCCGGTTTGCCGCCCGAGTTCGCGCGCCCACATGCCCGCGCAGTTAACGACTTTCGTTGTTTTAATTCTGTGTTCACCAGCCAATACTCCGGTTACGTGGCCACTGGTGTGGTCAATTTTGGTCACCGCCGTATGTTCAAATATCTTGATGCCACGACTGCGTGCACCCTTGGCCAATGCCATTGTCAGATCGACCGGATTCAGTTGACCATCTTTGGGAACGAACACGGCGCCTGTAACGTCACGTGTTTCGAGGAGTGGCCACAGTTCTGCTACCTCCTTCGGGCCGATATCGTGCGCTTCAACGCCAAGATGCCGCGCCATTGTGGCTCCGCGACGAACTTCTTCTAATCGCTCCATTGATGTTGCAACGTTCAAGCTGCCGTTTTGTTTCAATCCGGTTGACTGGCCGGTTTCGGTTTCAAGCTGTGGATAAAGCTGCATACCGTATGCGGCTAATTCGCTGAGCTTGCGCGTGCCTCTGAGCTGGGGTACCAGTCCCGCAGCGTGCCAGGTAGTGCCGGAGGTCAGCTGATCTTTTTCCAAAACGATGACGTCGCTAACACCGAGTAATCCAAGGTGGTAGGCGACGCTGCATCCAACGACACCGCCCCCTATGATCACGACGCTGGCTGAATCAGGGAGGTTTTGGATACTCATGGATGGTGTTTTCCGATGGTGTGGGAGCAAACAGTGCGAACGAAAACAAAATCTGCTTCGAGCCTATGTTTTTAGATGTGTACCGTAGGATTTACACTCTTCCCAGAGCGTCGTCAATGGCGTTGACAATGTCATTGATATCTTGCTCAGTGGCGATCAGGGCAGGGCTTAGCGCAATGGTGTTGTTGTGGTCTCTAAAACTGCGGTTGGTTCGACCAATCATAACCCCGTTGGTGAGACAGTCCCCGGCTATTTTCACCACAACAGATTCATCAACTGGCGTTTTTGTAGTGTGATCGGTGACTAGCTCAAGGCCACAAAACAAGCCTATGCCGCGCACGTCGCCAATAATGCTGTGTTTGCCTTTCAGGCTTTCAAGTTTGGACTTAAGCTGCGACCCCATGTTTCTTGTGTTTTCGAGTAAGTTCTCTTCTTCAATAATGCGCAGGTTCTCCAGAGCTGCAACAGGCCCCGCAGCGCAACCTCCGAACGTAGAGACGTCTCGGAAGTAACCCATTCGGTCGGAGGTCTCTTCTTTGAATAACTGAAAAACCTCGTCTGTTGTTACCGTACAGGAGATCGCGGCGTAACCCGAAGCCACTCCTTTTGCCATTGTCACAATGTCAGGCTTGATGCCGTATTGCTGGTAGCCAAACCAGGCCCCGGTGCGACCAAGACCGCACACTACTTCATCAATGTGCAGCAGCACGTCGTACTTCTTGCAAATGGCTTGAATCGTCTCCCAGTAACCATTAGGTGGCGTGATCACGCCACCTCCAGCTGTCACCGGTTCCAGAATTACCGCGCCAACGGTGTCGGCACCCTCACGCAAAATGGTGTTCTCAAGCTCTTGCGCAGCGCGCGGGCCGTAATCTACGTCGTTGCCGTACTGATTGCGGTACTCGAGGCAGTGCGGTATTTCAACAAACCCTGGTGTAAAGGGGCCGTACTGGTTCTTCCGTTCGAATTGACCTGTGGAGCTTAGACAGGCAATAGTAGTGCCGTGGTAATCGCGCTGTCGATAAATGATTTTATTTTTCTTGCCTCCGTACTTAATGTGCGCTATCTGCCGTACTATTTTATAGGCTTTTTCGTTGGCTTCAGACCCCGAGTTGGAAAAGTACACTCGACTCATGCCGGGCATTTTCGAGAGTAATTTTTCAGCGAAAAGTGCACCCGGTACATTGCCGGATGAGTTGGCAAAAAAGCACATTTCGACTAGCTGGTCATGAACCGCTTTAGCAATCGATTTGCGGCCGTAGCCTACGTTTACTGTCCAGAGGCCGCCTGAAACGGCGTCAAGATATTCTCTCCCGTTTGAGTCCCAAACTCGCATGCCCTCGCCGCGAACGACAACCATGGGTGCGACGGTGTCAAAGGAACTATGGTTGGTCAGGTGATGCCAAACATGTTGTCGATCAATCTCGGCAACGTGCTCAAGTGACGGGGAAGAGTGTAAAGAGTACATGATTGATCCTGTAGCGATGACCCGTTTGTCATTTCACACTAGCGCGAACTGGACCCACTCAATAGCACCAACGTGGTTGGGTCTGTTGGCCAGTCATTTGGTTAACTCTATAAAAAACAGAAGGGTAATCTGCCCATTACTACGGCATGCGACATCTTTCTGACTCTGCAAGACACGCGAGTGACAGCGGTAAAGAGAGGTGGACAATAATGTGTACAGTTGTTATGAAGTCTAAAGACGGTGACAAAAGCAGTCCGGTAGCGTCGCCGGAACATTGACGAGAGTAGGCCATTATCAGACAGTTATTTCATCTTGATCCCAGCAGTGACCAAAGTCTGCAAAAGCAAATTGTCGAGCAGATAGTGTCGGCGATCGTGCGAGGGAGTATTCCTGTCGACAAACCGCTGCCTCCGAGTCGAGCGCTTGCAGCCCAGTTGGGTGTTGCGCGTAACACCGTCACACTGGCTTACTACAGGCTAAAAGACGATGGCTATTTGTTGTCCAGAGAACGCAGTGGTTTTTACGTTAACCCCGACGCTATAGAGGTCAACGCAGTATCGCCAGCTAGCGACGAGCCGTCGTCAGTCGGGACGGCGAGCGGACCCGATTGGCATGTACGCACGCTGCGCATCCCGTCTGCACAGCGCAATATTGAAAAACCGGTTAACTGGACCGACTACCCTTTTCCCTTTATCTACGGTCAGGTTGACCATTCGCTTTTTCCCGTACACCACTGGCGTGAATGCTGCCGTGACGCGGCAAGCGTTGGTGCGGTCAAAGACTGGGCTGGAGACCGCGTCGGTAAAGATGACGAATTGCTCATTGCACAAATACGTCAGCACTTGTTACCGCGGCGCGGTGTGTTTGCCGAATCCGATCAAATCATGATTACGGTAGGAGCGCAGCAGGCTTTATATATGATCGCTCGCCTGTTTCTGGATGCCAGTAAAACGATTGGGCTTGAAGACCCCGGCTACGTGGATATTCGCAACATTGCCCAATTAAACAAAGCGCGTACGATTCCGCTCCCGGTTGACGAAGAAGGCCTCATTGTCAGTCACGACATTGCAAACTGCGACTACGTCTATGTGACGCCAAGTCATCAGTCTCCAACTACTGTGACGCTGCCTTTGAAGCGTCGCAATGAGCTTCTTAATCTCGCTTCCTCAGAAGACGTCGTCATCATTGAGGACGACTACGAAAGTGAGATGGCTTTCCTGTCGGCCCCAACGCCTGCTTTGAAAAGTCTAGACAAGAATGACCGCGTTATATACGTAGGCAGTCTTTCAAAGACGTTGGCGCCAGGATTGCGCATCGGATACGTTGTGGCCGCCGCGAGCGTTATTACCGAGCTCAGAGCGTTAAGACGTTTGATTCTTCGACACCCGGCAGCCAATAATCAGCGGGCCGCAGCTATGTTTATGGCCAGGGGCTATTACGACACGCTCAAGCGCAAACTGGTCGAAGCGTACAAACAGCGTTTTCATATCATGCACGACGCGCTTGACCGGTACTTGCCTGACAGCACCAAAGTTCCTGCTCACGGCGGTTCATCGTTTTGGGTTCAAGCTGACAGCCGACTCGATGCGCGTGAACTTGCCGTTCGCGCAGCAAGCGAGGGTATTCTGATAGAGCCGGGTGATATTCACTATCAGTCGAAGAATGCGCCTCTGAACTGTTTTCGCCTGGGCTACTCTTCCATTCATCACACCCGGATTGAACCGGGTATCAAGCGTGTTTCCGAGCTCATTCACGAGCTTATTTAGGCACTTATCGTCTTCTGAGTTTGGTGCCACTGGTTTGGTCTGGTTGGCCCTAGGCGGATAATTGGCGCGCCTTTATATTGGTCTGAATTGATGTGTTCAGACTCACGTTTTACACAATGCCGTAAGTGAGGGTCTGACGTGCCCGCCAACTCCCGAGCACGCCCGGATGCCAAAGCGTGTTGGTGCTCGATAAGGAAGACCGATATGACACGTATGACTCCAAGCGAAGCGTTTGTTGAAACCATGGTTGCTCATGGTGTGACCGATATTTTCGGCATTATGGGCTCGGCCTTTATGGACGCAATGGATATTTTTGAGCCAGCCGGCATTCGTTTTATTCCGGTTGTTCACGAGCAGGGTGCCGCGCACATGGCAGACGGTTATTCCAGGGTAAGTGGACGACAGGGCGTTATCATTAGTCAGAACGGTCCGGGTGTAACCAACACCGTGACAGGCGTTGCGGCGGCGTACTGGGCGCACTCGCCCGTCGTCAACGTTACTCCCGAAATTGGCTCTATGGGAATTGGTCACGGTGGCTTCCAGGAGGCACACCAGCTGCCTATGTTCGAAGAATTTACCAAATACCAGGGACACGTTAACAATCCGGCGCGCATGGCGGAGTACACGGGTCGCTGTTTCGATCGTGCGTTGTCTGAAATGGGCCCGACACAGTTGAACATTCCTCGCGACTTTTTTTATGGCGACATTGACGTAGACATTCCGCAGCCCTCGATACTCGACCGGGGTCCTGGTGGAGAACGCACGTTGAATGAAGCCGCTGAGTTACTACGCAAAGCCAAATTCCCAGTCATCGTTTCAGGTGGTGGCGTCGTCAACGCGGGAGCGGTAGCCGAGTGTAAAAAGCTGTCCGAGAGACTGGGGGCCCCGGTCGTAAACAGCTATCTACACAACGATTCCTTCCCGGCCAGTCATCCTCTTTGGTGTGGCCCGCTGGGTTACCAGGGATCCAAGGCGGCAATGAAATTAATCAGCCAGGCAGATGTTGTTCTGGCGCTGGGAACGCGTCTTGGTCCGTTTGGTACGTTGCCGCAATACGGAATGGACTACTGGCCTACGGACGCCAGGATTATTCAGGTTGACGCAGATCACAAAATGCTTGGGTTGGTAAAGCCTATATCGGTTGGGATTTGTGGTGACGCGAAGGCAACAGCCGAAGCGCTAATGCAGAAAATGGGGCAAGACCCAATTGCTTGTGATGCGAACAAAGACGAGCGGGCTCAGGAAATCGCCAAACAAAAGAGTGAGTGGGAGCAAGAACTCAACGAGTGGATTCACGAGAGAGACGCGTACAGTCTGGACGCGATCAAAGAAGCCGACGGTCAATATCTGCATCCGCGTCAAGTGCTGCGCGAACTCGAAAAAGCCATGCCAGACAACTCTATGGTGTCGACTGATATCGGTAACATTAACTCTGTTGCGAACAGCTATCTGCGTTTTGAGAAACCGCGCAGCTTCTTCGCTGCGATGAGTTTCGGTAACTGTGGATACGCATTTCCTACCATTATAGGCGCCAAAGCCGCGGCTCCGGACAGGCCGGCAATCAGCTACGTTGGCGACGGCGCATGGGGCATGAGCATGGGTGAAACCATGACCTGTGTGCGCGAAAACTTGCCGGTTACCGCGGTCGTCTTTAATAACGGACAGTGGGGAGCCGAGAAGAAAAACCAGGTTGATTTTTACGACCGCCGTTTCGTTGCAGGCGACCTTGAGAATCAGAGCTTTGCCGGTATCAGCCGGGCGATGGGGGCGGAAGGCGTTACCGTAAGCCAGCTGGACGAGGTTGGTCCTGCTTTGGCGGCGGCGGTTGACGCACAAATGAAAGACGGTAAAACCACCGTGGTCGAGATTATGTGCACCAAAGAGTTGGGCGACCCCTTCCGGCGCGACGCCTTGTCTACGCCCGTTCGTCATTTGGAAAAATACAAGAACTACACTTAATAGCGGCTCAGAGTTATTCAATCACATGCTGAGCACCGATCCGGTTGAAGTTCCAAAAGCGCTCCTGGCGCAGGCTCAAAGCAAGCCTGCGGTAGTGGCGGCCGTCGCGAATGCGGGTTCCGAAATCGTTATGGAAAGCGCCCAGGCAGCATCAGCGAAGGGCTTGATGACTCCTGTGCTCGTTGGCGATCCCGACGCTATTAAGAGAAAAGCGAAGGACCTCCGATGGGATTTAAATGACGTTCGCATAGAGCGAGTTTCAGGAGAACAGCAAGCAGCTGAGTGCGCGGTGGCTTTGGCTCGCAACGATGAGGTGTCTGCAATCATCAAGGGTGACGTTCACACAGATGTTCTGTTGCGAGCGGTCCTTAACCGTGAATTCGGTTTACGTACACCCAGTTTGTTGAGTCACGTCTTTCATATGACGGTTCCTGGAAGCGACAGACCCCTGTGTATTACTGATGCAGTGCTAAACGTCGATCCAACTCTGGAGCAAAAACAGCACATTCTGGATAATGCCGTTTCGCTGTTACACGCATTGGGAAACAGCTGTCCACGAATAGCGCTTTTGTCCGCGACAGAAACGCCCACCGAAGCCATGCCGTCGTCGCTTGAAGCGGCGCAGCTGTGTGAGCGTGCTTTTCAAAAGAAGAGAGCAGATGCTTTGATTGACGGGCCACTGGCGTTTGATCTGGCCGTATCGACTCAAGCCGCCAGAACCAAACACGTTGACGGTGGTGTCGCCGGGCAAGCTGATGTGATTTTGGTGCCCAACATTGAAACGGGCAACGCTTTGTTCAAAATGATGGTGTACTTCAGAAGTGCGGCGGCGGCCGGAATTGTTCTGGGGGCCAAAGTGCCGGTCATGTTGACGTCGCGAGCTGATCCTCTGGCAGCACGCGTGGCGTCAGCGGCTCTCACTTCTGTCTACGCGGCGTCGCTAAGGGCCGCTGGTTGATTCTTGATTCTTGTTTCTCACTTTGGACGCACTTTTTAGCGCATATGTTCCTGACGGACGGCAGGCGTCCGATTCGGTGAGCAAGTTGCGATTTGGTAAAATGACCCTGGCAGACTACGACGGCCCTACTACCCGGTATTGCGTCAACGGCTAACGATATTTGTGCCATCTTCCCTAGACTTTCACAGGTAGCCCTTTTAGTCTGGTTAGTCACGAATTGAGATGGCAGTGAGGTATATCGTGCAGCAGTTAAGCGGGCTAGACGCATCATTTTTGTACTTGGAAACGGCCAACTCGCCAATGCATATTGGAGGGCTTTCTATTTACGATCCGTCCACAGCCGACGGCGGGCAGGTTACCTTTAAGCAAATTCTGGCTAACCTAACGGCTCGAGCGCAGCGCATAGCCGCGATGACCAATACTCTTGTCGAAGTACCGTTGAGTCTCGATCACCCGTACTGGCGCGCTGACGGCAACTTTGATCCTGAATTTCATATCCGTCACATAGCGTTACCGAAGCCCGGAGACTGGAGGCAGCTATGCATTCAGGTTTCGCGGTTGCATGCACGGCCGCTCGATCGCGCGCACCCTTTGTGGGAAATGTACGTTATTGAAGGTCTGGATAACGTCGAGGGTTATCCTCCCGGTTGTTTTGCCGTGCTCACCAAAATGCATCATGCAGCTATCGACGGGGCTTCCGGTGTTGAGATTGCGTCGGTTATCCATGACCTCGAGCCGTCACCTGAATCGTTTCCAGAGGTGCACCCTACAGACAGCGAGCGTATGCCTTCAAGCCTCGAACTTCTATGGCGCGCTCAGGTTAATACGATCAAAACACCTCTTCGGTTTGTGTCAGTTGCCCGCAATACGCTGCCAGGTTTAACTCGTTTCGTTACCGGCATGGCCGCCGGCAAATTAAGTCGGGTGTCTGATTTACCCAGAACCCGATTCAACACGAACGTCTCACCGCACCGCGTATTCGATTCCGTGTTGTTCAAATTAAGTGACATCAAAGCGATTAAGAGTGCCATTGACGGAGTGACCGTCAACGACGTAGCGATTGCGATTTGTGGGGGCGGACTGCGCAAGTATCTGGAAAGCAAAAACGAACTGCCGAAGAAATCTCTTGCGGCTATGGCTCCGATTAATATCCGCACCAAAGACAAACTTGGGACGGCGGGCAATCAAGTGTCACAAATGACGGTGCGTGTTGGTAGTCAGATTGAAGACCCCATCGAAAGACTCATGGCCGTAAACGAGGGCACGCGTCACGCCAAAGAATTGACCCATGCTATCGGTGCAAAGAGCATGACCGACTACGCCCAGTTCATTCCCTCGACGCTTACCGCGTCGGCGGCGCGTTTGGCGAGTCGCACAGGATTGGTAAACAGAGTGAAGCCGCTCTACAACTGTGTCATTACCAATGTGCCTGGACCCCAAGTGCCGCTTTATTTTACCGGTGCCCGCATGATCAGCACCTTCGGCATGGGCCCACCGATTGATGGAACAGGGCTTTTTCACGCCATTGGCAGCTACTGCGGAACATTCAACATTGCGGTCTGCTGTTGCCGCGAAATGATGCCTGATCCAGCTTTTTACGCCCAGTGCCTGCAGGAGTCTTTCGACGAGCTTTACGCCGAAACGCAGGCGCTACTGGGAGAGGCAGGCAGCGACAAAAAGCGGGAGAAGAAAGCCGGTAAGACTGAAAAGGCTGCAGCGCGTAAAAAAGCGTCGCCGAAGTCCGCGAAAAAGAAGACAGTAAAAAAGAAAGTGGCTAAAAAGAGAGTCGCAAAAAAGAAAACAGCGAATTCGAAGGCGACTCCCAAAGCTGACGCGGTCACTGCGGAATCCGGTGTGGTGGGCAACAAGGCCGTCACACGTAAGAAGCCGGTTATACGTAAACGTGCCAAAAAAATGTCTAAACAGGACTAGTTGCCTTCATAACACAATTGACGGAGTTACAGTTTCAATATGCCTGAAAGCGCCTTAACAGCCTCGCACGAAGAGGAGAGAGAAGAGCAGTTCCTTGTTGCCAATGGACTAAAGCTTGCTTACGAAGAGTTCGGAGACCCCGCTCATCCCGTGATGCTTCTAGTGATGGGTTTGGGTACGCAAATGATTGCCTGGCCAGATCTGTTCTGTGAAGGCCTCGTAGAGAAAGGCTATCGCGTGATTCGCTTTGATAATCGCGATATTGGACTGTCAGAAAAAATCACGGTCGATAAACCGGTGTCCATTCCGCGAGTGGCGTTCAGGGCACGTTTGGGACTTGCGGTAGACGCTCCATATACGCTGCACGACATGGCGCACGATACGGTCGGTGTTCTGGATGCGCTTAACATTGAAACGGCCCACATTGTAGGCGCCTCAATGGGCGGCATGATCGCGCAGCTGGTTACGGCCTTGTTTCCAGATCGGATTTTATCGCTCACCTCAATCATGTCAACGACCGGGAACCCCAAGTTACCGGGAGCGCGTTGGCGGGCTACGAAACAGCTTCTTACGCGACCGCAAAGTTCGAATGAAGAGGACATTGTTAAGCACGGTTTGAAAGCGTGGGAGATCATAGGTAGTCCCGATTTTATGCCGCCGAAAGAAGAACTTCGCGCGAGAATACTCAGATCAATTCGACGCTCGGTTTACCCGGCCGGATATCGCAATCAGCTGGTAGCCATTATTCACAACGGAGATCGTCGCGAGCTGCTGGCCGACGTAAAAACACCGACTCTTGTGATCCATGGCAAAGCCGATGCGTTAATACCGGTTGAAGGAGGTATCGATACCGCGAACAGCATTCCTGGTGCGGAATTGAAATTGTTCGAAGGCATGGGTCACGATTTGCCTAAAGAGTTGGTGCCCCGATTTGTCAGGGCCATTGATGCTCACGCGCAGAAGACACTCGCCTAACCCGGTGACGATGCGTTAGCAAAGAAAATACCCCATTGAGTGGTTACAAGATTGCCACACGCCTCGCGCTCGCCGTGACGCCCGGACCGCCTTACGTAACACGCCCGGCGATTAATTACGGTAGAATCGCCCATTCAGTTTAGCCTGCGGCGGAGCAACTATCCGAACCCGGCGGGTTTTAATCACAATGGAGATTTACTTCTGTGGCCACTTCCAATAGTTACGACGTCGTTGTGTATGGAGCGACCAGTTTTGTCGGTCAAATCCTCTCGCGCTACATGCACGGGCAGTTCGCCGACGAGTCCCTCAAATTTGCCTTGGCGGGCAGGTCAGAGAAAAAACTGAAAGAGCTGAACAGCTCGTTGGGATCTGACTACGACATTATTATTGCGGATGCCGCTGACGAAGCCGCGCTTCGCGTGATGTGTGCTCAGGCCAAGGTTGTGGTGTCTACCGTTGGCCCATATGCACTCTATGGCGAGACACTCGTAAAGGTCTGTGCCGACACGGGTACGCACTACTGCGATTTGACCGGCGAACCCCAGTGGATTCGGCGTATGCAGGAACGCTACGAGGCGGCGGCGAAAACATCCGGTGCGTGGATCGTTCACTGCTGTGGCTTTGACTCGTTGCCCTCGGATCTTGGTGTGCATTTCTTGCAAGAGCAATCGCTACAACAGTTCGGTGAGGTTTGCACAGACATCAAGATGCGGGTGGCGGTTATGAAGGGCGGTGCCTCGGGCGGCACGATTGCTAGCATGGTGAATATTTTCAAAGAGCTTAAAAAAGACCCTGCTCTACGCAAAGTCATGGTCGATTCTTATTCGCTATGTCCGCCCGGGCATGAGTACTCGGCTCGCCAGCGTAATATTAAGATGGAATACGACGATCATCTTGAAAGCTGGTTGGCGCCTTTTGTCATGGCCGCTATAAACACACGAATTGTGCATCGGTCCAACGCGCTGAGCGACAATCGGTACGGGACGGAGTTCATGTACGAAGAAGCCGTTATGACCGGCAGCGGCAATGGCGGCAAAAGCAAGGCTCGTAAAGTGCTGTGGGGGCTCGGCGCTTTCATGGCTGGAGTATCCGTGCCGCCGGTTCGCTGGATAATGGAGAGCTTTGTGCTGCCTAAGCCGGGCAGCGGTCCGACGCCAGAGCAACAGGTAAAAGGGAAATACGTGTTGTTGTTTCGAGGTACTACTACGAACGGCGATGTCATTAAGACACGTGTTACCGGTGATCAGGATCCCGGCTACGGCTCAACGGGCAAAATGCTGGGACAGGCGGCCGCGGCGTTAGCGTATGATGTGCCGGATGACACTGCCGGAGGTTTTTGGACGCCGGCGACCTTGCTAGGCGACAAACTTATCGAGCGCTTGCAAAATCATTCGGGCGTTCAATTCAAAGTTGATTAGCCTCTTCGAATGATCTGCTGCACTGTTTGAATCTGCCTGTTTGTCGAGGCAGCCAGACCTTTGTACAGCACGATTTCCAAGCTTGACTCTTCGAGCCAAGTCGAGTGCGTACTAGGGGCATCTTGCCGCGAAAAGGCGTTTCAATAGTAAACAGCGTCGCGTATTTCGTCGCGGCTGAAAGCTGCTCCTGCCAGCCGGATTCTGACCCTGATATGGTCGCCAACTGCGCTCTAGGCCTGGTACGCCCAGTGAGGATTAACGTTGCTGACACCCGCCATACGTTTCACCACACGCATTACTTGACAGCTGTAGCCAAATTCGTTGTCGTACCAAAGATATAGCACCGCCTGATTGCCGTTTACGATGGTGGAAAAAGAAAAAAAAATACAGGCGTGGCGAGAACCGACGAAATCGGTGGAGACCACTTCAGGGGAGCTGGAGAAGTCAATCTGCTTGCGCAGGGGTGAGTGCAGGGCCTGGTAGCGCATGAACTCGTTGACTTCCTCGACCGTGGTCTCTTTTTCCA
>JBGCFV010000062.1:0-44628 GCA_045107075.1 Gammaproteobacteria bacterium
CTGCAAAAGCTCGCCGACGAAGGGTTACAGGACGACAGCCGTTTCGCCGACATGTACACGAGGGCCCAAGCCGCGCGCGGCAAGGGTCCTTTGTATATCCGTAACGGCATTAAGGGTCACGGTCTTGAGGGGCACTTCGCCGATGCCGCTCTACGCCGGGCCAACGTCGATTGGGCCGCTAGCGCAATAGAGGTGGCCTGTAAAAAATACCCAGAGGGGCTGGCCGATTCAGCCGAGAGAGCAAAAGCCCTGCGCTTCTTGCAGCAGCGCGGATTCACCGCCGAACAGGCGTCCAAAGCCATTCGCGAGTTCTAAGTTCGGGCGTATTGTAGTGAGGCTATTGCGAGTACAGAGTAAATCGCCATAGCGTGCTCAGAGCGAATGTTCATAGCGTGCTCAAAGAGAATTGTCATAACGAGCACAGAGTGAATCGTCATAGCCTGCATAGAGTGAATCGTTATGGCGAGCACAGCGCGACTCGGCATTGCGACCGCGGAGCGCGTGGCAATCTCTCAATGCCGCCTTGGCCATTATTCATTTCATAAGCCTAATCACCCTGACGTGGATTGCCGCTTCGCTGCGCTCCTCGCAATGACCAGCACACTGCTCCTCGCATCGACCTCATTTGACTAAATACTGCCCAATGTGGCCGCGGATCTGAGTGTCTCGCAATATGGGGTGTTTACTCGTGCGCCGCTTGGTTTATTATCCAGTGTCGCGCTGCACACAGGCGGCACCGATACTTTGCAACGGAATACTCATGAAAAGCGCCGATATACGACAAAAATTTCTGGACTACTTTGAGCGCAACGGGCACCAGCCTGTTTCAAGCAGCTCGCTGGTCCCTGGAAACGATCCGACATTGTTGTTCACCAATGCGGGAATGGTGCAATTCAAAGATGTGTTTCTGGGTGACGAAAAGCGTGATTACCTGCGCGCGGCCACCTCGCAAAGATGCGTACGTGCGGGCGGTAAGCATAACGATTTGGAAAACGTGGGCTATACCGCTCGCCATCACACCTTTTTCGAAATGCTTGGTAATTTCAGTTTTGGCGACTACTTCAAAGAACAGGCGATTAAATATGCCTGGGAATTTTTAACAAAAGAGTTGGGTCTTCCTGAAGAAAAACTCTGGGTTACTATCTACGAAGACGACGATGAAGCCGCTGACCTGTGGCTGAACAAAATGGGCGTAAGCGCAGACCGGTTTTCACGTCTTGGCAAGAAAGATAATTTCTGGTCAATGGGTGATGTAGGGCCTTGTGGTCCTTGTTCGGAAATATTTTACGACCACGGACCTGAAGTTGAGGGTGGTCCTCCCGGGAGTCCTGAAGAAGACGGTGATCGTTACATCGAAATCTGGAATCTGGTGTTCATGCAGTTTCAATCAAGCGCCGACGGTTCAATGACAGACTTGCCCAAGCCATCTGTAGATACCGGTATGGGTCTCGAGCGTATTTCAGCGGTCATGCAAAACGTACACAATAATTACGACATTGATCTATTTGCCAACTTGATCACGGCCGTTTCAAACGTAACGGGTGAAAAAGAGCGCAGCAATGCGTCGCTCAGAGTAATTGCGGATCATATTCGTGCATGTTCGTTCCTGATTACAGATGGTGTGCTGCCTTCAAACGAAGGGCGTGGTTACGTATTGCGCCGAATTATTCGTCGCGCGATTCGCCACGGTTACAAGCTTGGCGTTAAAGACACGTTCTTTAATCAGTTGGTCGCGCCGTTGGATGTCGAGATGGGCGAGGCTTACCCTGAGCTCCGACGCAACGTAGAGCACATTCAAAAAGTGTTGCTGAGCGAGGAGACGCGTTTCGCTGAAACACTCGATCAGGGCATGGGAATGCTCGAAAGTGTGATTAGCGATACGACTGGTGACGCAATCTCCGGAGACGCGGCATTCAAATTGTATGACACGTACGGTTTTCCGGTTGACCTTACTGCAGACGTCGCCAGAGAGCGCGGTCTGACTGTTGATCTGGCCGGGTTTGAGCAGGCGATGGAAGCGCAAAAAGAGCGTGGACGAAAGGCGAGTCGATTTGGTGTTGATCTGACCGCGGGCATTAAACGAGATGAGCCAACTGAGTTTTGTGGTTACGACATGCTTGAAACACAGTCGCGCCTGGTTGCGATGTATACCGGCGAGCAGCAAGTTGAAGAATTAAAAGTGGGTCAGGAAGGGGTGGTCTTCCTTGACAAGACGCCGTTCTACGCTGAAAGCGGTGGCCAGATTGGCGATCGTGGCGTGCTTAAAACGTCGCAGGGCGATTTTGAAGTCAGTGATACACAAAAGTTTGGCCAGGGTATCGGTCACATTGGCAAGATCACGCAGGGCTATTTCAAGCAGAAAGAAAAAACGGTCGCAACGGTGGACGCCGGGTTACGGCAGGCGACCGTACTGAATCATACTGCGACGCACTTGATGCACGCAGCGCTTCGTGAGGTGTTGGGTTCACATGTGATGCAGAAAGGTTCGTTGGTAACGCAAGATCGTTTGCGTTTTGACTTCTCACACTACGAGCACGTTAACGCGCAAGAGTTACTGGAAATAGAAAGCCGGGTAAACGAGCAAATTCGCCAGAACGCCGCGGCCTCCACGAAATTGATGGAGCTTGACGAGGCGATTGAAGCCGGCGCTATGGCTCTGTTCGACGAGAAGTACGACGACCAGGTTCGGGTGCTAAGTGTTGGAGAGTTTTCAGTTGAGTTGTGCGGCGGTACGCACGTTGAGCGCGCAGGCGACATTGGCTTATTCAAGATAGTCAGTGAATCAGGCATTGCGGCCGGCGTGAGGCGCATAGAAGCAATTACAGGACAGGCCGCCCTCGAATGGGTGCGCAATAGTGAACAACAACTGCAGGCTGTCGCCTCGTTGGTCAAAGGTAGTCGAGACGATGTAGAAAGCCGTGTGGCAACGCTATTAAATCGTTCGAAATCCCTTGAAAAAGAAGTGGCTCGGCTGAAGAAAGAGCTTATATCGGGCGCAACGGGTACCGACCTCATGAGTCAGGTGAAAGAAGCTGGCGACATTAAGGTGTTGGCTGCGCGGCTCGACGGAATGGATGCAGGCGCTTTGCGTGACAGTGTTGACCAATTCAGGGACAAGCTCGGCACGGCTGTTGTCGTTCTGGGTACGGTCGAGGACGGCAAGGTCCGTTTGGTCGCGGGTGTCAGCAAAGACGCTATTTCGAGAGTGAAAGCTGGCCAGTTGATTTCTGAAATAGCTGCGATGGTTGGTGGTAGAGGTGGAGGTCGACCTGATATGGCTCAGGCCGGCGGGACAGAGCCCGAAAAGCTGGATGAAGCACTGGAAAGTGTCTATGAGCGAGTTCAATCAAGGGTTCAAACGTAGGCGCTTGCGCATTTTTTTCAGGCATTGATTTATACAGCCTACTGTGTGTTTAATTACACACTGTTTAACAGTCGGGGGTTCGACTTAAAAAACGCTGTAGTGTTGGCGTTTTTGGGTGGTTAAACACGTCATTGATCATAAATTAAGCTTGCTCCGGGTGACATATAGTGTTCCCCGTGGCGTAGCCTTTTAGGCGCGGCTAAACAGTATGTTAATCTTCGCGGGTTCGGCTCTGATGTCGGACTGTTTTAGAATCAAAACAAAAATAGCCGCTAGCCACCGATAGAATCGGGGTACTACGCGGCATCGAATAGATTGAGAACCTAGGAGAGTACGACATGTTAATTTTGACCAGACGGGTCGGTGAAACAGTCATGATCGGTGATGAGGTAACCGTCACGGTTCTGGGTGTTAAAGGGAATCAGGTGCGCGTTGGTGTCAACGCTCCGAAAGATATCGCCGTACACCGTGAAGAAATATACGAGCGCATTAAGAACGAGGAAAAAGCAGCCGATTCCTGATATTCGGGAATGTAGCCTTCGTTTTACTCAGGCTTGGAGCCGAAAAGCTGTCAAAACGTATGTTTTGTCAGCTTTTCTGCGTCTATTCGACGGATTTCGTCCGGAAGGCTTTACGCCGTGTAATTGCATCAGTATGATGCGCAGTCGGTTGATCGTAAGCGAGCTTCTGAAGGAGCCGATTTATTGGCTTCCAGGCTTCGCAGACGGCACAATCGACACAGCACGGAGAGGTGGCTGAGTGGTCGAAAGCGCTCCCCTGCTAAGGGAGTAAGGGTTAAAAGCCCTTCGAGGGTTCGAATCCCTCCCTCTCCGCCAGATTTAGTGTTGTAAACAGTTTTAAAAGTGCGCCCGTAGCTCAGCTGGATAGAGTACCTGGCTACGAACCAGGCGGTCGGAAGTTCGAATCGTTCCGGGCGCGCCATATAAAGAAAAGGCGAAGTTCTTCATTGAGCTTCGCCTTTTTTATTGCGTTAAATTTACCGGCCCGGAAAGGTTCGAACTTGCGACAATAAAATAAATGTTCGACAAATCAAGGGCCGGGCAGTATGTCCGGCTCTTGGTTAGGGCGACCTCGCGCAGCGAGGTCGGGCGTAGCCTTCAAATCAGCCCAAGCTGATTTGAACCAATCTTTCCGGGCGCGCCATATAAAGAAAAGGCGAAGTTCTTCATTGAGCTTCGCCTTTTTTATTGCGTTAAATTTACTGTCCGGAAAGGTTCGAGCTTCCGACGTCAATACACAGATCAGATCTCAGTCTTCGGATAAACAGGCGTGGAAGGCGTCATACCGTCAGGAATCGGTCAAAAGGAGAGGGTTGATTTGACGATATAAGTTGGCGGTCTGTTAAGCGCCAGATCGGTAGTCCTGGGTTATACTACCGGCCGCTAAACCCTTCGGATATTGACTAAGGAGTTCGATTGAACATGTCAGACACTACGCAGAAAATTATTTACACCTGTACGGACGAGGCCCCGTTGCTGGCTACAGCCTCCTTGCTGCCCATTATCCGTACTTTTTCCTCTGCAGCCGGTATTGAAGTTGAGCTGAGTGATATATCTGTAGCCGCGCGCCTGCTCGCCGAGTTTCCCGACTATTTGAGTGAGGATCAGCAGGTTCCCGATAACCTTGCGGAGTTGGGCCGTCTGACTCAAGACCCCAACGCCAATATCATCAAATTGCCCAACATCAGCGCCTCTGTGCAACAGCTCAAAGCCTGCGTCAAAGAGCTACAGGAAAAAGGGTATGGCATTCCGGATTTTCCCGAAGATCCGAAGAGTGACGAAGAGCGAGAGCTGCGACGTCGCTTTGGCAAGATTTTAGGTAGTGCCGTGAACCCGGTTCTGCGAGAAGGAAACTCCGACCGACGTGCGCCAAAGGCGGTTAAGAACTACGCCAGAAAATATCCACACTCCATGGCCGAATGGAAGCAGTGGTCGCACACCCACGTGTCGCACATGCACGAAGGCGATTTCTACCACGGTGAGCAATCGCTCACGATGGACAAAGCGCGAACGGTGAAAATGGAGCTGGTGTACGACGACGGCAAGGTCGAAGTGCGCAAGGACGATATTGCGCTGCAAGACGGCGAAATTATTGACCTCATGTTCATGAGCAAGAAATCTCTGTGTGAATTTTACGAGCGTGAAATGGAAGACTGTCGTGAAGCCGGTATTTTGTTTTCACTGCACGTTAAAGCAACCATGATGAAAGTGTCGCATCCGATTGTATTCGGTCACGCGGTGAAAATTTTCTACAAAGACGCGTTTGATAAACACGGCGCGTACTTCGACGAGCTGGGCATCAACGTCAACAACGGCATGGCAACGTTGTACGAGAAAATTGCGGAGCTACCAACTTCCAAGCGCGAAGAGATCGAGCGTGATTTGCATGCTTGTCAGGTACATCGACCTCGACTGGCTATGGTCGACTCGGCTAAGGGAATTACCAACTTCCACTCGCCGAGCGACGTAATTGTCGACGCATCAATGCCGGCCATGATTCGTTCGGGCGGTCGCATGTGGGGTGGAGACGGCAAACTGTATGACTGCAAGGCCGTTATTCCCGAGTCAACGTTCGCTCGCATTTATCAGGAAGTTATTAACTTCTGTAAGTGGCACGGTAACTTTGACCCGACCACGATGGGCACCGTACCGAACGTTGGTTTGATGGCTCAAAAGGCCGAGGAATACGGCTCACACGATAAAACGTTTGAGGCTCTCGACGCCGGTATTGCACGTATTACCGATATCAAGACTGGTGAAGTGCTACTTGAGCAGCGTGTCGAGAAGGGTGACATTTGGCGCATGTGCCAGGTCAAAGACGCGCCTATCCGCGATTGGGTCAAGCTAGCGGTAAGAAGAGCACGTGAGTCTGATACGCCCGCTGTGTTTTGGCTGGATCCTTACCGACCGCATGAGAACGAACTCATTAAGAAAGTCGAAGCTTATTTGAAAGACCACGACACCGAAGGGCTCGACATTCAAATTATGTCGCAAGTACGTGCCATGCGTTATACGCTCGAACGCGTCGCGCGCAACCTCGACACGATTTCGGTCACAGGCAACATCCTGCGGGACTATCTGACTGATTTATTTCCCATTCTTGAGCTTGGAACCAGTGCGAAAATGCTCTCTATCGTGCCGCTCATGGCCGGTGGCGGTTTGTTCGAAACCGGTGCTGGCGGCTCTGCACCGAAACACGTGCAGCAGCTGGTGGAAGAGAATCACTTGCGCTGGGACTCTCTGGGTGAGTTTTTAGCCTTGGCCGTTTCTATTGAGGAACTCGGTATTAAGCACGGCAACGAGCAAGCCAAAGTGTTGGCTGCTACCCTCGACGATGCCACAGGGCGTTTGCTCGATAACGGCAAGTCACCGTCACGCAAAGTTGGCCAGTTGGATAATCGGGGCAGTCATTTCTACCTCAGCCTGTACTGGGCCGAGGAGTTGGCTAATCAAACCGACGACGCTGAGCTGGCGGCGAAATTCAAGCCGCTGTTTGAGCAGCTAAGCGCGAATGAAGAAGCTATTGTCGAAGAGCTTAACGCTGTACAAGGCAAGCCGGCCGATATTGGCGGCTATTATTTTGCCGACACCAAGTTAACCGAATCGGTTATGCGACCGAGCGAAACCTTTAACAGTATTTTAAACAAAGCCCAATAGGCCCGCCCGGCAGTTTACGTTTCGTTGGGTTCATCGCAATTGAAAGGCGAAGCTCTTTGCGAGCTTCGTCTTTTTTTACGCTCTGGAAGCGGTCGAACAGACGATTTCGTCAAGTAAGATTCGCTACCACAATCCCTGTTTACCCTAGGAAAACCGATCATACGCGACCCTGCTACATCAGCCCTATCGAGTAAGAACTACCGCACTTATCTTTACGGCAGCATTTTCTCGCTGTTAGGCGTCTGGATTCAGCGACTGGCGATTGGGTGGCACGCCTGGCAGTTGAGTGAATCGGCGTTTGTTGTCGGTCTCGTTGCAGCCGTTCAGTTCTTGCCTGTTATTTTTCTAACACCGTTTTTCGGTGTGCTTGTCGACCGGATTCGAGCGCAAACCGGAGCCATCGTAGCCAACATCATCATGGGTATGATCGCTGCGATTATGGGCGTGGTAACGCTGCAGGGCGGTATGACGGCGGAAATATTATTGTCGCTCGCACTGGCTCAAGGTTTCGTAGTTAGTTTCTATTCACCGGCGAGACTGGCGTTGCTGCCCGACCTTGTTTCCAAGCAGCGTTTCCAAAGTTCGGTTGCAATTCAAGCGACAGTTTTTAATCTGTCTCGATTTGTCGGACCTGCACTGGCCGGTTTTGTCATTGCTTTTTGGGGTATCGGGTGGTCGTACGTCATAAACGCCATCACCTATATTCCTGCCGTGCTGTCAATTGCGCTGCTAAAAATTGATCACTCGGCCAAACCGCCGAGAAATAAAAAACCTTATGTCGAAGAGCTAAAGGAAGGCCTCAAATACGCTGGCAAACACCCGCAAATTCGCATGGCGATTCTAATGTCGTTGGCCGCTTCATTTTTCGGGCGCAGCATTCTCGACCTTCTTCCGGCTTTTGTAGCCATCATGTTTCAGGGTGGCAGTAATGGTCTGGCAGCACTCATGGCCGCAGCCGGGCTGGGTGCGCTGGTTGGAAGCGTCGCGATGACGACCGAGTTTTTACGGGTGCGGCTTCAATTTCTAATTGTTGGTGGATGCTTCTGTGTCGCTATCGCGCTCGTTGCATTTGGACTTGCGGCCAATCTCTATATCGGCCTTGCCGCGATCGCCTTGTTAGGACTGTCTTGTACGTTTGTAAGCGTGGGGTCGCAGACACTGGTGCAGCTGAGGGTTGAAGACCGTCTCCGGGGGCGCGTCATTAGTCTCTGGTCGCTGGTGATAATGGGAGGACCTGCGCTAGGCGGGATTGCCGGCGGTTGGTTTGTGGGCTCGATTGGTCCACTGTTTACAGCGCTCGCATCGGCGACGGGGTGTTTGCTATTTGCGGTCCTGATTGCGCGCTGGAATATGAAGGCATAGGCTGCTGTCCAGAGCGTTGCTCGCGAGTAAAAGAAGGTGCTTGGTTAGCTAACTTGGAGCTGTCTGTTTAGTCACCGAGATTAATCTGCGCGGGCTGGAAATTTGACCTCAGCCGGATGGGAGGCGTTTGGGCCTTAGAAGGTTTAATTTCCTAAGATACTGTTTTCAATAGTATTTCAAATTTTCATTCAAGGAATGAGGCGTTTCAGTATTTTATGTCCCGTGTTCGCGAACGGTCGCAGTTTCATATTCTTATCTATAAATAAAACAGCTGATTTCCTATATAAAGAAACAATTTGGTTTATAGCTGTTGAGATGTTCTCATTTGCTGGAGCTATAAGGTGCTGCCCCGGCGCATGCAACGATGTTGCTTGACGCGGTATGGGAGTCAGCAGCGTCAGGAGATCATTAAATGGCTGAAGGTACGACGGAGAATTCGCACAGGCGAGAGCTGATACCGGTCAAACAATCGGGCAAGCATCTAACCGTTGATATTCATGCGCACTTGAACGTTGCGTCAGCCGGCGAGCTTATTCGCGAAGCTGTACCCGACGCTCCGAACCCGTTGCCGTTCTCATGTCCGGCCACCGATGCAGTGAACGGCAAGATGTTTCAGATGATCGGGCCCAAGCTGAACGGGGTCGATAGCCGCATTGCCGATATGGACGAACTGGGTGTCGATGTGCAGGCGATTAGTCCGTCGCCGGGGCAGTACTATTATTTCGCTCCCGACGACGTCGGACGCGATGCATCGCGAATGATTAATGATGGTGTTGCCGAGGCTGTTTCGAAATACCCGGACCGCCTGGTCGGTATGGGCACTGTCCCTATGCAAAACACCGAGCTTGCCATTGCAGAGATGCGACGCTGTGTGAACGACTTAGGCATGAGAGGGATTGAAATTTCCACTCATGTTAACGGTCACGAATTGGCCGAAGAAACATTTCGTCCGTTTTTTGCGGCGGCCGAGGAATTGGATATTGTTCTGTTTCTTCATCCACTGGGTTTTTCGCATGGCCAGAGGCTGTCCAAACACTACCTTGATAACATTATCGGGAACCCACTCGAATCCACTATTGCCGTTTCTCACCTGATTTTTGAAGGGGTTCTTCAACAACACGCTGGTCTTAAACTCTGCGTGGCACACGGTGGGGGGTACTTGCCGGGCTACTGGGGACGAATGGACCACGCCTACCAGGCTAGAGAAGACTGCTGCCAGCACATCACTCGCAAACCATCCGATTTTCTTCGGCAAATTTGGTTTGACACGCTGGTGTTTGATCAGGATCAGCTTGACGAGCTTGTGCGCACGCACGGCGCCGACAAGTTGTGTATGGGATCAGATTATCCGTTCGACATGGCTGAGCCTGATCCAGTCGGCTTTCACGATCGTCTCGATGCTACGTCACGACAAAAAATTCTCGGCGCTAACGCCGCTAAACTATTAGGTCTTCGGGCCAAACTAGACGTATAGAAAAAGGGGAGAGTTATGTACCCATTTAATTTTGAGACCACCCTCGTTAGAAATCGCTGGTACATCGCGGCGTTTTCAAGAGAGATAACGCGGGAGCCAATTGAGCGCACGTTTCTGGGAAAACCGGTCGCGCTTTACCGCAAAGAGGATGGTACACCCGTGGCCATGTACGGCTTGTGTCCGCATCGTTATTTTCCTCTGGCAAAAGGAAAAGTAGAAGGCGATGCGCTCGTGTGCGGGTACCATGGTTTTACCTTTGATGCAGACGGTGCGTGTATTCGCATTCCGTCTCAAGACGCTTCCGGGTCGTTCTGTCAGCCGACTTATCCGATTGTCGAAAAAGGTCCGGTATGCTGGATTTGGATGGGCGACGCGGACAAATGCAATGACGTGTCGATTCCGGCGTACGAAGACTTCGGTCTGGACCAGCCCGGTTGGCACTGCAGTTCCGAGAACTATTTTCACTCAAACGGCCGGGCACAGTTGCTGATTGATAATCTCATGGACCTGACACATCTAGCCTATATCCATCACCACGTACCCGGCGGTGAAACGATGGCCAAGACGGCAATTGAAGAACTCGAGCGCGATCACAGTTACCAGATTTTGCGTAAAGGCAAGGTGCCCTGGAACCCGTTCCTCGAAATGATTTTTGGCAGCGACGCCGGTTTTGAAGGTCTGGCTGAGTTCACTCAAATTAGCGATTTTTACGGACCTGAATTTATTCGTACCAGCTTACCGGTCATAGCAGATCTTGAGGCCGGCATGCCGGTGCCCGATAAATTCAATCAGCTGTACATACTGCATGCAATGACGCCCGAGACGGAGACATCAACGCACTACTTTGGTTTTGCGACTCGAAACTTCAGGCAGGAAGACCCGTCTGTTGATGCGTTTTGGCTGGAGTCCGACAACGTTATCAGGCAGCAAGATGTCGACGCCATTAATTTGGTCGAAGAGCGTTTGGAGTTTGGTGCTGAAAACCAAAAGGAACTGCTCGTCGTGGCGGATCGCCCGGCGGTCAAAGTACGCAAGCGAATAGCGGCCATGTTGGCTCTGGAAAACGATTGAAAAGCCGCTACTCGACGACCTCGCGCGGCGAAGTTCAGGCCACGTTTTATGGTTCTTGTTTTATCGATTACATTTAATTTACTAGCCGGATTAACAAAGGATGTTTAAGAGTCCTTAGTTTACCGGCAGTTCACTAAAGGAGAATGCATTGGCTCTCTTGGGTTTACATCACATTCATCTCGGCGTTCCGGACGTTGAGGCCAGCACGGCTTTTTTGGCCGATTTCGGCTTTCATCCGGCTGGTCAGAGCGACCAGAAGCACTATTTCAGAACTTCGGGTACGAACGTCTACAGCGTGGTCCTCGAAGCGGCCGAAAAGGCCTGCCTTATCGCTTTCGCTCTGGAAGTCGAAAGCGAAGATGACCTTGCGCGTGCAGTTGAAGAACACGGCGCTACATCACCGCAGCCGCTCGACGGGCCGGCAGGCGGCACGTTCGTTAACCTGACCGACCCGGATGGCAAGACAATCAGTCTGGTCCACGGCGTTGCCAAGCGCGACCAGGACGACCCCGTTTGCCCGCACCTGGAAGTGAATTACGGACACTCCAAGCCTCGCAAAGGCCATTCGCAAAACTTCGTGCCACCCGGTCCGGCGCAACTCTTGCGCTTGGGTCACGTTGGACTATTTACGGTGAATATGGCCGTGTCTGACAAGTGGTACCGCGAAGTTCTCGGGCTGATACCGAGCGACTTGTTCTATGCAGGCAAGCCTGACAATTACGTTGCTGGCTTCTATCGCATAGACCGTGGAGACGAATACGTTGACCACCATACGGTAGCCTTATTTGGTTTTGGAAAAAATGACCTGCACCACGTTTCGTTCGAGGTGCAAGATTCCGAGGCTCAGTTTATGGCGCACCGCTGGATGAAACAGCGCGAATACGAGTCGATCTGGGGCGTGGGTAGACACCCGAAAGGTAGCCATGTTTTCGATTTGTGGCGTGAACCGAGCGGGTATCGCTTTGAAACTTTTTCCGACACCGACTTGTGCACAGCCGATCACGAAGGCAGTGTCGTTCCCATTCAAGAGCAGGAAATGGATATGTGGCTGGACCAGAGCCACGAACCGTATTTCGCCTAATGGTTTTTCGTAACGAATATTAATTGAGTAACTAAACAGATGAAAAAAATCAATCCAGCCACGGGCCTTGCCGAAGGTAGCTTTGGTATAGGCACATATCGTCTCGCCGGTTCAGACAAATCGTTTCCCGGACTGGTTCAGCCAGACGGAACTGTGTTCGACGTGTCCGACCACTACACGGATACACATGCCGTGTTTGACGACTGGGACAGGGCTCTCGACACGTTCGTTGATATCGCCGCGAAAGGTGGAGAAACCGGCATTCGTTTTGCCGACATCGACTGTCTGACGCCGCTTAGTCATCCCAACGTTCTCGGCGCGGGCTCCAACTATAAGCAGCACGTCGCTGAAATGATGACGAATAATAAGTTCAATCAGGAAAACCGCAAGCCCGGTGAGAGTGACGAAGATTTCTTTAAGCGAAACATGAAAGAAGTTGAGCGACGAGGTGAAGAAGGCATGCCGTTCTTTTGGACTGGCTTGCACTCTGCGCTGTGCGGTGCAAACGATGACATTATTTTGCCGCTGATTGGCGAGCAAATGGAGTTCGAATTGGAACTTGGTGTTGTCGTCGCGCGCAGTGAGCGATATGTGCCGCCGGAAGAAGCCGACGACCTCATCGCGGGATACGTCATCATCAATGATTTGGGGACCGTAGACGAATTTCGGCGCGCTGATATCAAGTTTGGCTTTGACTGGATCAGTAAGAGTCAACCAAACCATTTTCCGACAGGGCCTTTTATTGTGCCGAAGCAATTCGTCCAGTGGGATGAAGTGCAAATTGAACTGAAGGTCAATGGCAAGACAATGCAGGACTGGCCAACTAACGACATGATTTTCTCCCCGCAGCAGTTTCTGAGCTACGCTTCCGAGCGCATCAAGCTGATGCCCGGTGATTTGTTAAGCACGGGCTCACCTCCCGGCAATGCGGGACAACACGGAGGAGCCTGGCTGCAACACAATGACATTGTTGAAAGCGCGCTTACCGGACTTGGTTCGCAGCGCAACCGGGTTGTCAACGAAGAGGTTGGTGGGCGTAAGCCTTCGTTCGGGCCATTCATTACCAAGTGGTAAAGGCTGTTATAGTAAGTGGTCAAAACTAAACACGAACATCTGAGGAATTAATATGCGCAGCATAGCCGTAACGCTCGCGGCCGTTCTGGTGTCGGTCACAGCCTGTGCGAGTAACGTAACCGCACCAGTGCAAAGCAGTCAGTTTTACACGCTCGGCACAAACGCCGGA
The DNA here is from genome assembly GCA_045107075.1 of Gammaproteobacteria bacterium. GTDB lineage: Bacteria > Pseudomonadota > Gammaproteobacteria > Steroidobacterales > SZUA-146 > SZUA-146. The sequence goes on from JBGCFV010000062.1 coordinate 13,273, forward strand.
CCGAATCCGGAAGCCAACCGGTCACAAGCCGCTAACGCACTCGTTGTGAAAGACGACCTCTATTTGGTAGACGCCGGTGACGGTGCTGTTGGTCAACTTGCCAGGGCAGGGCTTAGATTGCAGGAAGTCGACGGGCTGTTTATAAGTCACAATCATTTTGATCACACCGGTGGCGTCTTGGCTGTGCTCGGCCTTCGTAGCCAGTTGAACGTCGCGCATACATTGAAAGTGTACGGACCTCCCGGTACCAAAGCGTTTATTGCCGGCCTGCTTGCGGGCATGGCGCCTGCGGAAAAGGCGGCTTTTGGAATGCCACGCAGAGAGTGGAAGTCCAACGTTGAAGTCGAAGAGGTGGTTCAGGGTTCAATTATTGAGTTAAACGGAATGACCGTACTCGTAGCCGAGAATACTCACTTTGCCATTCCTCAAGCTAGCGGAATGCCAGAAAAAGCGAAGGCCTTGTCCTTTCGTTTCAATTTGGAAGACCGCTCGATCGTGTATACCGGTGATACCGGTCCCAGTGAGGCCCTTGAAAAACTGGCTAAAGGCGCCGATCTGTTAGTCAGCGAGATGATGGATATCGATGCCATATTGAAATACATACAAAAACAAAATCCCGGCATGCCGGAACGGCAGCTTGCCGGTATTGAATGGCACCTCAGGGCTCACCATTTGTTGCCTAAACAGGTAGGTGAACTGGCGTTAAAAACAGGCGCGAAAAAACTTGTGGTTACGCATATGGCGCCGGACGTAACGACACAGGAAATGGCAAAGCGGTACCTCGATGAAATTGCCGAGTTCTACAAAGGGCCTGCCGTTATCGCGAATGACCTTGATTCATTTTAGGTAGCAGTCAGCAGCCGTTGACCTGCCTTGGGTTTCCGGTGCATAGGGGCGAGGTTATTCCGCCACCGCATCTCGAACTTTGTCATATTGTTCGGCCGGAATCATGCCCATCAATTCGAGGTACTTGGGGTTAATGTGATCACTGATGGCGGAGTAGGCCGCCTGCGACTTACTTTTGGCAAGCCATTCAGCAACGCTTGGCGAGTCTTTCCAGAACCAGTCAAGGCCCAGATGTTCGAGACGCAGTACGTAAGGAAGCATCGTAACGTCGGCCAGAGACCACGTGTCACCCGCAAGCCATCGGGATTGCGAAAGCGCTTTATCCATAGATTGAATGGACGCGTAGTACGTTCGTAGTGCTGCGCCAACGCCTGGTGCCTCGATGCCTTTCTCAACCAGGGCCTGAATGTGCTGACGGCGCTTTTCGCTTGGCATTTTCGCGTAGTGCGCCGCCAGCGCTTCGGGCGGGAGTTTGGCTAGTTGGTGGCGAAACGCCAGCGCAAAACTGGTGAGTCCGCACGCATCGTGTAGCGATGCATCTGGCAAGATCATCCACTGAAGCATCTTGGCTCTATCTAACGAATTTGCCGGCTTGAGCGAAGGCTCGGGGTAGGCGTCGTCGAGGTAAGCTATGATCACAGTGGATTCAATGACCGCCACACCTTGGTCTACCAGTGTTGGCACGACGGCATTCGGATTGAGCTTTAAATACTCAGGACGAAACTGATCGCCTGCGCGGAGGTCAAGAACGTGGCGCGTATAGTCCAGTTCTTTCGCTGCCAGCACGAGACGCACCTTTTGAGCGCAGACAGACATATCGTTGTCATAAAATTCGATCATTATTTTTCCTGTTTAATCGGAGCGTAAAAATACGTTTGGAGAAAGCGAAGATTGCGCTCGCTCTTGTCTGACAATTTCAACCATTGTGCGACGGATTTACGCAACCATTACGGTGACTCGCATTTGGCCTTGCAGGCCTGGCAAGTGAGTAGGAGCGGCTTCCAGCCGCGATAGGCATCTAATGGTGCTGCGTCCCATCGCGGCTGGAAGCCGCTCCTACTATTTATCTAGTTTGCAGGTCTTAGTGCTTCCACGTTTTTTATTTCGTCAGCAAGCTTTCAGCGCCCTTGAGTTTAACGGCCGAAATCAAAACGCCGACTGCACACAGCCCGGCAAAGAGCAGAAGAACCATCTGTAGCCCACCCAGTTTGCTTTGCAGCGCAACCGCCAGCAACGGCGCAAAAAACTGCCCGAAAAAGAACACCCCAGTCCAGAGGCCAGTACCACGGCCGCGAACATTTTCGGGTAACACTTGCAGTATCCAGGTGAGCATTGTTGGTAGCAATATGCCAAAACCGAGGCAAGCGATGACGACAGCAATAGAAGTCATGGCTAACGACCCGGACAGCCCGGATCCCAAATAACCTGCCCCCGACAGAATCAGTCCTATCAAGACGAGCATGGGACCTGAAAAGCCCTTGAAGCGACTAAACAGAAAAGACCCGACTGCCACGCCTACATTGGCAGCCGCACCAATTGCACCGATCTGGCCTGGCGATACATCCGCGCTGAGCCCCAGAACCTCGCCAAGTTTTACTATGATGGTGTAAAAAATAATGCCTACAAACAACGTGGTCAGTAGTAACGGCAGAATCTTTCCCAAAGGCAGTTTTGTGTCGCCGCCCGATTCTGATTTTGAGGTGTGTTCGGGTTCGAAAAGTATCAATGCGACCGCAATCGCAACAGGAATGGCCAGAACATACAAGAGAAATGGTCCGCGTGAGCCCAGTGCCTCGCCCAATATTCCACCGACCGCAATGAGGAAAATAGCGCTAAGAGAGACGGTAGCAATCTGTCGGGCGACCCAGCGTTCACGTTCCTTACCTTGAAAGTAGTCGCCGATTAACGCCGTTGCGATGGTCATAATGACCGCTTCAGCCAGACCGAGTACAATTCGTGCGCCGATAATTTGTTTGAGCTCAGTTAGGAAGAAAGGGGCAACGCCAATTGCTGCATATAAAATTAATGCGAATACAAGCAGGTTTTTGCGACCAGCGCGATCCGAAAGCCACCCTGCAACTGGAGAAAACAAAGCGACACACAAGGCTGGAATGGTGACCGCAATAGGCACTAAAAACTGAAAGCCTTCCAGTCGGGCGAATTCCTTCATTAAAAGAGGTATGACTGGCACCAAAGAAATGATTGCCATTGGTGGCATGACCGCTGCTAACAACAGTATCATCCCGTGCCTGGTAGAGGCGGTTCTGCCCGCGTTGGCTGCGGTTCCTCCTGAGTTTGATCCATTGGTCATTCTATTCACTCCAATTTATTCTGGTTGTTCGTTGTAATGTCTGAACCCGGTTAAACGCGAACCGCATAGTTCTTCAAGACTCGATATTTTGTTTCGATATTCTGTGGCCGTCTTCCGTGTGACCAATTTGCCAGTAGCTGCTTGCGTACATTTGCTTTGCGGTAACCCCACGATCGGATTTCAAATAGGTGCGAATAGCAAGCGACTGGCTCAGTTCTCCCGCTACCCACACAGAGGGTTGGCCGTCCAGCCAGTGCAATGCTTTTACGGCATTGAATAATATTTCGTTGGCCTGCTCGGGGTCCGAATTTACAATCCAGTCAACCTTGATACCGGGTGGTATGTTCAGGTCTTGGCGGTCGTCCGCGTGAATGACTTCGAGCAGCGCATAGCCTTTCGCATTTGGGTGCAGGCGTTCAAGATTGACGCTGATGGCAGGCAGAGCGCTCATGTCGCCGACGAGCAGGAACCAATCGGCCTGTGAATCCAGTGATTTACGTGGCCCGGGGCCGCCTACCTGAATTTGGTCCCCCTCTTCGCAGGAAACTGCCCAGTTGGCGGCGGGACCTTCGCTTTCGTGCACGACGAAATCAACCTCTATTTCGTTGGCTTTTGAGTCGTACTTTCGAACCGTATAGGTTCGTACCAGCGGCTTGTCGTCGTCCTGCATTCCAAGCCTGAGTTTTACGTAGCCGCCGTCGGCGTCTTCCGGGAACCCCGCCAGTTCCGGACCACCCAAGGTTACCCTTAGCATGTTGGGTGTAACCATCGCTTTGCGAATGACCGACAGTTTACGAGGTGGTGGTCGTTTACGATTCTTGCGGACGGATTTTTGTTCGGTGTTTGTCATGTTCAAGTTCTCTTTTCGATCGTCACTGGCTTGACTGCCATGTGAGCGTTTATTCACAGGACTGTTTTGCCGGCCTTGGTTTTCTTTTTCTCAGCTCTCTATAACTTGTTTTTCAGCAGGGCGACTGGCCCAGAGTTTGTCTATCCACAGTCGAACTGTTCTAAATACCATTTGTGTTCGTCGTTTTAAAAACGGTCAAGATCGTTGGCAAGAGTGACACGTCCATCGAAGGCGCTGCCTACGGCTTTCAGGATCTTCTGCGCCTGTTCTTCCGTTTTGACAATTGGTGCGATATGGGTAATGACAACCGCGCCCACGTTTGCCGCAGCAGCAAGTTCGCCCACTTGCTCGGGCGTTATATGATGCGCGCGGAAGTGCCATTCTATGTTGGCTAGTGCTTTCTCCGGCAGGTAGGGCGACTGGCGCCGTACCCTGTCGAGTACCGCTGGAATATCCATCATTTCGCTTACTAACAGGTCGGCCCCTTTAGCCAGTTCTTCGACATTGCGGCTTGGCCCGGTGTCGCCCGTAAACGCAATAGAGCGATCTGACATGTCGAAGCGGAATGACAGCGATTTCGCTTTCTCGGGCGTGCCGCTACTTTGAGGAATGGCAAAGTGACTGTTTTCGGCAGCTGTAACAGTTAGCCCTTTAAGCTCCACGACCGAGTCATCTACCAACTCCACAACCTTCACGTTGGCCGCCCATTCTTGTCCAGGCATGCCGTACGCGGCCTTCATTATCGGTCCCATGCTCTTCAAGAGCCCGTCAATGAAGCCCTCCGTGCCTGGTGGTCCATAAATGGTTAGCGTATTTCGGGCATTCGTTTGCATGCGAAGACCCAGTACGGCGAGTACGCCGCCTGTGTGGTCGAAGTGCAGGTGGCTGAGAAAAAGGCCCTGAACTTTCTTTAAACTGTAGCCTGCTTTGAACAGCTGACCTGCGGCTCCGTCGCCTGCGTCTACAAGGTAGAGGTCGTCACCAATCTGTAAAATATTGGCTGGCTGTGCGTGATCAATTTCGGCCACTGGGCCACCGTTCGTACCAAGCGTGACAAACACACTGGCGGCCTTGTTCATTGGTGCTGTAGCCGTCGTATCCGTGGCGCAGGCACCGAGTGAGCCCGCCAGCAGTACACTTGTGGCAACCCATGTAAAAAGGCCTGTTTTTTTGACTCGCGCGCGCTGCATGAGTGGGTTACGTGATTTTGTTTGCATAACAATCTCCAAAAATAAGTGCAGTCACGTCGCCAGCTTTTGAGGGCAAGCGCTCGTGTTGCCGGGAACGTAATGTTTACCGCTAACCAACACGCGGCGGTGTGAATACCAGGCCTTCGCTTTCGAGCTGCGCGGTTGCCGCAGCTTCGCGCGCTACTGCGCGCTGTACCGAAGGTCGTGCGTCCATGCGCGCGGCATGGCTGACGTAGTAAGTGTACGAAGCTGTATTGTAGCCTGCTCCTTCGCACCGCCAATAAATCCAGTGCAGGTAGGCATCCATGGCGCTCCACTGCTCGCCATACCACCATTGTCTGTCGCCGAGCCTGTCATTAATGAGGCCGAAATACTCGTCCATAGCGGCGCAGCCATTCTCGTAGACGCTACGAGACGCCTCTTTGCCAGCAAATATATGTGGCATGCGAATTCGCGTTACAAGAGGGTGGAGTGTCGCCGAGCAAAAGCATAAATCGGCTAACTGGCGGGAACCTGTTAGTGCATCGTGCGACTGTGGGATGAGCCCCGCATACGGATATAAATGATTGAGGTGCGAAATAATAGCAACGTTTTCAGTGAGGGCTTCGCCGTCTATGATCAAAGCTGGGACTTTGCCCTTTGGATTGAGTTTTTTGAACTCGGGCGATTTGTGCTCGCCGCGCATAAACCGGATGACAACCGTTTCGAAATCGAGCTGAGCTTCTTCGAGACAAATTGCGGAGACTCGCGCGCAGGTGCCCGGTGCCATGTACAGTTTAATTTCTGTCATCGTTTCACCTGTCTTCTTCCAATGCATTGCTGCGATTCAGTCTTTTCATGATCGCCGCTATGCATGAGATATTAGTTTGCTTTCCGGCTAACACGAAGTGAATGGTTTCACTATAAGAATGTCACTGTAAAAATATCACGCAGCCGTTTGAATCAGAATATCTGCAGGTCTGTAGCAATAGCCACGTCCCCGTTAAATTCAAGTTCAATAAGGTCGCGGTAGTCGTCAAGTGATTGACGGTCGTCCTTGCCAGCGAAGTGAGTAACAACAACCGATTTGACGCCCGCTTTAGCAGCCATCTCGCCGACCTGCTGCGGTGTGACGTGATGGGTGCGTAAATGCTTGAACACTCCTTCAAGCACTGCCGGTGGTGACTGCTTGGCGCGTTTGGCATTATTGCGTTTAATGTTCTTGATCGTGTACGGAATGTCCATCATTTCGCTAACCAAAAGATCGGCGCCTTTAGCGAGTTGAACAACGCTTGAGCTTGGGCCGGTATCACCGGTGTAAACAATAGAGCGGTCGGGCAAGTCAAACCGATAGGCAAACGATTTGTTTAATCGCGCCGCATCGGAGCCTCGCGGGAAAGTGAAATGTGTGTTCTCTACCGCCGTTACTTGCATGTTGTTAACGTTAACGGGGTCTCCGGGAATGAGCTCAATAACTACTGTTTTGTCCTGAGGTCTGGAGTGAGAGCGACGCGCGCCCGGTACAGCAAAACCCACTCGCATTTCCGGCGCCATGAACGCAAAAATGCCCTCCACACTTTCTTTAATGCCGGGAGGTCCGTAGATAGTCAGCGTTTTCGGTGAGTTGGTTTGATGGCGCAGCCCGAGGATGGCAGGCAGTCCGCCCGTGTGATCGAAATGCAAATGACTGATGAAAACCGCGTCGACTGACTGCAGCGAGTAACCGGCTTTCGCTAGCTGTCCACCGGCGCCGTCACCGGCGTCGACCAGGTAGACGCCACCTTCTGTAACGAGCGCGTTTGCGGGCTGAGACCGATTGACTTCAAGTAATGGCCCTCCGGCGGTGCCCAGCGTGATGAATTTGCTTCCGTTTAAATCGTTGTCTTTGACGGTTCTTGAGCTGAATCTGGCTTGACGTTCTTCGGACTTGTTTGAGACGTTACTGGCATGCTGACAGGCTGTGATTAAAATCACGCAAGCTAGCACACCGATACAGTTAAGGTTCATCAAACAAGTTCGCTAGAAGCTAAATCCGGGGCAAATTCATAGGCGCACGGCTCCATAGCGTTGCCGGCACTTGGCTGGAAGCTGTATGCAATAGCTTTGAGTTGAGTGGTCACAGTGAATTCTTCGGGTTTGCCTCGGGCGGACGGGGCAGCGACCGGCAGTGCAGAGATGTAACGATCACGCACAATATGGATTTCGATTGACTCATTGTCTCCCCCTGTAAAGAAGTCGGTAAGCGGACAGGGTGATGCCTGTCTAGTATCAAATCACTCGGTCAGGCATAAGCCAAATCGTTTGTTTTGATCGACATCCAGAAGTGCTGGTTATATCTGAGCGTCTAAATGTGCGACAACCTTGTCTTCATGGGTGATAACTACATCGACTGGGTCAAGAGAGTGCCCAAGAGCCGCGCCCTTCAGGCACTTGCCGGTATCGATATCGAACAGAGCACCGTGAGCGCTGCACACTATGCGAGATCGCCCGGCATTCAGGTAGGCGTTTTTTCTGTAGGGTAACGATGCACCCTGATGGGGGCAGCGGTTGAGGAACGCGGTTACTTTTTTTCCACGCCTGACGACGAACAATACGTCGCGACCCGTCTGAAATGGGTCAAAACCACGCGCTTCACCGTCTGGTAACTCGTGCAGCGCACAAAGATTGATGGCCTCTTTTCCCAATGCCACGCTAGTCCGGTTTCGGCGGAGGTGGCCCTCCCGGAGCCCAGTTTTCCTCTAGCGTAAACCGAAAAATCTGCGACGTGTCGGCTCCCATTCCGGCTTCGCGCGCGACCCAGTTGTCGTCGTGCAAATCCATATCGGCATCGTATTCAACCTGGCAGCCAACCGGGCTTTTGAAGTACCAGAACCAGTTTGAGCCATAAATATGTCTTCCGGGACCCCAAAACGTTTCGTATCCCATGTCGGAGAAGCGTTTACCGGCCCGCAGCATTTCCGTTGGACCGCCAACGTGAAACGTAAAGTGTTCGCAGCCTTGCAGAAAGGGCGGTGTTTGTATGCAAAACAGCGTGTGATGTTCCTGGGTTCCGGCTGGGCGCATGAACGGGCCAACGCCGGTAAATTTATCCGTTGTGACGAAGCCAAGCCGCTTTGCGTAAAATGCCTCAAATTTGTCTGCATCAGGGACAAAATAAACCACGTGAGACAGGCTTCTGGGTTTGACGTCAGAGGCGTCGGGGTCTACGCCGATTATGTTTGCAGCACGCTGTGCAGGCGCGCCCGGCGCATTAATCAGCTCGCTCGGCAGATCAAGCGGTTTGCGTACAGTAATTTGGAACCCGAGCGCAAAGCCCAAATCGTCTACCGTTTCGAGAGATCCGTCGTCGAGGGTTTTAACGTCCCGGTCCTGACTCAACTCGGTCACAATGGCATCCAAAGTGGCCTGGTCAGCTACGCCGTAGACGGTTTTGCGCAGCATGCTGGCGGTTTCAAGCGGGGGCGGCAGCGACGCGTCTTCGCGAGGAAGAATCACGATTCCCGTGCCGTCCAGCGCTTCGAACCTGGCGCTACCCACGTCTTTCAGTCCGTAATCCGTGAAGTACTTGGCACAGGCGTCAACGTCGTCGACGCCAAAAACCAGCGTATCAGGGCCAATAATTTTCATGCGGTATTCCTGTCAAATCGTTGCCAACGATAACACCATTCACCTTGCTATAAATCCAATTGTTTGTTTTGATAGAATACAAGTTGTTATTTTTATAGGTGAGACAAATGCGTTTTAAGGGTCTTGATTTGAACTTATTGATTGCGCTAAACATTTTGCTGGAGGAGCGCAGTGTTTCAAGGGCGGCCAAGCGATTACACGTCAGTCAGCCCGCCGCCAGTGCGGCACTGGGCCGACTCAGAGAGTATTTCAAAGATCCGCTTCTCGTGCTTCACGGCAAACGAATGATTCCGACGTCTTACGCTGAGAACATCGTACCCGAGGTCCGGAATATTTTGTCCAAAGTGGACAACATGGTTTCCATGTCGGCTGAGTTTGACCCGACCAAGTCGATCCGCAACTTCAACATCATGGCGTCCGACTACATTACAACTGTTCTGCTGATTCCGTTTGCCAAGAAGCTGGAGGAGACAGCGCCGAACATTCGTTTGAATATTCGGCTCCCCGCCGATTTATTGCTGGCTGAATTCGAACGTGGAGAGATAGACCTTTTGATATTGCCGGAGGAATTTATAACGCCTCGGCATCCAGCGGAGTCAGTGTTTGAAGAGCCGCATGTCGTCGTGGGCTGGCGTGACAACCCGATCTTTGATGACAATATTACTCCGGAGGCTTTTTTTGACGCTGATCATGTCGGTGTTCGCATTGGTCCCAATAGCGACCTTTCGTTCACTGAACGCCACCTCGTAGCACTCGGCACACCTCGCAAAATGGCCATTGTGGCACCGAATTTTTCAGTAGTCCCCTGGTTTGTCGTGGGTACGCGACGTCTGGCGATTCTGCAACAACGTTTGGCTCTGGCCTTCGCTTCTGTTCTACCGTTAAAAACCGCACCTCTCCCGTTCGCGCAGCCCTCCATGCGTTTGATGGCTCAATTTCATACGGCGCGCGCCACCGACCCCAGCATACGTTGGTTACTTGAGCGCCTGAGGGCGGCCGTAATCGACATCGCAGCCGACGATATTTTATAGAGCGTTATCGCGTTTCAGCTTCAGTCATCTATTACTAAAACATTTACATAACTATAAAAACAATTAGTTAGGCTGATAGTTAAGGCCGGGCTACGCTTGACGTATTAAAGATCGCTTCGCGCGAGGATTAGAGGGAGCAACATGAATAACTGTTCGATTTTAGTGGTTGGTGGCGGCATCGGAGGACTGACATCAGCCATTGCACTGCGCCAGCAAGGCTTCACAGTTGAGATTATTGAGAAGGACCCCGACTGGTCAGTTTATGGTGTTGGTATTATCCAGCAGTCCAATGTCATCCGTGCTGTGGCGTCGCTTGGAGTCATCGACGACTATCTGAAAGCCAGCTACGGCTATGATCACGTCGAAGTCTACAAGCCTGACGGCGAGCTGGCCGCGAAAATTCCTTCGCCACGCCTTGTCGAAAAATACCCGTCGCAGCTCGGCATTGGCCGACCCGCATTGCAAAAAGTTCTGGTGGACCGGGCCAAGGCCGAGGGTGCAACCGTTCGTTTAGGCGTTGTTGTAAGCGAGCTTAATGACGACGGCGACGGAGTTGATGTGCACTTTTCCGATGACACCAAAAAGCGTTACGACGTGGTCATCGGCGCCGACGGTCTCTATTCGCAAATGCGGGAAATGATCTTTCCGCAGGCGGCCAAGCCGGAGTTTACCGGCCAGGCGGTATGGCGCTACAACTTTAAACGGCCCGACGATGTGACGGGTTTGTGTGCTTACGAAGGCCCTATTGGTATGGGGCTTGTGCCGCTGTCGAACGAAGTAATGTACATGTACGTAACCACACCGGAACCCGGTAACCCTCGCTACCCCCGAAAAGGAATAGCCAAAGCGCTGCGGGACAAGCTCGCTTCGGCGCCGCCGCGAATCGCGCAGCTTGCCGAACAGATAACAGAAGACGACGACGTCGTTTATAAACCTTTGGAATGGCACTTCCTTGATCATAACTGGTACACAGGTCGTGTCGTTCTAATTGGGGATGCAGCGCATGGCTCAACACCTCACCTGGGTCAGGGGGCTGGCATTGCGATCGAGGACAGTCTGGTACTGGCTGAAGAGCTCAAGAACGGCAGCTCCGTAGAGGAGGCCTTTGCCGCCTTTCAAAAGCGTCGTTTCGAGCGTGCCAAATACGTGGTCGAGTCGTCGGTCGCTATCTGTAACGGCCAGTTGGGTAACGGGCCGCGCGTAGATCAGGCGACCGCAACAGCAGACATGTTCCGTGCAACTGCGGAACCTTTATGATCAAGCTTAAAGGGAAAAAGACATATGGCACTTTTTGAGTATTTTCCAAACTACATATGGAACCTCTCGGTTGCGATAGCGCTGGAAAACGGTGGCAAAATTGGCGAGATCGTCGATATGTGCAAACCGATTCTGGATGCCGCCAAAAACGGTGACGACGCCGGTACAGGCGAGTTTTTGAAAGAATGGGTAAAAATGGCCGACAAGCTGGCGGACCTTGCGGCCGAAGACATAAGCCAGGGCCGGGAGTTTTCGGCCGGCGCCAAACTCAAGCGTGCCAGTATTTATTACGCGACAGCGGAACGCATGCAGGGGCTTGGACACCCTGGTCGCATGGAGACCTATAAAAAAGGGCTGGACGCTTTTTCTCAGGGCACGGGGTACTCACGGGACAATGTTCAGCGCGTGGAAATTCCGTACGACACTGACAAAAGGCTTGCGGGTTATCTGACCATGGGTCACGGTACCGGACCGCGTCCGATTGTGGTGTTTTGCAACGGGTTAGATAGCAGTAAAGAAATGCTCTGGCTTGGCGGATTTCCAAATGAGTTAGCCAAACGCGGTATCAGCTGCTTGTGCGTAGACCAGCCGGGCACCGGCGAGGCGTTGCGACTTGAAAAAATTCCAGCGACCTACGCCAGTGAACAATGGGCGTCACTCTGGGTTAACTGGCTTGAGCAGCAGTCGTTTGTTGACGCTAAACGAATTGGTATGACAGGCATTTCATTGGGCGGGCACTTTGCGCCTCGTGCCGTTGCATTTGAGCCACGGTTTGCTTCAGGTGCCTGTTGGGGAGCTAACCATAACTGGGCCGAAGTGCAGCAGAAACGCATTAACCGCGAAGGCGAAAATCCTGTGCCGCACTATTGGAAGCACGTTCAATGGGTGTTTGGCGCCGACAATATGGAAGAGTTTCTGGCCAAAGCCGAAGGCATGCATCTCAATGGTGTGATGGAAAAGATTAAAGTGCCGTTTCTTGTCACACACGGTGCTCACGACCGGCAAATAAGCGTTGACTATGCGCATCAAAGTTTTGATCAGCTTGTTAATTCACCAAAGCGAGAACTTAGGATTTTTACTGATCGCGAAGGTGGGGTAGAGCACGTGGGGGCGGATAACATGTCGTTTGGTACCCACTTCATCGCTGACTGGTTCGCTGAAACGCTAGGTGGAAATACGGCCTGATCCGTCACCCTATTGGAAAGTGTTATGACCCGTAAATTTGTAGACCTGTCCATTTACCTTGAGAACGATGTGATCTCCGATCCACCGTTTATGCGACCTGAAATCACCTATCAAACGCATCACGAGACCGTAGAAGAAGCGCAGATATTTTTTCCTGAGGCGACGGTCGAGAACATGCCCGGTGGTGAAGGTTTTGCTGCCGCAGAGAGAGTGAAGCTCACGACTCACAACGGGACTCACCTCGATGCGCCGTGGCACTTTCATCCGACTATGAACGGTGGGGAGCGTGCCATCAGTATCGATGAAGTGCCGCTAGACTGGTGTTTCCGTCCGGGAGTCAAGTTGGACTTTCGGCATTTTGAAGACGGGCATGTCGTCACAGCGGCCGAAGTTGAGGCTGAACTTTCGAGAGTGGGTGTAGAAGTTCAGCCGCTTGATATTGTGGTAATTAACACGGCCGCGGGCAAAGCGCTGGGCGATCCGAATTTCGTTAACATTGGCTGTGGCATGGGATACGAAGCGACGATGTATCTGCTGGAAAAAGGCGTTCGCGTAACGGGCACCGATGCGTGGTCGTGGGACGCACCGTTCTCGCACACCGCAAAAAAAGTAGAAGAGACGGGTGACACCTCACTCATTTGGGAGGGCCACAAGGCCGGACGGGATATTGGTTACTGTCATCTTGAGAAATTACACAACCTCGAAGTCCTGCCTGCCAGCGGATTTACCATCAGCTGCTTTCCGCACAAGATTCGCGATGCCTCGGCTGGCTGGACGCGAGCCGTAGCTATTTTCGATGAAGAGGTTTCTTCATGAAGCTGGCGACTCTGTCAGACGGTAGTCGCGACGGCCGGCTGGTGGTTGTATCCGGTGACGGTACGCGCTACCTGGCACCTGATGACACCTCTACTTTGCAGCAAGCTATCGATTCGTGGGGCACATGTGTTTCCGGGCTACAGGTTCTTTATAATCGCCTTGAGACAGGTGAAGGAAAGGCGGTTCAAGCGTCTGACTTTGCAGCACCGTTGCCACGCGCATGGCAATGGCTCGATGGCTCGGCTTACGACACGCACGGCGAGTTAATGCAAAAAGCATTTAATCTGCCCCCTATCGAGAGTGATAAACCACTCATGTATCAAGGTATGTCGCACCGTTTCTACGGTCCGGTTGAGGACGTACCATTTGTGAGCGAAGCAGACGGTATCGATTTCGAAGGAGAGTTCGGAGTCATCGTGGACGACGTGCCTATGGGCACATCTGTGGAAGACGCGCTCGATCACATCAAGCTGCTCGTTCAAATAAACGACTGGTCACTTAGAACAATTGCGCCAAAAGAAATGAAAACAGGATTTGGTTGGGTGCAGGCAAAACCCGCATGCTCTGTGGCACCGTTAGCCGTCACGCCTGATGAACTCGGTGACGCCTGGGCCGATGGGCGGGTTCATTTGCCTCTCGAAGTACGCTTAAACGATGAGCCCTTCGGTCGAGCACAGGGAGCGGATATGAGTGTGGGTTTCCATGAGCTTGTTGCTCACGCAGCCGCCACACGAGAATTGTGCGCCGGTACCATTATTGGTTCAGGGACGGTCTCTAATGATAATTATGCAAAGGTAGGTTCCTCATGCCTCAGCGAACGCCGTGCCATTGAAATGATCGATGCGGGCAAGCCGTCCACGCCTTTTATGTCTTTCGGTAGCTCTGTTTATATGGAGGCTCGTATGCCTGATGACAGCGTTTTATTCGGAGCGATTAATCAGCGCGTTGTAGAGGCTTAGTTTAGCGGCTAAGTTTTCTGGTTAGTTGCTACGCTATTACGCAGTCCGCGTTACGCGTTTGCATAGTTGGGCTGATTCAAGAGTTAGGCTGGCGTCGATTTCGGTTTCGTATCAACCTGATGTGGACCTCCATGCAGCCTTGGGTTTCCTCTGGACACGAAGCCAATCAGAGGCGGATAGCCCGGTTTTCAAACGGCGCTGAACCGTCAGGGCTTCTTACTCCAGCACGTGCCAGTGAGTGGCGAGTAACACCTTCTAGCTACACAGCTTGTCAATAATTCGGCGGCAGTGCTGACCACCAGCGTCAATGTCGAGATTGGCCGGTTTTCTGTCCGGGTTGCGTAATATATTTTGTTGCTGTGCTTCGAGTACGTCGATGTCCTGTGCAAAAATTTTGCGTTGACCCTCGCGAATTCGATTGGTGAGTTCTGCGTCATCTTGTTGGAAGTCTCTTGCCATACCCCAAAAGTACCAGCAGCTGTGCTCGGTTTCCGGCGTGATGAAATCGACCACCATGCCTGTGATTCCTTGCGAACGATTGCCCTCAGGAGCTCCGGTTCCGGCTTTAGCCACGCCTACGTCTATATGCACATTTGAGGGTGCGTGAAATCGGCACGTTTGCCATCGGTCGACGGGTTCTGTGGAGCCAAAAAGACCGGCCCAAAAAGGCGGCGGCGTAATGTTTAGCATCCACCGGGATACGGTAACGATGCCGTTTACCACGGATACATCAGGCTTTGCTTCGTCAATTTCAGTTTGCCCGATGCTCTCCGGGTGCACGTAAGTTTCATGCGACAAGTCCATCAGGTTATCGATGAGCAAGCGATAGTCGCAGTCGATGCGATACACGCCGCCGCCGTAAGCCCAGTCGCCACCTTCGTCCCAAGGCATGTCCGGTAGAAGTGCTTCGTCGGCCGCTTCCGCATCTCCCACCCACAGCCATACGTAGCCATAGCGTTCAGCGACCGGGTAACGTGTTACTCCGCGCATGCGCGAAGCGCCTGGCTGATTGGGCATTGATGCACATTGTCCGTCGTGGTTCACAAGTAGCCCGTGGTAGCCGCAGCGGATGCCGTCGTTTTCACATCGACCCTTTGACAATGGTAGGCCGCGGTGCGGGCAATAATCCTGAAGTGCGGCAGCGGTGCCGTCTGTTTTTCTGAACAATACTATTCTGTGGTCACAAATTGTTCGACCGACTGGCTCGTTGCCAAGTTCACTTGAGCTTGCGGCGACGTACCAAAATTGCTGCGGATAATTGTTCATAGGTTAGTACTCCAGTCCAACGTAATTTTCAGCTAATACGGTCTGCGCCGCCTCCGAGCTTTTCAGATAATCGAATTCGGCTTGTTGAATTCGTTTTTCAAACTCGTTGCTCTCGGGGAAATTATGCAGGAGCTTGGTCATCCACCAGGAGAACCGCTCTGCTTTCCATGCTCGCGCCAGGGCTGTTTTTGAATAGTTCTGCAATGGTGTCTCGTTGTCTTTGTTGAAGAAGCCTATGAAAGCGCGGGATAAATAATAAACGTCAGACGTAGCGAGGTTCAGGCCTTTTGCGCCGGTTGGCGGAACAATGTGAGCGGCATCGCCAGCGAGAAATAGCCTGTTCCATGACATCGGCTCGCTTACAAAGCTGCGAAGCGGCGCTATCGATTTTTCGATTGAAGGACCGGTTACTAGTGACTGCGCAATATCTGTTGGCAAGCGGGACTTGAGCTCTTCCCAGAACCGGTCGTCGCTCCAGTCGGCCACGTCGTCGTCAATCGGGCATTGCACGTAATAACGGCTTAAAGTTCTTGAGCGCATTGAGCATAGAGCGAAGCCGGACTTGTGACCGGCGTAAATCAGTTCTTCTCCAACCGGTGGTGTTCTCGACAAAATGCCGAGCCAGCCAAACGGGTAGGTCAGTTCGTATTCTTTGCGTTTAGCATTCGGAATGGCTTTGCGACTGGGGCCATGAAAACCGTCACAGCCCGCGATGAACGTAGCCTCAATGGTTTGCTTCTGTCCGTTTTGAACGAACGTTACTTTTGGCGTGTCGGTATCAATATCGTGCAGCGCGACGTCTTGCGCTTCGTGAATGACGTTTGCACCCGCCGTGTCCAGCGCTTCGTAGAGGTCGCGAGTTACTTCTGTCTGGCCGTAAACTATAACCGTTTTTCCGTCTGTCAACGAGGCAATGTCAATGTGGCAATTCTCTCCGTGAAAAGAGAGGTCAAAGCCGGTGTGAACTTCACCCTCGGCCTTCAAGCGGTCGCTAACGTCAGCTTCGTGTAAAAGGTTCACAAGGCCTTGTTCGAGCACGCCCGCACGAATTCGGCTCAGTACGTAGTCACGCGAGCGGCGTTCGAGTACGACGTTATCGATGCCGTTGAGCTGCAGTATGCGGGACAGAAGAAGGCCTGCGGGTCCGCCACCAATAATAGCGACTTGGGTTTTCATTAGAACTGCTGTTCGAGATCGTGCAGTACCCGGTAGCAATCGAGAACCTGGCCAACCGATGAGTTGGGTTCGCGTCCTTCACGAATGGCCGCAACAAATTCGCGGTCTTGCAGTTCTATGCCGTTCATTGAAACGTCTACCTTCGACACATCAATGACTTCTTCGCGGCCATTAACGAGATCGTCGTAACGAGCAATGTACGTTGCGGTATCACCAATGTAGCGGAAAAACGTGCCGAGCGGTCCGTCGTTGTTGAACGAAAGTGACAGCGTGCACAGTGCGCCGCTTGCAGCTTTCAGCTGAATGGACATGTCCATTGCTATTCCGAGTTCCGGGTGGTGAGGTCCCTCGATGGCGTTCGCTTTGACGATGGGTCCGGCCTGATACGCAAACAGGTCAATAGTATGTGCAGCGTGATGCCACAACAGGTGGTCGGTCCAGCTGCGTGCCTCGCCTTTTGCGTTAATGTTTTTGCGACGAAAGAAATACGTTTGTACGTCCATCTGCTGGATGTTGAATTCGCCCGCTGCGATTTTGTTGTGTACGTATTGATGTGAGGGATTGAACCGGCGTGTATGTCCGACCATGCAGGTCAGGCCGGTTTCTTTTTGTTTGTCGACCACGGCCTGGCTGTCGGCAAGGCTGTCGGCAAGAGGTATCTCAACCTGTACGTGCTTGCCAGCCTCCATGCAGGCAATGGCTTGCGCCGCATGCATTTGAGTTGGTGTGCACAAAATAACCGCATCCACATCGTCTCGACTTAACACGTCTTCCAATTCTGTTGAGCTATGTTTAGCGCCATATTTTTTGGCTACTTCTGCCGCTTGCTCGGCTCTGCGACTGACAACCGAAACGATTTCGACTCCGTCGATTTTCGTAAGTCCATCCAGATGTTTTTCACCGAACGCGCCGGCACCTGCAACTGCAATTCTCATTCTTCAGGCTCCAATACAATATGCCCTACAGCTGTATTGCTGGCAGGGACGTGATAGTGGCGGTGCAAGCAGCGGGTTTTTTTACCCAAAGCGCCGCGCATGATTAACCACATGACCATTTCGATCCCTTCGGATCCGGTTTCACGCAGATACTCGATATGCGGGATGTGGCGAAGTTCATCGGTTTCGCCAACGAGGCGGTCGAGGAAGCGATTGTCCCACTGTGAGTTGATCAGCCCGGCGCGCGGTCCTTGCAGCTGATGGCTCATGCCTCCTGTTCCCCAAACTTGGATGTTCAGGTCTTCCGGAAAACTCTCGACGGCGCTTTTAATCGCTTCTCCCAAAGCCCAGCAACGATTACCCGTGGGCGGTGGAAACGTTACAACGTTGACCGCGAGAGGAATGACTTTGCACGGCCACGATTCAGGTTGACCAAACATTAACGAAAGCGGCACGGTCAACCCGTGGTCTACGTCCATTTCGTTAATCACGGTCATATCGAATTCGTTCAGTATCAGGCACTGTGCAAGGTGCCAGGCAAGATCTGGATGGCCTTTGACAGTCGGCACCGGTCGGGGGCCCCAGCCTTCGTCACACGGATTAAACTGTTCGGCGCAGCCGATAGCGAACGTTGGAATTACTTTCATGTCGAAAGCGGAAGCGTGGTCGTTGTAAACCAATATAACGACGTCAGGCTCCGCCGTGTCTTTGAGCCATTTTTTGGTCCATTCGTAACCCGCAAAGGCAGGTTGCCAATACTCCTCGCCGGTCTTGCCGAGATCGATTGCAGCGCCCAGTGCCGGCACGTGACTTGATCCGATGCCTGAAGTGATTTTTGCCATGGGTTAGTTGCCTTCCTTAATCGAGCGAAGGCCTTCCGGTGACCGTCCACCGGCAATCATCATGGCCTGGTAGTCTTCAACGCTCATGCCGGTCATGGTTGAAACGGCCTGCAGAAAGCTCAAGCCGTCGGTCGAAAACACTTTTGCGAGAAAATAAATGTTGCCGCCGAGATCGAGCATGCGATTGTAGTCGCGATCGAGGACAGACTGTCGTTGTTCTTCTGTCATTGGCCACTCGGATAAATAGGCCTTTTCGTCAGCCTTCCAGCGCTCACGGTTCGCAGCTGTCATTAGGCTCATGGCAAATTGGTTCATCCAGTATCCTTGGCGAGCACGTTTGGCGGTATAGACGCGCGTGCCCGGAATGTCTTCAAGCTCGGCGAAATACTCTTGAATGTCGGTGGTCACAGTCCTCGGCCCTTTAGTTGCTGATCGAGGCGCGGGAAGACTCGCCGTGCATTGCCTTCGAAAATGGCGTGGCGTTCTGTGTCGGAAATATCCAGAGCGTCAACGTACCGTTTGGTGTCATCGAAATAGTGCCCTGTAGTAGGGTCGATACCACGCACGGCTCCGACCATTTCCGAACCAAACAGAATGTTCTTGTTGTCGATGACGTCCGCCAGCAAATCGACTCCCGGCTGGTGGTAGACGCAGGTATCGAAGTACACGTTGTTCATGACGTGTGTGGCAAGGTCGGGTTGTTTTAGCATGTCCGCGAGACCCCGGTAGCGACCCCAGTGATACGGCACCGCACCGCCGCCGTGCGGAATGATAAGTCGTAAAGTTGGGAAGTCTTTAAACAGGTCGCCCTGTATCAACTGCATAAACGCGATGGTGTCGGCCGCGATGTAGTATCCGCCGGTTGCGTGCAGTCCCGGGTTGCAGCTGCCCGATACGTGGATCATGGCCGGGACGTCGAGCTCAACCATTTTTTCGTAGAAGGGGTACCAGAAACGGTCGGTAAGCGTTGGGTGTTTAAAATGACCACCGCCCGGATCCGGGTTCAGGTTGCAGCCTACAAAGCCCATGTCGACGCAACGTTGCAATTCGTTAATTGAGCCTTGCATATCGGCGGCAGGTGACTGCGGAAGCATGCAGACAGGAACGAATTCGTTGGGGTAAAGCGACGCGCAGCGAGCAATAAGATCGTTGTTGGCTTGCGACCACGTTATCGCGACATTTTCATCACCTATATGGGGCGCCATGGCTGAAGCGCGCGGTGAAAAAATAGTCATGTCGGCCTCGCGTTCGCGAAGCAGCCGCAGCTGGTTTTTTTCCAGCGTCTCGCGAATCTCGTCGTCGGAGATCACAGGATAAGCTGGTGCAGCCTGACCGGCGTTAAACGCCGATTTTTGCGCTTCGCGCCACTCGTTGTGTGCGGGTGGTGCGGTGGTGTAGTGCCCGTGGCAATCAATTATTAAACTCATGCTTACAGGCTAGTTAAACGCGATCGTTTGCGCTAATTGGAACCTCAAACAAGCTATAAGTTTTAGCTAATTGATATCGATTTAGCTGATTCTTTCAGCACCTCAATGAAGGCAGCTTGAAGGGCGGTGGGGCGCCAGTCAGTTCGAGTGGTGGATCCTATTGTACGTTCGAGATCTCCCGGCGCCTCGCAAATTTTAATTAACCAACCGGCTTCGAGTTCGACGGCCACCTGATCAGGTGAGAGCAGCGTCAGGAAATCACTTTTACGCAAGATTTCGCGGTTGGCGATAACGGAGCCGCTTTCGACAGGGATTCTTGGGGGGGCAATATTATCGTTCTCGAACAGTCGTTCCCACTGAATCCGCAGCGGTGTACCCGGTGCCGATATTGTCCACGGAAACCGGGCAAGATCTCGAGTTGAGACGTTGCCATTGAGGTTGGCCAATGGATGATTCCGGCGACCGAGCACCACAAGTCGGTCGACAAGCAGATCGTACTGCGCGACGTCTTCGGCGGGGGCTTCCGGCCTCAAAGCACCAATCATCACATCAATAACGCCATCCCGTAGCGGTTCAATCAATTCGCGGAAAGAGCCTTCGACGATGACCACTTCAGACTCGGGGTGCTTTTGGTGGAAGCTGGATACCGCGGTAGGCAAGAGGCGCGCCCGGCACAGCGGCATTGCGCCGATTGTAATTCGACCAGTCTCGCGTCCGTTAAGCGCGGCGAGTTCACTCAAGCCCGATTCGAGTTCTGCCCGCGCGAGTCGAAAAGCGCGGGCCGTTCGTCGTCCGTGTTCTGTGAGGGCAATGCCTTTGCCACGTCGTTCGACCAAAGTCCGTTTTAAGGCCAGAGACAGTTCGCGCACCGAGCGATGTAAAGAGGGTTGGGCTAAACCGGTTGTTTCGCTGGCTTCGGCGTAGCTTCCTGCATCGGCCAGGGCGATCATGGCTCGCAGGCTCGACATGGTTACCCGCCTCGAGCCAATGTGCGCGAGGGCCGTTTCGACGCGTGGCGCGAAGATGAGGGTCGCTGGTAACGTCACCATGCCGTTTGGTCGGCGCTCAAACAGCTTATGGTCCAGCTGCGACTCAAGCTTCGCCAGAGCCTGGGTGATGGCTGGTTGGGTGATACTAATAGCCTGGGCTGCGGCGGTAATGCTGCCCAATCGTGCAATGGCCGCCATGGCACGAAGATGACGCAGGTTCAGATGAGAGGTCTCCATATGCTCAAGAATTAGCATATTCTTATGACTAATGTACAGTTATGAATTTCAATTTTCACGACATCGTGCTGAACTCTACCAACACTTTAGCGTGAAGGAGTTCGACAGAATGACCGGAATTGTGGTTCAAGACGTGCAGCGAGAGAGCGCGGAAGTTATCGACGCACTGGCGGCCTGCGGTGTGGCTACTGTGCATGAGGCGCAGGGGCGCACCGGACTTATGGCGAGCTACATGCGTCCTATTTACAGTGGCGCTCGCGTAGGCGGTTCAGCCGTCACGATTTCGGCTCCGCCTGGCGACAACTGGATGGTACACGTGGCCATTGAGCAATTGCGCGAAGGCGATTTTTTAGTGATAGCGCCAACCTCGCCGTGCGAAGACGGTTACTTCGGAGATTTGCTGGCTACCTCGGCGCAAGCCCGCGGGTGTCGCGGATTAATTATTGACGCGGGTATTCGCGATGTACCCGACCTGACTGAAATGCGTTTTCCTGTTTGGTCGAAAGCGGTCTTCGCGCAAGGCACGATCAAGGCCTCCCTCGGGTCGGTCAATGTTCCGGTCGTATGTGCGGGAGCGGCAATCGATGCTGGCGACATTGTGATCGCGGATGACGACGGTGTCTGTGTGGTTAAAAGGCAGAACGCGAGTGAAGTCCTCAAGGCGGCGCAGGCTCGTGAAGCCAATGAAGAACAAAAGCGCCAGCGTCTTGCGGCGGGTGAGTTGGGTCTCGACATGTACGAGATGCGAGAGAAGCTTGAAAAGATGGGTCTGAAATATGTCTGAAGACGGCGTTCGCGTTATGTGGATGCGGGGTGGTACATCGAAAGGTGGCTACTTTCTGAAACACGACTTGCCCAAAGATGAGCGAGAGCGCAATCAACTCTTGTTACGCATAATGGGATCACCTGATTCCAGGCAGATTGACGGCATGGGAGGGGCGGACCCTCTGACCAGTAAAGTCGCCGTTGTGAGTTTATCCGAGCGACCAGGAATCGATGTCGACTATCGCTTTCTACAGGTTTTTGTCGATAAGGCGTTGGTATCGGATCAACAAAACTGCGGCAATATTCTTGCGGGCGTTGGACCTTTCGCTATTGAGCGCGGTCTGGTTTCAGCGACGAGCGATTCAACCGAAGTGTCCATTTTCATGGAAAACACTGGGCAAGTTGCGGTGGCCACTGTGTCAACACCGGCCGGAGAGATTACGTATTCAGGCGATGCCCGCATTGATGGTGTTCCTGGCACGGCCGCGCCTGTTCCTCTGGAGTTTCGAGATACGGCGGGTTCATCATGCGGTTCGCTGCTCCCTTCGGGCCAGCCTGTTGACGTAGTTGATGGGGTACCGGTGACGCTAATTGATAACGGTATGCCCTGCGTGGTGATGAAGGCGTGCGCTGTAGGCGCCAGCGGCTACGAGAGTCGTGAGGATCTGGATAAGGCTACCGCATTAAAAGCGCGCATTGAGGCGATTCGCCTGAGTGTAGGCGAACGCATGAACCTGGGCGATGTGTCCGAGAAGACCGTACCGAAAATGATGCTGGTGGCGCCACCTCGTAACGGAGGTGCGCTTACGGTACGTAGTTTTATTCCGCATCGGGCTCATGCCTCTATCGGCGTTTTAGGTGCCGTTAGTGTTGCAACAGCCTGTCTCATTGAAGGGTCAGCTATCGCGGGTGTTGCCGACATTCCCGACGGCACTAAAAAGGCCATGAGTATTGAACACGCAAGCGGCGAAACTACTTGCGTAATGGAAACGGATTCCAATGGGATCGTGAAACGCTCTGCGATGCTCAGGACTGCGCGTAAACTGATGGATGGGAAAGTGTATGGATAAGAACTTGCGACCAAGTGAACGAATTGTTAGCTGGCACCACAAACCATCAAAGCCGTGTTTCGTGCCACCAGCAGGCGCGGTTGATGCTCATTGCCATGTGTTCGGGCCGGCTGATGAGTTTCCTTTTAGTGCTAAAGCTAAATACCTTCCTGAAGACGCGACCCCGACTATGTTGTTCGCGCTGCGTGACCAACTGGGCTTCTCGCGTAACGTAATCGTACAAGCTAGTTGTCACGGCACGGACAACGCGGCGACGCTCAATGCTATTGCCAAATCTGATGGTATGGCTCGAGGGGTGGCGGTAGTTGATCCCGACATCAAATTCGAAGAGCTCGAAGCGCTGCATAAAGCGGGCATACGGGGCGTGCGGTTTAATTTTCTAAAGCGACTGGTCGATCACGCGCCAAAAGACAAGTTTATCCAACTTGCAAAGCGCATCGTGCCGCTTGACTGGCACGTTGTCGTCTACTTCGAGGCAGACCTTCTTACTGAATTGCGACCGTTCCTGGATGAGATTCCGGTACCGATAGTGATTGATCACATGGGACGTCCTGATGTGACTCAGGGACCTGATGGAGTCGATATGATCGCTTTTAGGGAGCTGCTCGACAGCCGGAAAGATATTTACGTTAAAGTAACGTGCCCTGACCGACTGGATTCAGCGGGCGAGCCATGGGTTGCATTTGAACAGGCGGTGGCGCCACTTGTCGCAGACTATCCTGACCGATGTCTGTGGGGCACTGATTGGCCGCATCCCAATATGCAGGACGCAATCCCTGATGACGGTCATCTTGTCGACATGATTCCGCGAATTGCGAAAACAAAAGACCAGCAGAAAAAAAT
The DNA here is from genome assembly GCA_045107075.1 of Gammaproteobacteria bacterium. Taxonomy (GTDB): domain Bacteria; phylum Pseudomonadota; class Gammaproteobacteria; order Steroidobacterales; family SZUA-146; genus SZUA-146. The sequence goes on from JBGCFV010000062.1 coordinate 36,874, forward strand.
GTTGATTGATAATCCACTGCGCCTGTATTGGCCGGAGTTAGCAAAAAAATGAGAAAGCTCGGACCGTTTGAAGTTAACGAGGTAGGCCTTGGCTGCATGAATTTATCCCATGCTTATGGAACTCCACCATCGCCACAACAAGGCGAGGCTGTTCTAAAAAAAGCTCTGGATCTCGGAGTGACCCATTTTGACTGCGCGGCGCTGTACGGTTTTGGCCGCAATGAAAAACTGGTTGGTCCTTTTTTGAAGTCGTATCGCGACAATGTTGTGCTGGTTAGCAAGTGCGGCATGCGAGGTGAGAACGGCGTTCGAACAATTGACGCGAGTCCCAAAAAACTGCGCGAAGATATAGAAAATTCTCTGCGCCGACTACAAACAGATGTAATTGACCTGTACTACCTGCATCGATACGACAAGGTCACTCCTATTGAAGAAAGCGTCGGTCAAATAGGTCGTTTTATTGAGGAAGGGAAAGTGCGAGCGTTGGGTCTGTCGGAGGTGTCGGCTGAAACCATAAAAAAAGCACATGCCGAACACCCTCTGGCGGCTGTTCAGTCGGAGTATTCTCTTTGGAGTCGCAATGTTGAGATTAGTGTTCTTGAGACATGTAAGAATCTCGATATTGCGTTCGTCGCATTCTCGCCTTTGGCTCGCGGATTTCTAACCTCAGTTGATATTGAGCCATCGGCGTTTGCCGAAAAAGACATTCGCCGCGGGATGCCGCGTTTTCAAGAACCGTACTTTCTAAAGAATCGCGAATGGCTTCCGGGTTATCGCGCCATTGCTGCCGACGCCGGATGTACGCCAGCTCAGTTAGCGCTGGCCTGGGTGTTACACCAGGGTGACAATGTGCATGTGATTCCAGGCACGACTTCCATTCAACACCTGTCGGAAAACGTCAGCGCGCAGACGATTGAGCTTGCTGACGATGTGATTGAGCGAGTGGGAGCGCTCGTCAATGAACGAACCGTTAGCGGACCAAGATACCCGGCTGCAACGCAGGCTGAAATTGATACGGAGATGTTTACCTGACACTTATCAATTTTGCTTCAAGGTTCCCGGGGCTTCTCTGCTTCAATCCTTGAGTTTGAGATGGTTCTTTTTTCTCTCGTGCGAATTTTTGAGGTTGCTGCCATTCTCGTCGATATCGTTCTGAACGGCTTTAAATACGGCGTTTCATTGGCATCCGTTGCTACAGTGCTGTCAATGGGGCCTTTGCTACCTACATCCTCCTGATTTTTATCTCATTTTCAAATTAAAGAAAACTACATAACGGTCGTTAACTATAAAGAGCCAATTGGTTCAAGCTGTCGGAATATTTCAACAGTCAGTTTTTTCATTTCTCTCGAGGCGAGCATTAATGACAGGTGGTTTTGACCCGTTCCTGGTGGCTCTTTCACTGGCGGTTGCTATGGCGGCTTCATACATGTCATTGGAGTTTGCTCGACGTTCATCGCAGTCAGAAGGCCTGGCGGCAAACAGCTGGATGGCTGCCGGTTCGACCGTAATGGGGTCAGGGATCTGGGTAACTCAATTTGTTGGTATGTTAGCAGTAGGGGTCGAGCAACCTTTCACCTACGGCGTGATGTTAACTGTCGCTTCGCTTGTCGTCGGCACGGGTTCGTCTTGGTTCTCCATCTATGTGGCGACACGCCGATTTGTGAATAACGTAAAGGTCATTCCGAGCAGTCTAATTTTGGGTGCTGGTATTGTATCAATGCACTATATCGGTATGGCCTCGCTACGAACGGACGGTTCGTTTCGTTACGACCTGATGCTCGTGACGGCATCAGCATGTCTTGCGGTCATCGTTTCCGGGGTGGCCATTTGGATTACGATCAATATAGCCAAGTCCACCAACGCCACGCACTACTGGCAAAAGCTCGTTGCTGCGGCCGTAATGGCGTGTGCGATCTGTGGAATGCACTACACAGGCGTTTTAGCCGCGACTTATATTCCTAATGAAGTTGCAAATGTAGTTTACGCTCAAGCCGAAAAATTAACTTGGATTACCGTAGGTATCGGTTTGTTAGCGCTTACCGTACTGGGTGTAACGCATTTGATGATTGTGTTTAATTATCAAGTCTCAGCCCAGCGAAAAATAAGCGCGGCAGCTAAAAAAAGCGCGTTGCAACTTAATAAGATACTTGATGATTCGTCAAATGAGATTTTCATTGTGGATAGCGAGACATTAAATATTCTAAGTGCGAATAAAGGTGCTATTGAGAATTTGGGTTACGAAAAAGAAGTGCTCGAGCGCATGACTCTATGCGCTATAAATTCCGAGTTTGACGACGACAAGATTAAAGAAAAGGTTCAGGTGTTACGAGACGGCATAAGAAACATGCTGGTCTTTAACAGTGCTCACAAAAGAGCTGATGGAACGGTGTATCCGGTGCATGTGTCACTGCAATTACACGCAACATCCGATGATGCCAAAACAGAGTTGGTTGCGATCATCACCAATATCACCGAAAGAGTAAACTTTGAAGCTCAAATTGAACAGTCTATGAGGCTTCAGTCAATCGGGCAGCTTGCAGCCGGGATTGCCCACGAAATTAATACACCGGCCCAATATGTGGGCGACAATATTCGCTTTCTAAAGGATGCATTTGAAGATTTAAAGGTGCTTAGCGAAGCGTCAAAGGCGCTTTATATCGCGGCACAAAAGGGTCAGATTCAACCCGATGATATTGAGCGAGTAACTGCTGCAATCGACGTTGCAGATCCGGATTATTTGTACGAAGAAATGCCCACTGCCATTGAGCAATCTCTGGATGGTATTACACGAATTTCCAAGATAGTCCGAGCGATGAAAGAATTTTCTCACCCCGGTAGTGTTGATAAAGAATTGATTGACCTCAACAAGAATATTGCTAATACGATTATTGTGGCGTCAAATGAGTGGAAATACGCGGCGCAGATCGAAGTGGACTACAAAGATGAGCTTCCTTTGGTTCCTTGTCACCCTCAGGAGATTAGTCAGGTAGTTCTTAATTTGATTGTTAACGCATCACATTCGATAGCTGATAAGAATAAAGACGATTCTGGGCAGCTGGGTAAGATTAAAGTGGCCACTTATCAGCGAGAAAAAGCGGTTGAAATTAGAGTGGCTGATAGCGGTATGGGTATTCCTGACAGTATTCGCAGTCGAATATTTGATCCTTTCTTTACGACCAAGGGCGTTGGGAAGGGCACTGGTCAGGGCTTGTCTATGGCCTATGTGACGATTGTAGAAAAGCATAGCGGAACAATTCGCGTGGAATCGGAAGAGGGGGTTGGCACTACTTTCATAATTAGCTTACCAATTACCGATAATGCAAAGTCACTTGACGTGGAAGCGGCCTAGCGTCGTAACAGGCTCACAGAAAGTCCTGAAGAATCGCGACAAGACGCAGCTTCTACGGGGTGTTTTTTTATTCGCAGCGCTAGCTCGACATCAGTGCGCTCAAAGCTTCCCGCCATGCGCTGACTGTCATCGTTTCAAGTAAGCGCTTTTGGGTCAGCCCTTCCGTTCTGCGCTTCAGATAAGAGATTTCAGCAGGGCTGCGACGTCTATCTCCAGACGGTTAAGTCGCGCCACCAGTTCCGGCCATTCGTGTAGCTGGAACTTTTTCTGCTCCTGAGCAAGGAGATCCTGACGAGCGCCGGGGCGAACTTTCGATCCAACTCCACGACGCTTGACCGTAAGTCCTTCGAGATCCATTTCTTGCATTACTTTGGCACCGGTCAGATTGCTCACGTCGAATTCTTCCGCGATTTGACGAACGGAGGGCAGGAGAGCGTCTTCCGCATAGACGCCGTCGATAATACGGGCGATCAGAATATCGGTGATTTGCCGGTAAATCGGCAAATTCTCTTTCCAGGTGCTTTGTTCGTTGTGCAAAAGGTGATTCTCTAGTCGTCAGAAAGGTGAGGCTATTGGGCAAAAACCGTTGTTTTATCAGCGCTTCTTAGAAAACTTTTAGCACTGTATTGACAATATAGCAATACTTGGTAACCTGTGTACTTGTTAACAAGTACAGTAGGTCACCTATACAGTGAAGCCTCTACCCATCAGACATAGCCGTAGAGCAGATGAACCTGTTACGTCTTCAGCCAACGATGCTCCGTCTCCAATGGACAGGCGAGTGCAGCGCTCTCGTTGGAGTCGGAAAAACGGCCTCTTGTTTGTGGCCATTGTTTTAGCGGTGACCCTCTTCGCTTCTCTCTACGCGTTCAGTTTACGCAGCAGTACAACAATGCAGATTCAGCAGGCGAGCTTCTCGCCAGCTACGCGTTCTACTTTTGTTGATCTGGTGCCTGTTGAGGGCAGTTTGGTTCCGGAAAAAACTGTTTATATAGACAGCGTAGAAGGTGGGAGAATCGTCAATGTACACATTGAAACTGGCGAGCATGTTTTGGCGGGCATGCCACTCGCAACCTTAAAAAATCCTGAAATCGAACTGCGTGTAATGGTCAGTGAGGGGCAGTATGCAGAACAGGTTAGCAATCTTGCACGTGCTCAACTTGAATTTGATCAGACTGGTCTTCAGCACGCGCAGCAGCTTGCAGACATCGCGCTTCAAATCGATCTGTTACAAGCAGAATACAGTCGATACGATAACCCTGAAAAAAGTGCCATCCCTCGATCAGTAGTCGAGAGAGTTGAGCTTGAGCTTGAGCATCAACGACGGAACTATCAGCTGGTTTCTGAAGCAAAGGCAAAGGATGAGCGAGGGTCAAGGCAAAATCTAAAGCAGTTGGAAGACTCTGTGAGTCGCATGAAATCAGGTTTGGACATTCAGCGGCAGAACCTCAATGCGCTCTCCATAGTTTCTCCCATATCCGGTTTGTTAACTGACTTCGATATCAATATTGGAGAAGTGATATCTCCCGGAGAAAGGCTTGGTCACGTTGATCAGACTGGCGCATTCAAGATTCGGGCGAGCGTAGATGAGTTTTACCTTGGACGTTTGTTCGTGGGGCAAACTGCAACGGCAAGCGTAGCCAACGAGACCCGACAACTTGAAATTCAAAAGGTATACCCGACGATAGAAAATCGGCAGTTTCAGGTTGATCTCGCTTTTTCAGGCGTACCGCCAGAAGGTCTCAGGGTTGGGCAGAATATCAGGGTGCGTATCAAAGCAGGTGCCGAAGACAACGTTCTGGCTATTCCCAACGGCGCCTACCTGGACGAATCAGCCGGAAAATGGGTGTTCGTTAGAGCGGCCGACGAACGCACGGCAGAGCGTAGACCCATTGAGACTGGACGGCGTAACAGCGACATAGTTGAAATTGTGAGTGGGTTATACGAGGGCGACGTGGTCTTAACATCGGGCTATAAACGATTAGTCCGAAAAACGTCCGTCCGCTTCGCTAACAACTAACGTTTGAACTCAAAAAGAATCCATCAGGAACCGAACAAATGATTAAGCTGACTAATGTCCGAAAATGCTATTTCAGTGGAGATATCGAAACCATTGCACTTCGCGATGTCAATCTTCAAATCGACGCTGGAGAGTTCGTCGCTATTATGGGGCCCTCCGGTTGCGGCAAATCGACGTTGATGAATGTCTTGGGCATGATCGATTCACCTACCAGAGGAAGCTACGAATTCGACGGTGTAGACGTAACCACGTTCTCAGAAAGCAAATTGGTCAAGTTACGCAAGTCTTCTCTGGGGTTTATTTTTCAGAGTTTTAATCTGATTGAGGATATGTCGGTTGAGGAAAATATAACTCTGCCGTTGCAGTATATGCGAGTGCCTAAAGAAGAGCGCATTAGTCGCGTACGGGAGGCGCTCGAACTGGTTGGTCTCAGCCACCGGTCAAGTCATTCGGTGACACAGTTGTCGGGCGGGCAGCAACAGCGAGTCGCCGTAGCCCGGGCGATTATTGCAGATCCGAAACTGGTTCTTGCAGATGAACCAACAGGCAATCTCGATTCTCGTAATGGAGAGGAAGTGATGGAGCTGCTTGAACTACTTAATCAGCAGGGCACTACGGTGGCCATGGTGACGCACTCAGAAAAAGATGCGCAGAAAGCGCATCGAATCATCAGTGTGTTGGATGGTCAGATTGTGAGTGGAGCTGGCTAAATGATAAAGCACTACTTTAAATCCGCCATGCGTCAAGTCCGGCGCACACCTCTGGTTACCACTTTGAATGTTCTCTCCTTGGCGCTTGGTTTCGTTTGCTTTGCCGCCGCAATTGGCGTCTCCAAATACTGGTCGATGAGCGATCAGGAGTTCTTAAAGGCCGATCGAATCCACGTGCTGACGCAGCAGTTCTCTGAGGGCGGTATGGCCACCGGTTATCGTCCGATAGTCGCAGCGCCAATCGCTAATTATCTGCGTGAGGATTTTCCGCAGCTGGAGGCGGTAGCCCGTATTGGAAACAAACGCGACTGGACAGTAACGACCGATGACCGGAGCGCTCTCCTGAAAGGCGCTCGTGCCGATGCCGATATTCTCAAAATTTTCGACTTTGATCTGATTGCCGGCGATTTATCAGCCGCTCTGGAAACATATGATCAGGTTGTTATCACCCGGCGCACGGCCGAACTTCTCTTTGGTGATGCTAACCCGATAGGAAAACCGATTCGGTTTGCGGAAGACTTTGCCCCCATTGTCTCGGCCGTTATCGAATTGCCTGCCGAGCCTTCTCATATGTCAGCCGATACCAATGCGCTGGGATATTTCGACTTTATCTACACCTGGCCCGATGACTCTAATACTCGCGAATGGTGGTTGGGGATTAGTGCAGTGACGTACTTGCTGTTTGCAGAAAACGTCACTGACTCCGCGGTAGAAGATATGCGCTCCCAGTTTGAAGGGTTTATTAAACGCCGTTTGCCAGCAGACCAGGCGGCTCTGACTCACACTGAAATCGATTTACTTCCGCTTAGCGAACTGCAGTCAAAACTAATTGACATACGGTTGTTTGAAGGTGGATCAAAGTCCTTGTCAATTGAAAAAATTCTTACCGGTCTTGGTCTGCTCGTGTTGCTGGTCGCATGCATAAACTACACCAACCTCGCAACGGCGCAAGCGGTAGCGCGAACCAAGGAGGTCGGATTGAGGAAGGTGATTGGTGCGGGCAGCGTCGATATTCTCAAGCAGTACTGGATTGAAGCGCTATGCTTAACCGCTGCGGCAGCCTTTCTTGCGCTTGTTGGGCTCTGGCTCCTCGCGCCCGTTATGTATGTTCACTCAGGCATCGATTTTCGCATGGGTTTGTTTGACGATGCTTCGCCTCTCTTTGTGATTGCCGGCGTCGTCATTGCTGTAGCCTTCTTGTCCAGTCTTTATCCTGTTGTAGTGCTTTCGAAAGTCAGCCCAAACGACGCTTTGCGTCAAACTGCAGCGATGTCAGGCTCTCGTCGAGCCGGGCGTGTTTTGGTGAGTCTTCAGTTCTGTGTTGCCTCGACGCTTTTGATTATGCTCATAGTCATAAATCAGCAAAATCAATATCTCGAAAGCCGTGCGTCACTTGGTTCGGGGGAGGACGTAGTGTTACTCACCGATGAGGCCTCATGCGACATTGGTTTCGAAGCGATCTATGCTGGTCTGAGTGATGCCAGTGCCGTGGTCGCGGCGAGTCAGGTCGACTACATGCCCTGGTCAGATCACGAGAACTTTCTGGATATCTCGAACAGTCGCGACGAAAACGAGCCGTCGCTGACCGTCTTCTATAGTCAGGTGGGCTACGGATTTACCGACGCATTTAATCAGGAGCTACTAGCTGGTCGAGTGTTTGAAGAGGGCCGCAACGA
>JBGCFV010000063.1:0-11869 GCA_045107075.1 Gammaproteobacteria bacterium
AGCGTCAGGAGCTGCAGGATTCTGTTGACGAGTACGAGTACTACCCGGTGGTCTCGGTCGGCTTTAGCTTCAACTTCTAGATAAACCATTAAAAAAGGGCCAGCGCGATTCGCGCTGGCCCTTTGTTTGTCGAAGACCGGGTTGGACAGAACCCTCGGGCTGTCTTAACACTGATTTATTTGAGTCTTGGTTTGTCTTAATTCTAGCTTGTTTAAATTCTGATTTATCTCAACCCAGTACGCAGGTAGAACCCACATTCTGAGTGCCTTGGACTCCCGGCACGTAGCTTGAAGCTTATCTGTTGAGCATCAAAGAACGCTTCCCTGGGTGCCCGGTTCTTAATTTAGCCTTTCAGCGCCGTCTGAATTGCGGCAATCACGTCTTCGTTATACGGCTGCGTACGCGGACTGAATTCAGCAATAAACTTGCCGTCGCGACCAATCAGGTATTTATGGAAATTCCAGGTTGGGTAAGTTCCAGCAGCCAATGCAAGGCCCTTGAAAAACGGATGAGCTTCGGCTTCTTTTACAGAAGTCTTCTCGAACATCGGAAACTTCACGCCGTAGGTCAGGCGACAAAACGATTGAATTTCTTTTTCGGTACCAGGCTCCTGACCCATAAAGTCGTTTGATGGAAAACCCAAAACAACCAGTCCGTCGTCGCTGTATTCCTGGTAGAGCTTTTCCAAACCTTCGTATTGCTTGGTGTTACCGCACTTCGATGCAGTATTAACAACAAGAATCACTTTACCGTCGTACTTGTCGCCCAGATTAACGGATTCGTCACCCGCCAACATTCTGAACTCTTGATCTAACAGGCCGTGGCTGCGTTCGTGGTCGTGGGCCATCGAACTCGTTGCAAACAGAGCGACGGCAATAGTCAGTAGTGTCTTCATGGTATTCCTCTCGGGATCAGCAAGCGGCCTTCGTACTACTCAGGCCAAATTAGTAGAAGTTAGTATCCCCACGCGCGATGAGCGCCAAGTGAAAGTGGCGCATGCTGTTTATTTTCCGATAAGCCTTTGTATTGCTTGTTCTTTAACACCATCTACCGCCTGAGCCAGGTTCTCAAGACCAGCACCTTTGGGGCCGGTAGCCGTTTCGTCGAAGATCACCATCGCCCCTTCTTTTGCGGGGGTCACGGTAATAGTCCAAACGACATAGGCACCGACTCCCTGCAGCGGACCAAAGGGCGCTTCCATTCGAAGTACCTTGCCCGCCTGAACCAACATGACGCGTCCGTGCTCTACTGAACCGTCAGACCACTCTTCTTTCCACAGACCCCCGGCTGTTAAATCCAACGACAGGTTTTTGGCGTCTCCAGAGTAGGTGTGATCAGGGTGCCACCAAGTCGAGGGCTTGATAAGGCGCTGCCACAGTTCCTCCGCCGAATATTCCGACGCCACTTGATGGCGGAGAACATAGTGAGTGTCGGAAGACGTTATGATATCCGCCAGCACAGAAACCGGTGCACAAAAGAGAATTGATACAACGCAAAACGCTCTGAGAAATCGCATACTGTCTATCCACCTCCAGCTAAGTTTCCAACCTGATTTCAAGTAGGTTAAACCGGTTCAAGTAAGAAAGGCGAAATCAGCTGTCGAGATATCAGGCTCGAACCCACATCGCTCGACGTTAAAACTCACCAATCACATCCAGGTTGGGCCGCTCAACGTCTCTGTGATAAACCGCCCAAGCAACTCAAAGTTCATGAAAATGGTAAACCCAACTCCCCAGAGTGCACCCGTAAAATGCGCCATGTGCCCTATATTGTCCTGGGCATGTTGGTCCTGATGCCACGAGTAATAGAGATAGCCGACGCCCGCTATTATCTGGGGAACAGGAATCACACCGAAGAGATATAGATTGTCCCACGGAGCAAAAAGAATGATGGCAAACACAACCGCCGCCACGCCACCCGATGCACCGAGCGCAGCGTAACTTGGATTCTCGGAGTGGCGTAAATAGCTTGGAATTGACGCTACCGCAATGCCACCAAAATAAAGGATCAGGAAGAGCACGGCGCTGTTGGGCCCTAAAAAACTAGGGTAATAAAGCCTTTCAACATCATTACCAAAGGACCACAGCACGAACATATTGACAAACAAATGCATCACGTCGCCATGAATTAATCCGGAGGTGAAAAAGCGGTACCACTGGTTACGCTTCTTGATTGTTACCGGATGAAACAGAAGGTACGACTTGCCAGCCTGATTGGTCATTAAAGCAAAAGAGATGACACACGTAACCAGAACAATGATATTCGTGAGTGATAGCGCTTCAGAGTTCATGCTCAACACCTGATTTAAATAGGACAATACCCACATTAACGGCAGCGAACAGCCAGTCATCCAGGTAGCAAATGCTCCGGCTTACAATAGCGCTCTTCCGCTGCTCCTGCCAATATCTCCTGCTATTAAACGGACTTGATTCGCCGATAAAACAAGCGCGCCTCATGCTGGGCAATCAGCCAACAGCAAATATCTGATTAACATTGCATTGTTAAACATCGTACAGGCTCTAAATGACCGCTTTTATCTCACCAACAAGGCCGCTACCATATGAATCAGTTATTAGCGGCGGGTTGTCACAATGAACGAAAATAAAGAAATACTGTTTCTGTGCACGGGAAACTCCTGCCGTAGCCAAATGGCCGAAGGGCTTACGCGTCACTACTGGGGAGAGCACTTTACGATTAGTTCTGCCGGTATTGAAAAACACGGCATGAACCCGCTGGCGATCAAAGCGATGCAGGAAATCAACATCGACTTGTCCGGTCATAGAAGCAAGACCGTAAATGAACTGGAAAATCCGACGCCAGACTATTTAATTACAGTGTGTGGTCACGCAAACGAATCCTGCCCTGTTTTTGAAGGCACCGTAAAACGATTGCACGCTGGTTTTGACGACCCGCCGAAACTTGCCGCCGAGGCTACGTCTGAAGAAGAAGCCATGCCACATTATCGTCGGGTTAGAGACGAAATTGAAGCCTTTGTAAAACAACTGCCGGATAAATGGTTAGCGCGGGCTGTTTAACCCTCACGGAATGACAGATCGCTCGCAGAAGCTGTATCTCTTGTAGAGTAAGACACCAGAAACGGCAACACATAGCTTACTTTCGCGGCTGGAAGCCGCTCCGACGGTTCATGTTGATTAGAGTGTCTATGCGTATGCATGTATGTGTGCGTTTACGTGTGCGTTTTGAGCAGAGTGCGCAGTCGTTTGCGCAGGAGCGACATCTTGCCGCGATGAATTACGCGAAAAGAATTAAAGCGTGCGGGCCCTTTACCCTCAAGTCGCAGTACACGCTCTCTAAACCGCCGAAATCTGATGCGACCAGTCTGTCAGACGCGGTCGTATTCCCACCTTGTCTACGTAGACTCTAAGCTGTTCGGCCGGCATAGGTTTGGCAAAGAAAAAACCCTGCATCTCCGTGCAACCAAGTAATTTCAGACAGGCGTATTCTTCTTCGCATGACACCCCTTCCGCTACCACACGCATGTTTAAAGAGCGTGCCATGAGCAGTATCGCCTGCACAATGCAGTGCTTGGCTGGCAGCTGATGCAGGTCAAAGATAAAACTACGATCGATCTTGATCACGTCAATTGGAATTTGGGTCAGCATGTTAAGTGATGAAAAACCGGTACCGAAATCATCTAGCGAAATCAGCACGCCGGCCTCGTTCAAGGTCATCAGAATATCGTGACACAACACGCTGTCCTTGATGAACGAAGACTCAGTCACCTCTATTTCAATTTGGGTGGGTGAGATCATGTGATCGGCCATGATGCCGAGCAGACGTTTGGCCGTTAACGGATCACTTAGTTCCATCGGCGACACATTAACCGACACTCGTACATTGCCAAGCAAGCCAGCACTCAAGTCTTTACACACTCGACTCATTACCCAGCTCGTTACCTCATTAATAATGCCAAGGTGTTCGGCTACTTCGATGAAATCCACCGGACTAATCGACCCTAGCTCCGGGTGCTCCCAGCGAGCCAGCGCCTCAACGCCTACCACCTCGTGTGTTCCAGAGTCCACTTTAGGCTGGTAAACCAGCGACAACCCGTTATTAGCTACGGCGTTTGCAAGATCAGCCGATATGCGCGCACTCTTTACCGCCAAAGCGTCAATCTCGGGTGAGAAGAAGGCACTGCCAGAACTGTGCGTGCTACGCCGTTCAGCGAACTTGCGTGCAAGCGTTGCGTTTCGAATAAGTGAATCAGGGTGATGACTGTCGTCGGGAAAAATCGCGACTCCACAGTAAACGCGGTTTACAACTTTATGTGCACCAACATCTATCGCTCTTTCTAACGCAGTTGTAACTCGCTCCACTACTCGTGTAGCTAATGCAGCATCTTCCAGGTTCACGGCTAACAGTGCCAATTCATTGTGCGCAATGCGCGAACACGTCAGCGACTGGTCACCACTCACTGTACCCACCGTGTCTCCCGACCGTAGTACGTCTTGAATGACTTTCGCCGCGCTGAACAACAAATCCTCAGCGGCATCATAACCTTCAATGTCAAATATTTTTTGATAGCCTGACATGCTGATTGAAACGACCGCCCCTGGTTTTTGACTACGCTCACTTTGCTTGACCGCTTGAGATATCCGGTCATTGAGCAAGAAACGATTGGGCAGACGGGTAAGTTCGTCGTACATGGAACGGTAAGCAATTTCGTCGGCCTGCTCACGAACCTGCTTTTTCATGCGCTTGAGATGATCGCGTAAGTCATCGTCTACCAAATCGCTCGCGGCGATGGCGGGCTCGCTCTCGACTTTTGGTTTTGAGACGTAGTCCGGATCAAACAGACAGACCTGATTTCGACCCGTTTCCTTGGCTTTGTACAAGCCCCGGTCAGCCCGGTCGAGCACTTCAGTGAGCTCAGTGGTTTCGCTGTCTAGCATGGCAAGACCAATACTGACCGTTAGCGTTGCCATTGGCAGGTTATGACTGTCAACGAGAGTGGCCACGTGACGACGTAAACGATCTGCGGCGGACATTGCTTCTTCCACAGTCGAACCGGGCAGTGATACTACAAACTCCTCACCGCCGTAGCGTCCAACAGAGTCGCCTTTTCGAAAGAATTCACCGAGAGCATTACACACCACGATAATGGCCTGGTCACCCACCAGGTGACCAAAGTTATCGTTCACCTTCTTGAAGTGATCAATATCTACCATGAGCATCGCCATGTCGCCGCCGGTTGCAACGGCCTTTTTGAAGCGCTCCTCGGCCAGCTCAAGAAAATAGCGTCTGTTCAGGACACCGGTCAATGCGTCTCGTGTGGCAAGTGTTTGCAGCTCCTGGTTTTTAACCTCGATAACTTTTTGGGTCTTGTTGAGCTCGATTAGCATGTGGGCAAGTTCGGTGTTCTTGGCCTCCAGAGTGGATACGTCGTCAAACGTGATTAACACACCCCGAGGATTCGATGACTGATCCAAAATGGGAGCCGCGTTCACTGTAAACGTCACGCGCTCGTTTTCTTTGCGTAACTTTAAATTCACACCCATAACCGATTCGCCAGTTCGAAGCACAACTTGCCAAGGCAGGGTATCGACGCTCTTGCCGTTTAACTCCCATTCGTACTCGTTAGGAGACTTGCCCACAATTAGCTCAGCGCTTTCATCAACACGCTCTACAAACGAGTTGTTCGCTAACACAACGCGGCCGCCTTCATCCAGAATCAGCACTCCTTCGGCCAACACTTCAAAAGCCGAGTGCACGCGCTCAGGCACGGCCTTGCTTGGATTTAACTCCTTAAGCGCCTTGCGCAAGAAAATATAGAACACGCCCAGGCTCGACAGACACAGAAATAAAATATAGGACAGTGAGCTGAGCGGTATACCCAGATACTTAAGTCCCCAGTCTCGTGTAGGTTCAAATTGAATACGAACACTACCCCACGCTTCCTGACCTTCGAAAATGGGCACAATCAGATTATCAAGCGTAGACATGTTGAGCAGAGCATCTGTATCTCCCCGGGCCTGGCCAAACCTTGCCAAAGACTCTCCGGACTCGCGCACCAGCTCACCATAAACAACCTGATCATTGCGTAAAACCAGCGTTCTCAGTGTTTCAGATATAGACTTATTGTCTCCAGTCGCGGCCGATCGAGACAGCTGAACCGCTAGCGATTCACTTAACACACGACGAGCATCACGAACTTGATCCTCGGAGCGTGGCAAAAGCCCAAGCGTGTCGCCGATTAAAGCCACACTAAACAGAAGCGCAACAAGCCCACCGGTCAGTCTGAGTTGAGGAGAAATCTTCACGCTCTTTTTTCCTTACGTACACTAAGCGAATTAATAGAGAGATTCATTATTGCGGCCCACTCGATTTTTGCTCGTCTTCGGCCCAGAAAATGGGAAGTGGATCAATCGAAGTCCACAGAGGACGACTCGCCATCAGACTGCCCAACAAGGAGCCTGCACGCAGAAGCCAGACAATGAAGCCCGCTGAAAGAGCGACTGACCCTGCAATGGCACCGGATACCTCAAGTGCCACCTCGTCAGCCCCTCCGCCGTCTTCCGAAACCATTTTTTCGAGCGCCATCGCTAGATCCGGCGGAATAGTAATAGATAGGTTGCCGAACGTAGCGGAAATATCGTTAACATTGCCGATTTTGATTTTTTCGAGCAGATTATCAATGGTTACTGTAAAGCTCCCTAGACCAGACGTGTCATAGAGGGGTCTAGACGTAATAAACCTCTCGTTAGTGAACGCAAAGGCGCCGTCTGATTGAACCGGCAACTCGTCAAAATCAATGAAATCGCGATCGATCACGGAACCGGTCCTGCCCAATGATTCATCGGTTGGCGTTAGAAGAACTTCTCTGGCTGAATTTGATTCTGGATCGACCTCTCCATCGCCAGCACTTTCGTCTGTACTCTCGCGATCTGTCGAGTCGGTTACCGGCTCTTGGGCTTCAACAGGTGGCGCTGTGTCATCTGCATTTGAATCGGGTGTTTGCGGTGTTTCAGGAACCGCTCTTTGGCTATTGAAAACAGTGACTTTTACCGCTGCAACGCTAGATTCGCCGTTCGCATCTGTCACGCGAATCTCCAAGTCGTAGACGCCTTCGGCCATTATGTTGGAGTTAACGCCCAACTCGCCCGTTGCAGCGTCAAGCCTGAACCAGGCTTCGGTCGGGTTATTACCCGCGAACGAGAAGGTGAGATCGTCAGTGGCATCTTCGTCGGTAGCTTCAAGTGTGGCAATCCAGCTCACGACGGTTGCAGCGTCCACGGCTACATTTGCGTTAGTCGCAACCGGCGCTTCGTTTACGTTTGCGACGCGAACGTTTACGCTAGTTTGCGTTACGCCTCCCACACCATCGTCGACTTGTAGTGCTAATTCATACACCCCATCTTCATCAGCGTCAGTTGGCTGTTCGAAATTAGGCGCTGTTATGAAGTTCAAGTCGCCCGACTGACTGTCCAGCGAGAACAATGAGGCGTCGGCGCCACCGGCAATTGAGAAGCTAAGAGGATCGCCGTCGCCATCAATAGCCTGAGCGCGTGTTACTTGTGTTTGGTTTTCAAAGACGACAGGCGCTGAATCTATAGACAACTCCGGCACATCGTTCGCGCTTCCAAAATTGATGGTGGCTGCTTCCGGCGCTGTCACAAACTGCCCGTCGCCAACCGCAACCAGATAAGCCGGAGCTTCGTTTTCTCCGTCGTGCACAAACTGCACCTGACCAGCCATCAGCTGAGACTGGGTAAATGTTGTGATCGCAAAGCCAGGAACGGCGACTAACTCAAACTGGCCACCTGTTACGCCGCTAACCGTAAACTGTAGCAAACCAAGTGTCGTATCTTCGTCTGAAGCAGACAGGTTTGAAGCGGTCAGGATGACTGTTTCACTCTCGTCTATGGTCAGCGTGTTAGCGCCAAGAACAGGTGCATCACTAACATTCGAAAACCCAATCGTGGCCGCTTCCGGACCGTCTGTTAATGCACCGTCGCTAACTGTAACGCTATAGGCCGGAGCGGCTTCGCCACCGTCGTGAACGAACTGGATATCACCCGCTGTAATTTGGGCCTGGGTAAACGACGAAATTGCGACACCCGGATTTGCAACCAACTCAAACTGTCCGCCTGACACACCGTTGATCATAAACAGCAGAGTACTGTCTGTTGAGTCAATATCGACAGCCGACAAAACCATAGCGTTTAGGACAACCGTACCGCCTTCGACTACATTTAGTACGTTATTGCCTATTACAGGAGCATCGTTGACGTTTGCAAACGTAATTACTGCTGCTTCAGGTCCAACCGTTAACATGCCGTCGCTAACCTCGACGCTATAGTTTGGAGGCGCCTCGCCGCTATGCACAAACTGCACGTCCCCAGCGTTAATTTGCGCCTGCGTGAAGGTCGTGATGGCTACACCTGAGTTTGACGCCAGTTCAAATTGCCCGTTGGTCACATTCGACACAGTGAACGTTAGCGATGAGTCGTCAGTTTCCTCGTCGGTAGCCGACAAATCGGCCGCGGTAAGGATTACCGTTTCGCCCTCATCAATGGACAAAGCGTTAGTGTTAATAACAGGAGCGTCGTTAACCGCTGCCACTGGTCCTACCAGATTACTGGTTATTGACTCTGCGTTACCCTCGCCGTCTGTGAAACTGACTTCAACTGTGATGTTAGTGCCAATATCAGCGGTGTCTAACTGATAAATCGACCCAGTCGCTCCGTTGACAGCAACACCGTCGCGGAACCACTGATACGAAAACGGACCCAGTCCGTCCTCGTCCGCAATACCCGATATATCGGCGGCTAAAGTCTGGTTCTCAATCGGAGTACCTATAATTACTGGCTGACCTGTTGCAGGATCGCTGCCATCAATTTCTGTAGTGACTGAATTCTGAGAGGCCGAAATGAAACCGTCTGTAACGTTTGACAAATCAAGGCTGAATCGCTCATCAGACTCACCGGTAGCATCGTCTACGATGCCCAGGGTGAACGAGAGATCTACCATGCTGCGGTCGTTTGCGTTAAACGTAAGGCTCGATCCGCTCGTAATTGACGCCGTATCGAAGGAGTGCTGAACGAATTCTGATGAACCATCCGTCAGACCGATTGTGGCCGATGCACCGTTGTCGTTGACGTTACCAAATTCCGCATCGAGATAGCGAATTTCGATTGTATCAGTGCCTTCTGAAAGAACAATTTGGAACGTAATACCTTCGTCGGCCGGATTGTCGAAATGGTGAAGATCGCTGTATTGTACAATCAGCTGCTGGTTACCCGGCACGCCGGTTAACTCAGTATAGATATTGCCAAAGGCGGAATTTTGAGGGTCAAGGTTATCCCAGAAACCCATAATACCGGGAAGCTGATCCAGCTCATTGCCTAATAATAGCTCAGTATTATCGAACTCATCACTGCCCTGTGCAAAGGTGAGCATTCCGTTTGAGCCGACAAACAGCTGCTGGTACATGTCGCCGTAGAAATTAAAGCCAAACCCAATCGATTGCTGAGTAAAGTCGTCATCATTCAAATTCAGAGCTGTACCGGTGCTGGAAATGTCGATGAAATTTGAGTTGACATCGTCGTACGACGACAAGTAGGTCTCGGGTGCCGTATAACTCAAAGTGGTCCCGTCAAACGACAAATCGGAACGCGTACTCACGGCCGCCGTTATCGCAGCAACCAAATCGGCGTAGTCAGCGCTCGTGGTGTCAATATCGGTGAGGCTTACGTCGATGGAACTGTCATCTGTTCCAGTGAAAGAAAGCGTGTAGTTTGCGCTCGCTCCCTCTTCGGCCGTCGTGTCACCCGTAATCGACCAGATTCCCTGCTGCTGAATAACCGCTGTTGCCACACTGAATCCACCGTTGCCGTCGGAAACGGTGTACTGAAAAACACCGCCACTCTCAACACCAACATCAGGTGTAAAGCTCAACGTGCCGTCGCCATTATCAACGAGAGTTCCGTTTCCGGGCTGCGTAAACGAAGTAATGGTCAGGGTGTCGCCATCAATGTCGCTGTCATTGGCCAGCAAGTCGGCGGCCATATCGATCGTGAGAGTCGTACCGGCCTCAATGAAAAACTCGTCGTTATTGGCAACGGGAGCATCATTGACTGCATTAACCGTAATGGCTGCGCTTTCAGTGTCGGTAAACTCGCCGTCATCTACGGTAACGGTGAGCGTCGCATCATCATTAATATTTGGAAGACTTCGGAACCTCACCGCATTCGAATTGCCAAGAAAATCATTCAGGTCCGTAGCCGTGCCAGTCAGCGTTAAAGAAGTTGTTCCACTGCCTGAGCTTGTGACTCCAACACCACCAGACGATATGAGTTGGCCTGTTGTGACGCTAAGCGTCATCGTAATAGGGCCAAGTGAATCGTCGCCGAGAGAGATGCCACCGAGGCTACCCATCACGTCTTCATTGAAGGTATACCCGGCCGGGATAGACAGAATGGGTGCGTCGTTGACGTTGGAGAACAAGATAAGCGAGTCCTCCGGACCCGTTGTAAGCGTACCGTCATTTACAGAAACGCTGTAGGTTGGCGCCGCCTCTCCGCCGCTGTGGACAAACTGCACATCGCCTGCTGAAATCTGGGCCTGAGTAAACGAGGTTATTGCAATGCCTGTGTTAGAGACCAGTTCGAACTGGCCGTTCGTAAGGCCAGAGATTGTGAAGATCAACGACGAGTCATCGCTATCAACATCCATCGCGGACAGGTCCAAACTGTCCAAAATGACCGTTTCACCTTCGCTGATCATTAGCGAGTTGTTGCCGATCATGGGTGCATCGTTCACATTAGTAAACATAATTGTTGCAGCGACGGGGCCGTCTGACAGCAAGCCGTCACTGACCAAAACACTATAGGTCGGCGCAACTTCTCCGCCGTTGTGGACAAACTGTACATCACCCGCAGTGATCTGTGCCTGGGTGAAGCTGGTAATCGCTACGCCCGCGTTTGAGACGAGCTCAAACTGACCATTCGTTACACCCGACACGGTAAACGTCAGCGTCGCATCAGCGGTGTCGATATCCGTTGCTGAAAGATCAGCGCCGTTCAGAACGACCGTCTCACCTTCGTTCAGTGTCAAAGAGTTGGTACCGATCACCGGTGCATCGTTGATGTTCGTAAACGTAATCGCAGCCGCTTCAGAGCCATCGCTGAGCGAACCGTCGCTCACCGTTACGCTATACGCCGGTGCCGTTTCGCCGCCGTTGTGGACGAACTGCACATCGCCAGAGATAAGTTGCGCTTGCGTGAATGTGGTGATCGCGACGCCTGCGTTCGACACCAGTTCAAACTGACCGCTCGTCACACCCGAGACACTGAATGTCAGCGTGGCATCATCGGTATCCACATCTGTGGCCGAGAGATCCGAGCTGCCCAGGATAACGGTCTCGCCCTCATCAATTGTCAACGAGTTGTTACCAAGGACCGGGGCGTCATTTTGGTTATTGAAAGTAATCGTCGCGGCTTCCGGTCCATCACTCAGTGAACCGTCGCTGACCGTAATACTGTAAGTCGGGGCGGTCTCACCGCCAATGTGGACAAACTGAACATCTCCTGCTGTGATTTGTGCTTGAGTGAAGCTCGTAATGGCCACACCGGCGTTCGAAACCAGCTCAAACCGACCATTGCTAACGCCTGATACTGTAAAGGTCAACGTTGAATCGATATTGTCAACATCCGTCGCTGAGAGATCTGCGCTGTCCAGTACAACCGTCTCGCCTTCGTTAATCGTTAGCGAGTTGTTGCCAAGCACTGGTGCATCATTCTGATTAGCGAACGTAATCGTCGCGGCTTCCGGTCCGTCGCTCAGCGAACCGTCGCTAACCGTTACGCTATACGCTGGTGCCGTTTCACCGCCGTTATGGACAAACTGC
>JBGCFV010000064.1:0-42396 GCA_045107075.1 Gammaproteobacteria bacterium
GGAACTGGCCAAGGATTGTCAATGGCGCACCAAACGATTGTGGAGCTGCATGGCGGCGGACTTGATTTTGAAACGACACCGGGAGAGGGCACAACGTTCATCATTACGCTGCCATTGCAAACTAACCCAGCTCTGTTTGACGAAGAAGAACCCGTCGGCTCTGATATCGAAGCGGTCTCCTGATCAGCAAAATCCGAAAACTACTTGTGTCAATGCTGAGTCCAACACTGAGACTGACAAAACAGTCAAATGGCCAAGATCAAGCCTAGCGAACTCAAAGCAATCGAATTCGCAAGTTCCGGTACAGGTACTGACTACGAGCTGAACAGTAGCGGGGCAGGCTCAGGCTGAGTAGCGGCGTATAAGTCGAAGTTTTTATTGCTGTAATTACCGTTTAGATATGCTGAGTAACGCTACAGTGAGTCAGTTCGGCTGATGTATAGCTAAACTGGTGTGAGTGCGGAGCTTGTAATCTCGTTTACCCACCGTGTGTAGAATAAACGGAAGTGAATCTTGCTTCCCAAAAATGACCACTACAGTTGTCTTCTCTATTCGCCATCCGAGCTATTGGCCCGTTGATGCTGTTCATGAACCAACCAGGGTTGGTTTATCGTTTACCGTAAATGGCGTCGGTTTATGCGAAATCCTCCTGCTCAAGTGCCACGCATTTTCAATACTATGCTCATCCCCCTGCCTGCCTCAACATGGCCAGAGATCTATGAATGTGCCTGTCCACTTTCGGAATGCGCTCTCGCTCGAGTGCTGCTGCATATAAGCGGGGATTTAGTTTGCGCAGCTGCTATATTAGTGGTCGAACAACGGAAAAATGAAATGAAAACCGAAGTGAAATTTATTCATACCTCTGACTGGCAGCTTGGAATGACTCGACACTTTTTGTCTGTCGAAGCCGCAGCGCGATTTAGTCAGGCGCGCATTGACGCAATTACAACTCTCGGGTCGTTGGCGAGTTCTCATAAAGCCAAGTTCATTATCGTTTCGGGTGACGTCTTCGAGTCGAATCAAATTTCTCGAGAAACGCTGGCGAGAACTATAGACGCTCTCAAAAAGTTACCGGTTCCTGTTTTTCTATTGCCTGGAAATCACGACCCGCTCGACGGTTCATCTATCTTTGCCACCAGTGAGTTCGAAAAAGCGTCAGAAAATATCATCGTTCTGAAAGACTTCGACCCTGTTCAAGTACCCGGAGTACCCGATATAGAAGTTGTCGGCGCGCCGTGGAAGAGCAAGAGGCCTACTTCCGATTTGTGTGCGGATCTTGCGGACAGTCTGGAGAGGGCCGACGGCGTGGTTCGAATAGCCGTTGCTCATGGACAGATCGACACGCTTTCACCAGACAAGAATAAACCTGAATTGATACAGCTGACCGATGCCGAAAAAGCGTTAGATGACGGTAAATTCCACTACCTCGGACTCGGTGATCGTCATTCCGTCAAAAGCATCGGCGACACCGGAAAAATCTGGTATTCGGGTGCGCCGGTCGCTACAGACTTTGTTGAAGATGACCCAAACAAGGCGCTGCTCGTCGACGCACACGACGACGGAACCTGCAGTGTAGAACCGTTGAGTGTTGGCAGTTGGAAGTTCGTTCGACAGATATTTCCGATGAACAGTGCCGAAGACCTGGTCTTGTTTCGCAACTGGCTCGACAGCCTCGAGACACCAGAGCTGGCGATTCTAAAAATTGGTTTCGAGGGCAGCGTTAGTCTAAAAGTGGCGGCCGAACTAGACGAGTTGCTAGAGCGCGACGCAGTACGATTTGCGAGCCTTAAATTATGGAAGCGTAAAACGGACCTTGTAAAAGTACCGGATGAACTGGATGAGGACTCTGTGTCGCTATCGGGCTACGCCAAAGCAACATGGGTTGAACTACTCGAAGCCACCAAAGCAGGTGACGACGAAGCGCAGGATGCCCTGACGTTACTGTTCCGCCTTTCTGATCGGATGACCTGAACTGATGCGTCTGATTCGAATGAAACTGAAGGACTGGCGTGGCGTCGGCGAGCGAGACGTTTACTTCAAAGACGGCGTAACGATACTGGAGGGCCCAAATGAAGTCGGCAAGTCGTCCATAGTTGCAGCGCTGTTCATGCTGATTAACGATTTTTCATCGTCAAACAAAGCAGCAGTAAAAGACGTACAACCGGTCGGGCGCGACGTGGGTAGTACGGTCGAGGCTGAGATTTCAGCGGGTAAGTATCATTTCGTTTACAAGAAAACGTTTAACAAGGGCAAGACGACCGAACTCCATATCCTTGCACCAACAAACAGCCAGATGACTGGGCGAGAAGCGCACGACTACGTGGGCGAGCTGCTCGGTGAAACGGTTGACCTTGAGTTGTGGAGCGCACTGTTGGTAGACCAGGGAGAGCAAATTGCGCCGGTCGATCTGAAGAACTCCCAGAGCCTGTCCAGCGCACTCGACGCTGCGGCCGCAGGATCTGTTTCTACGGGCGAAGACGTAGGGCTTCTCCAGGCCGCACAGGACGAATACGAGCGCTATTTTACTCTGGCAAAAGGCCATGACAAGCTGACCAGTCTCGACAAAACGCTCGCGCAGGCGGACGCAGCGTTGTCACTAGCGTCAGCGGAACTGCGTGAAGTCGATCGAGATGCCGAGCGCCATCAGGGTTTTGATGCCGATATTAAGCGGCGGCACCGGGAGTTACCGAATCTGCAAAAGAATCTTGAAAAGCACCAAAATAATAAACGCACAACAGACAAGCTTCGCAGTGAGTTGCAAATTGGGCAGACACAATTAGAGGCGGTGGAAGATCGGCAGCGATTGGCACGTACGGCGAACGCCGATAGGCAAAAACTGATTGATGAAGTTGCCAACGGCGAGAATTCGCTATCAACGGACAATCAAACGCTAGAGTCCTTGCAGAAGCGTGCGACGGAGCTTGAAAAAGAACTGCTCTTGGCGACACAGGCAGTCGAAAACAGTGCTGAAAAGAGACGCCTGAAAACAGCGGCGGTAGAGGTCGCTCGTGACGATCAGGTTTACCTGGACAATACGCTCGCCCTCGCAAAGCAAAAACAGTTGGCTTCAAATGTCGATACCGTGGAGGAAAACCTCAAGCGCGCATTGGAACAAATTGCCAGTGTCACAATTGACGAGCAAGGATTCGAAGCGCTAAGGAGTGCCGAGAGCGATGAGCGCGTTATCAAAGGGCAACGCGATCACGCGGCGACCAGCGTGTCCATAACGGCAGACGACGAGTTTAAGTTGCAGGTCGACGGCGCAGAAAAACAGATTGGCAGTGGTGAGACACAGCAATATGCCGTTTCAACAGAGCTTGAGTTAAACCTTCCGGGTGTCGCTGCAATTCGCGTTTTGCCTCCTAAAACGTCGGCTGAATTAAACCAGAAGCTGCAAGCTGCGCAGCAGGCGTTCGGTCGTGCCTTGAGCAAATATGGCGTGAATAGCCTCGACGAGGCGAGAGCGGCATTGGCGAAAAAGCAACTCTCTCAGCAAGAGGCGCAGCAGCTTAGAGTGCGCCTCTCGGATTTGCTGGGAAAAAAATCGGTTCAAGATATCCAACATGAAATTTCAAAGCTGAATCGCGAATGCGCAAACTACCTTGAAACGCGCAGCTCTGACACTTCTGTTCCCGCTGAAAGTGAAATGGCGCATCGGGCGTTTGGCGTGGCAAAGCAAAAACTGGAAGATTTCGAGCGTGAGTTTGAGACAATACAGAGTCGTGAGCGTGAGCTTCGTGGCTCATATGAACAAGCCGATCAAGCACTCCGCGACGCGCAAAATACTTATTCAAGCCTGGAGGCTACCCTGAATGAGAGACGGCGCCGACTTGAGGGTTCACGCAGCGATACGAGTGACGCCGAACTGGCAAGCCAACTTGAGAGAGTGAACGCGTCTGCTACCAAGCTCGCTGCTGAGGTCGTTCGGTTGAAGAGCGAGCTTAATCAATTGCTACCAGAGACAATCGAAGGTCTCTTCGAAAATGCAGACGCTTCACTCGAGCGAGCAAAGACAGAGTTGACACGCGTTGAGCAAGAGCGTGCCATTTTTGAGGACCGGTTAATCCGGGCGAAAGCCAATGGACGCTTCGAGGAACGGGAGGCTTTGGAGCGCAAACGTAACCAGTTAAAAGATGAGCTTGAAGAGAAAAGAAGAAGGGCTGTCGCCGCTCGCAGGCTTTGGGAAACGCTAAACAGGCATCGCGATAACGCTCGTCAGGCGTATATACAACCTCTTAAAACAGCCATCGAAAACCTTGGTCGTATTGTTTTTGGTTCTGACTTTGAGGTTACAGTTAATGACGACTGGACGCTGTCGTCCCGGACCCTGAACGGCGTCACGTTGCCCTTCGGTTCACTGAGCATTGGTACACAAGAGCAGTTGAGTATTCTTACTCGTTTGGCTGCGGCACAAATTGTGTCGAAGCACGGTGGTGTTCCACTTATTATCGACGATGCCCTCGGTTTTTCAGACCCTGCCAGACTGGAAACTATGGGGGCCGCGATTGCCGCCGCCGGAAAATCGTGTCAGATTATTATTCTAACGTGTGTGCCGGAACGCTTTACTCATGTAGGTAATGCCGAGGTGGTACCTTTCTAGATTGGCCGCAGGCTTACCGTTCACTTCTGTGGTGCCACAACGTTCCAAAGCGCATCTACAATTCGGTTTTTTAGACTTTTGCGCAAAGCAAACAGTCCGACCTCTAACGGGTCGAGCGGTGCGTCGACCTCAAGTACGGTAACGCGATCGGCTAGCGGGCTATTGTCCAGAACGATGCGCGGAACTACACCAATACCGCCGCCCAGACTCACCATGCTGACAATGGCTTCGTTACCAGCCACTTGCGCCAGAATTTGGGGTGCAACACCAAGCGACCGAAACCACTGCATAATTTGTTCACGGGCTTTACCACGTTCAGGAAGAATCATCGGTTGGCGTTGCCAGTTGTCGGACGTGGTGTCGGTGTCGTCTCGCGGTGAAATAAAAACAAGTTTAGTGCTCGCCATTTTTCGGAACGCGACGCTTGCCGGTAACGACGTAGGACGGGCGCCGAAACTGACTTGTACGTCGCCTGACTGAACGCGGCTGACGGCCTGTTCAGGATCACCGGTTTGCAGTGATAGTCGAATTCCAGGATGCAGTTGACGAAAACGGGCTAACAGGTCGAACAGGAAGCTATAGCTTGCTGTGACGGAGCCATACAACGTCAATTCGCCGGAGAGTTGTTCCGTCTCATCCACCAGTTTGTCTTGTAAATCACTCCAAAGACCTAGCGCTTCGCGAGCATAGTTGCGGAACACTTCGCCCTCGGCAGTGAGCGCTACACTTCGATTGTCACGGTTAAACAAGGACACGCCGAGTGTGGCCTCAAGCTGTTTGATGGCACGAGTGAGAGTGGGTGGACTCATGTGACAGGCATCGGCTGCTCGCCCAAAGTGGAGGGTGTCGGCCAGTGTGAGAAAGGTCTGTAGTGAGCGGTATTCCATTCGCTAATATTGCATAAATTGAAACACTTAGTTCTATATATTTCAATTTACGAAACTATTGCTGTACCTTATGCTCCCCTCTCAGAATCAAAATCACCCGTGCAAGGAACCCCCACAGATGAATATTTATTACGACAAAGACTGCGATATCTCACTGATTAAGAACAAAAAAGTGACTATTGTAGGCTATGGCTCCCAGGGCCATGCTCACGCCTTGAATCTAAAGGATAGCGGCGTGGACGTCACGGTGGGTCTGCGCGCTACTTCGGCATCAGTGGCCAAAGCGGAGAACGCGGGGCTAGCGGTTGCGCCGGTTGCCGAGGCGGTAGCGAGTGCCGATTTAGTCATGATTCTGACGCCCGACGAGTTTCAGTCGCAGCTCTACAAAGAAGAAATCGAACCAAATCTGAAGAAAGGCGCGACGTTAGCATTCGCGCACGGCTTTGCCATTCATTACAACCAGGTCGTGCCACGTACCGATCTCGACGTCATCATGATTGCTCCGAAGGCTCCGGGTCACACGGTACGCAGCGAGTTTGTTAACGGCGCCGGCGTTCCCGATCTTATCGCTGTTTTTCAAAACGCCACAGGTGCCGCTAAAGAGCTTGCGTTGTCTTATGCCAGCGGCGTGGGCGGCGGCCGAACTGCGATCATTGAAACCACGTTTAAAGACGAGACCGAAACCGATCTTTTTGGCGAGCAGGCCGTATTGTGCGGTGGTGCAGTTGAACTTGTTAAGGCCGGGTTCGAAACGTTGACCGAAGCGGGCTACGCACCAGAGCTTGCGTATTTTGAGTGCATGCACGAACTCAAGCTGATTGTGGATCTCATGTTTGAAGGTGGCATCGCCAACATGAACTACTCAATCTCCAACAACGCAGAGTACGGTGAGTACGTTACGGGACCGAAAGTAATTAACGACGAATCTCGACGTGCTATGAAAGACGCGCTACGCAATATTCAAACAGGTGAGTACGCCAAACAGTTTATCGCCGAAGGCGCGATGAACTATCCGTCAATGACGGCCAATCGACGCCTCAATGCAGCTCATCCTATTGAAACAACTGGCGCAGGCTTACGTGCCATGATGCCGTGGATTGCAGCGAACAAGCTTGTCGATAAAGACGTTAACTAAACGGATTGGGCGTTTTACTCGGCGAGTGCCGCAGCTACCACGGCGTTAACATGGAGCTCGGTAGTGTTAAACAGCGGAAGTTCTTCGAAGTCTTCCGGTTGGATTAACAGAAATATTTCGGTACAGCCGAGAATGACGCCTTGTGCGCCTTTCTCTACCAAGTCGTTACAAATGTCGATGTAAGTTTGTTTCGAGGCGGGAGTTACAATGTTTTTGACCAGCTCGTTAAAAATGATCTGATCTACCTGGGTTTGTTGAGCCGGCGAGGGTACAACTATCTCGATGCCGGCTTGCTCATATTGTTCGCGCATATAAGACTCTGCCATCACCGGTAGTGTACCCAGCAAGGCTACTTTGTTGAGTTTTAGCTTGTTGACTGCAACAGCTGTGGGCGTAGCAATATGAATAAACGGTATGCTGATAACATCGTCGATACGCGCAAGCACTTTGTGCATTGTATTCGACATGCAGATGAGAATATCGGCTCCACCGGATTCGGCTAGTCTGGCCTTTTCCAGCAAATATTTTTCAGCGGTTTCCCAGTCGTTCTGCCGAACGAAATGTTCAATGTTGCCGAAATTGCAGCCTACGATAAGCGTTTCGGCAATATCCCAGCCGCCCAGTCTCTTGTTAACCGCCCGATTGATGAAGTTGTAATACTCGACGGTGGCCCGGTCGCTCATGCCGCCTAAAACGCCTATGGTTTTCTGTTTGATGGGTCGGGTAGACATGTATCACCTGGTTTGTTGTTGCGTGTCGATTGAGAGTCTCAATGCTACCTCAACGGAGCCGAGCGGACTGAAATGATTGACCGTACCGCTTTTTACAATTCGCATGGGGGCCATATATAGATGAACACGCCACCCGTTTTCAAAGTCGATAGACAGAGTTCTGAGTGCATCGACTCGGTTTGAGATACCTCTTTTCAGATTCCGCCATATCTTTATTATTTGCGGCACTGCTTGCTTTATTGCATTGTTTGTCCATCTCTATATGGGCGCTTGCGTTAGAGCAAGACAATACCGGCGTTTGTAAACGCTTCTTGATTGTAGCAGTGAGAGTAAAATGATTTCAGAACAGGGCAACGTCGGCGTATTTGTCGATGTTCAGAACATTTATTACACCTGTCGTCAGGCCTTTAACGCAAATTTCGATTACAACCGGTTCTGGGCTGAGGTCTCAGATACACGTGAAGTAGTGTGCGCGTACGCTTATGCAACCGATCGCGGCGACGAAAAACAGAAGCAGTTTCAGAATATTCTTCGGGCAATTGGTTTCACCGTTAAATTAAAACCTATGTTGAAGCGACTTGATGGTACGGCGAAAGGGGACTGGGACGTTGGCATTGCACTTGACGTGTTCGAGGAAGCGGAGCGCTGCGACACGATCGTTTTAGCCTCCGGTGATGGGGACTTTGATATTTTGCTCGAGAGAATCAGGCAACGCTTTAACACCCGATCGGAGGTCTATGGTGTTTCGCAACTGACATCTCGCCAATTAATCAATGCCGCCGATGAATTTGTTACGATTGACGACAGGCTGCTGATGTAGTAGTGATTGTAATTTCGATCGGGTCTAGCTTTATTAAACATTATTTAGGCGAAGGGTTTGTCGTATTTTAGGCTGGCCAAAGGAATATAGCCAAAGGGATCTAAGCTGATACGACGCGCAATACCAATAACCTTGGCTTACAAGAAAGGGGAATGAACATGAAAAAAATATTAGTAATCGCAGGCTGCTGGTTTGTTGTGGCGACCAGTAGTGCTCAAACCATGTTATTTGATGATGAGACAGAGTTTACAACTCTGCTTACCCAAGACCTTCAGTTTGACAGTTTTGAAGACCTCTCTCCATCCGGAGCCTCGCCGACTGGCTTGCTGGAAAGAGATGGCTATCAGATTAGCTCAACAATAGCCGATGATTCTTACGGTTTGTATGTATTCGGTCAGGATTCCGGGTTTGGGTCGTTTGCGACTGACGGTGATGTGCATTTAGCGCACCAGACTGACACCGGCCAAACCCTGCGCTTTGATTTTGATTTCACGATAACCCTTTTCGCTCTTAGCATTACCGACTGGGATAATCTGGCTATGACATCTGGCGCGCAACTTGTTTTTGGCAACGATGCAGGAGAGGGTCAGGAGTTTGTCGTAACGGCGACGCCCATGCTCATTGACGAGGTGCTGTTTTTTGGCCTGGTAAATTTCTCAAATACGTTTTCATATGTTGAAATCCGCAACGTCTCCGCCAACGAAGCGTATGGTTTTGATGGTGTGTATTTCGCGCGACCCATTCCTTTGCCCGCGGCTTTTTGGCTGTTTGCCAGTGCTTTGTTAGGGGGCTTGCTATCGCTGCGTCGATCAGGCAGCCGCGCAGTATAGGCTTATCGACTAGTTTATTTGTCGAATAGAAATGGGTGGTGGCATGCATTAGCTGTAGATCTGACGTCGAGAATTGAGCTCACGCCACACCCTTATTAAAAAGCGAGTATGCTTCGCTTTCTATTCGGTTTAAAAGTGCTCGCAATATTAAAGGAGAGCAAACAATGTGGTTGCAATTTGCATTCGCGGGTACTGTTTTAACCCTGCTGATTCACATGTGTGTGCTCTTCATGACGGGAATCGATCCTATCTCCACACCCGTAAGCGAACTCAGTCAATCCAGGTGGGGGGGCTTGCACACACTTGGTCTGTCCCTTTTCGGTTTGGCGCATATCGCGTTGGCCATGGGGCTGGTCGGGCTGGATCACGGCCGGTTATGGCCTTTTGCCCGCGGCCTGCTGGTTGCAGCCGGTATCGGATTGGTTGGTCTTGCGGTTTATTTTTACACGGCTTCCGACGCGCTGCTTAATTCAGCGACCCCGGATGCTCCTCTGTGGGTAGTCGCTAGTCTGACGGGCACTGCGATGGGTGCATTGCAGCCCGGGTTGGCACGTCACGCACGACGAGTTGGGATTTTCAGCACCATTTGCCTTGGTATTTGGGTCTGGATGGTGCCGGTGTTTTTGCTTGTTAACGATAGCTGGATTGGTGCGTACCAGCGAATTCTTGGTGCTATTTACATTGTCTGGATGGCGGTTATTTCTCTGGGCCTGCTGCGTCATTCACGCGGGGTCTACGGGTCCGACTAACGTTACCATTTGATCGCCTCAAGCCATCCACCCCGCTGCAAACGTTCTGCTTGCTCTGCAATCCAGCGCTGTCGTTCTCGCACGTAGTCTGACGGTGTCGCAGCATTTAGTCGGCGCGGATTGGGTAGTACGGCGGCCAGTAGCGCGGCCTGCTCGGCCGTAAGTCCGGAGGGGCTTGTGCCAAAGTAGTGCTTTGAGGCCGCGGGTACGCCGTACAGGCCCGGACCTAATTCCACCACGTTTACGTATAACTCGAGAATACGATCTTTTGGTAGCATGAGCTCCATCACAACGGCCAGATACGCCTCCAGGCCTTTGCGCACAAAGCTACGTTTGGGCCATAGAAAAAGGTTTTTGGCGAGTTGTTGTGAAATACCCGAAGCGCCGCGTAAACGACCGCTTTCTTCATGTTCCTCAAGTGCCTTGGCAATAGCGTCAACGTCCAGACCCCGGTGGTTTGGGAAGTTCTGGTCTTCCGCTGCCATGACAGCGAGTGCAAAGGCGTCTCCAAGATGTTCTTTGTCACGCCATTCGAAGCGCGTATCTTCGAGAGAATTCGGATTGTGCAACATCATGAACGCGGTAACCGGAGGTTCGACCCATCGCAGCGTTATTACGGTTGCAAACGTGAAGAGTAGAAGTGCCAGAGCAGTATAAAACGTCCAGCTGATAAAGCGGCGTAGCTTGCTTTTCTTATTGCCTGATTTTGTGGCTTTGGTCATAGAGCGTGCGGAGCGTTAGTTTTAGCGAAGGGCAACAAGAGAGTTGAGCCCAGTTTCCAAGTGCCCATGTTACAGGTTTTGTCGTATTCACGGGGGGCGTAAATACGATAAGCGGACGTCCCGTTGATTCACCGTGCGCCGCTTTCTGCCGTATCATAAAACGACAGACGTCTTGTACAGAGACGTGTGTTTTGCCGGAGTATAAGTTCGGTTGAAATTCCAGCTGTAATCAGTTTAAGAGTGAAAGAAAACGAGTTTTCAGATGAGAAAACAGGATTAGTGAAATGTCACGTATCTATAAAAAACAGAAGCAATTGCGAGACCTTTCCGTCCTTTTGGTCGTCGTGTTAAGCGTGCTGTCAGGCCTGTTGCTGTCCAGGTGGTTCGCGATCACGTTTTGGTTCGGCTTCGCCTGCTATTTTATCAGTGTGAACCTTGTGACGTGGCTTGTGTTCTTTTACGACAAGCTTATTGCCGGACGTAAAGACGTCGTACGCGTTCCTGAAAGTACGTTGTTTCTTTTGGCTGTGGCAGGTGGTTTACCCAGTACGCTCGTGGCAATGCAGGTACTTCGGCACAAACGAGCAAAATCTTCTTTTAAGTGGAAGCTGTTTATCTGGTTTGTTGTCATCTACACATTAATTGGAGCGGTTTTCTGGCTCTGCGGTGATCAATTAGGTTCGTTGGTTGCGTGACGAAAAAGTGTCGTAAGAGTCGACTGATAATTCAGCTATTTATCCGCGTTGTGGCTCTGCGTCGAATTAACGACGCAGAGCAATAGAACGGATTGGCTTTCGATTCGTCTGTAATGCGGCCCTCGGCCTCTAGCAGCCCAAATCATCTATAGACGATGTGTCCGCATTGGGGAAGCAGTTACCAGTTGGTAACGCGTCCGGCACGTAGCGATCAAGCTCCGCGTCGTACAGAGCGGTCTCAAGAAACGTTGTCAGGTTATCGATTTCGGTGTCGCTTAAACCCAGCGGCTGAAACCGACTATCCAGTTGCTCACTCGTAATCGCTTTTTGTGGGACACCTGCGTTCTTGTAGGCCACGACATCTCGTACGCTATTGAACGAAGCCCCGTGGCCGTAAAAGCCCGCGTCGGCCAAATTGTAAAGCGACGGAATTTTGAACTTGTAGTCGTCCTGCGGATTGCCTGTGAAACCTCCACGTCCTCGTGAGTCGGCATCTCCTACGGTGCCGTGAACGCGTGGGTCGGTGGTATCAAGATCTGCGAAGCCGAGGGCCATGAACACCGCGTCGGCCGTTGCACCGGGAGCTGAACTCAGCGCCGGACCGTTATGGCATTCTACACAATTGGCTTTTCCGAAAAACAGCAAAGCACCGCGCAGCTCTTCTTCATTCATAGCCTCACGATCACCTTGCAACCAGCGCTGGAATGGCGCGCGGTTGGTTAGAAGCGTGCGCTCGTAAGCCGCAATCGCTTTTGCGGCGTCTTCAAGCGTGTCGGTGCTGGCGGGAAATGCAGCGGCGAACAGGTTCATGTAGTCGGGTTGGTTCTGCAAGAGTGAGTCGCCTTCAACGCTTAAACGATGCACTCCAAGGCCGGCTACCGCCTGTATTTCGACTCCGGAAAGCCCACGGTTGTTTTCCGCTTTTGGGGTGTTTGGCGTGGCTAAAATGGCGTTGGGAATACCGCTGTTGATAGAGCTGTTGCTGGCGTTGCCAAATTGGCCGTTCCACAACATGACTTCCTGATACGCGACGTTGAGCGTGGTGGGTGAAGCGACGGGTTGAATGTCTGGTTTATGCGGTGAGTTAGCCGGTGCGCTCGCGTCCATGCCGGGACCCAGTAAGCGACCCTCGCCAACCAGGCCGAATCCTTCGCCGCCGTCTGAAATACCTTGGGGCACGCCAGCTTTAAATCCGGCGCTGCTGTGGTGACAAGTCGCACAACTGTAGGTGCCGGTGCGATTGATGTCAGTGGCTTGTGTTGCCAGACCTGTTTCGTGATAGAGCATTTGACCAAGCGCTACCTTCTCAGCCGTCAACGGATTAGCCGGATCAGACGGAATGTCGGACAATGCGGTTTCGTTTGGTAACGCGAACGAGTCGGCCCCGGGGCCTGCTGCGCTCAGTAAAATGTCGAGGTCACCGCCAAGCTTGCGTGCGATGTCCGCTGCGTCGTCGTCGTTGCTGCCGCAACCTGATAAAGCAGCTAGTGAGAGGGCGAGTATCGTAACCCGCCAAGCTGTGGATGAGATCATAGTCTTTCCTCTTTTATTATTATGACAGCGGCACTGATATGTAACTTGGAGTAGTGATCTTGCCTCAAACGACGTGACATGTCGTTGTTCAAAATCACAACTGACCAAAATTATGGGCGTTACTTTATCGGTTTGATTTGAGTTCGGCAATATCAGAAAAAGGCCAAAAGCCAGGTTTTCTCGCTGCACCAATTTGGGCAGCAAGCTTATGTACAAGAGCTTCAGAATGTTGGTGTAGCGAGTGCGCAGGCCTGTTTTATTGGCCGCTTGTCAATACACCGTTTACATAACGTTCCGCACTGATTCTTATGTAAATTTTGATTCAGTTTTTCACAATTGATCCTACGTTTTGTGACGCAGTTCCGTAGTTTGGTAGTCAAAAAGCTCATAAGCTAACTCTACAAATATGCATCTATGTAATGCATGTAATCTTCGGGAATATAGATATGAAAACTATAAAAATAATGTTGGCCAGTTTTCTACTGGCAATAACGTCCACTGCTTTTGCCGCTTCACTGACGTTTGAAATTGGCAACCACGCCGACGGCGCGTTATACGACGGCTCTACTAATCCATACGGTCTGCGTCTTGACGACTTGGGCCAGACGTTTACAGTTGGCGATAATTTGCCTGGTGCCTTTACTGGCGCCTCTCTTACGCTGACATTTGACCCGGCCGATCTAGCGGCAGGCGCTGTGCTGACAGGTACTGTTATTGATAACGCTACCGGACTCGGCTATGACGTAAATTATATGATGACCGATTTGACTGCGGCTCCTAACGGCGGCTTCATCTCTCAGTCAGGAACCGGCACGCTGAATGAGCGATTCGGCGAAGGCACATTTGTTCTGGCCAGTAAGTCAAACGGTACCGGTTCGTTTATTTTCGATAACGACGGCCACCGAATCGACGGTGCCTCAACAGGCTGGGTTGGTCGAGGCTGGTTTGAGGGCTCAGGTGCAAACGATTTCCTGATTACGGGAACGTCAGACGCCATACCCGCACCGGTTCCACTTCCTGCCGCTATTTGGCTGATGGGCGCAGGCCTTGTGAGTCTGTTCGGTTTCAAACGCCGACAGTAAGAACGGACAA
Organism: Gammaproteobacteria bacterium; assembly: GCA_045107075.1. Classification (GTDB taxonomy): domain Bacteria; phylum Pseudomonadota; class Gammaproteobacteria; order Steroidobacterales; family SZUA-146; genus SZUA-146. Next base: position 13,795 of record JBGCFV010000064.1, read on the forward strand.
ACCGATAGCACCGCTTAATCTCAAAGTTTGAGCTCGTGCAGAAAAGCGAGGCCGCTCTTTATTCAGAGCGGCCTTTTTCGTTTTAATGAGTCTTCTACCGCTTGATCCAGTTTCAATATCTGGCCGCCACATCTGTTTCGGTGTGACGTACATTAACTTAAAGCATGTCCCTGTACGCTTTTACTGTGCAGCCGGGTGAGATCGGGCAGGTCAGGTCATTTGACAATAACGGTGCCATCTAGCAATTATGTTAAGTAAAGGGCTGCCTTGATGCCTTTTTATCGGGTTTTAGGCTATTTAATAGTGGTTAGACCTGACTATATTTCGTATAGTATTAAGACAAATACGCATCAACGTAATGCGTGTAGGTTCAGGGACAGAAAAATATGAAAAACTTTAAATTTTGTTTAGCGGCCATTTTGCTGACATTCAGCTCGGCGGCTTTCGCAAGTTCAGTAACGTTTGACCTGGGTAATCACGAAGCGGGTGGTTTATACGACGGTTCGACCAATCCATATGGTCTGCGTCTTGACGACACAGATCAGACCTTTACGGTCGGTGACAATCTCCCAGGTACTTATTCCGGCGCAGAAGCCACTATCACATTCGATCCTGCAGACCTCGCAGCGGGTGCTGTCTTGGTAGGCACCATCATTGATAACGCAACCGGGGCTGTTTGGGACGTTACTTATTCCATGACGGGTTTGACCGCAGCGGCTAACGGCGGCTTCATTGCCGCAGCAGGCTCAGGTACTGTCACTGAGCAGCTCGGCCCAGGCGTATTCACTTTGGTTGGTATGTCAGACGGCACCGGCGTATTTATTTTTGACGACGACGGCCACCGCATTGTGGGCAGTTCGAGCGGTTGGGTAGGCCGCGGTTGGTTTGAAGGTACAGGCTCTAACGACTTCCTGGTTGTCGGCACACCTTCACCACAGCCAGTTCCGCTGCCAGCTGCGTTTTGGCTGCTGGGCACAGGCCTTGTAAGTCTGTTCGGTTTGAAGCGTAGAAAGTAACGCAAGACCAGCAACACTGTTTAAGGAAACCCGCCTTCTGGCGGGTTTTTTTATACCTGTAATTGAGTAAATACACTTGGCGGCAAGTCCGTCCGTATCTGGTTCGACGACAGACGAAAACGAGTTGAGCTATGTGTTCAATGCTTACTTCGTTGACCGTGGACTTGTTTAAAATTTAATTGTTGTTTAGCCCTTGGTAGAAACACAGGGTATAAACGAAACCTGACGGGATTGTGTTTTAATACCGCATAACATCTTGCTATTTCCGATTCGATCGAGTCTGGTGAACGGTGAGTGCGCATATTTATCCAGACCACCAGATTTACAAAGCCTGCTGAACAGCATTTGGAGTGAACGTGAAAATTTCTGCTATTCGTGTATATCAAGTTGACCTCCCGCTGGTTGAAGGACGCTATTCGTGGTCTGAGGGAAAGTACGTCGAGGTGTTTGACAGTACAGTCGTTGAACTTGTAACCGATGACGGTCGCTCGGGGTACGGTGAGGTTTGTCCGCTGGGCCCGTTTTATTTACCCGCTTTTGGTCCCGGTGCTCGTGCAGGAATTGGCGAGCTCGCGCCCACGCTGCTGGGTCAGGATCCTACCGGTCTTGGACCCATAAACAGGTTGATGGATCAGGCGTTACTCGGTCATCCCTACGTTAAAACGGCCATCGACATGGCGTGTTGGGATTTGCTCGGTAAAACGACCGGTACATCTGTGTGCGACCTCATGGGCGGTAAGTTTGGATCAAGCGTTGCACTCTATCGAGCAATTAGTCAGCGCCCCGCTGAAGAGATGGCTGAAAACGTAGCTAAATATCGGGCAGAAGGCTATACCAAGTTTCAGCTCAAGGTGGGTGGTAAACCGGGTGATGACATCGACCGAATTCACGCTGCTGCGGACGTACTGACCAAAGGTGAAGTGTTAGTAGCTGATGCCAACACCGGCTGGCGAGTGGATGACGCCGCACGCGTTGTGAATGCTGTCCGAGAGCGCGATGTTTATATTGAACAGCCCTGCCGTTCTTACGAACACTGTTTGACTATTCGTGAGCGAACCGCCTTGCCCTTTATTCTGGATGAAAACATCGATGGAATTGCCGCTTTGTTACGTGGTTATCAGGACGGTGCGATGGATGCGATTAATCTCAAGATTTCGAAGGTTGGCGGGTTGAGCAAAGCGCGTCAAATTCGTGATTTGTGCGTAACGCTCAACATTCCAATGACTATTGAGGACAGCTGGGGTGGTGACATTATCACTGCAGCTATTGCACACCTCGCTCACTCAACACCTGAAGTCATGCGGTTTTCAGCGACCGATTTCAACAGCTATGTCACTGTGCAAAACGCCACCGGCGCGCCACAAAGAGTCGACGGGCATATGGTTGCTTCTGATGAGCCCGGGCTTGGGGTTGTGCCGAACATGGATGCTTTGGGCCAGGTCGTAGCAGAGTACACAAGCTAGCATTTTCAAACTTCGTCAGCAGAGTACGCAAGCCAGCATTTTCGAAGCTCGTCATTGCGAGCGCGAAGCGCGCGGCAATCTCTTTCTAGTGACTACGACCTGATTTATAAAGGCTGGACGTAGTATCAAGAGACTGTCACGTGCTCCGAGCTCGCAGTGAACTTAAACTTCGTGTTTGCTTAGGTTAATTGCAACCCGAAGCGCTTGGGCCCGGAGGCTGCAAGTGGTACTGAGTGTAAAGCGCTATGTCCAGGAAGTTGATCGATCCGTCACTGTTAGCGTCCAGTACTTCGTTTCCCATTACCGGACCAAAGGCGCTTGCAAGGGCTGCAAAGTCGAGGAAGTTCGTTACGCAGTCGTTATTAAAATCGAGATCACATATGTTACCAATGCCGTCACCGTCAACGTCGGTTTGATCGGCGTTGGCTACTGTCAGGCAGTTGTCTGTGGCGTCGAAAACACCATCGCCGTCAGCGTCTGGTTCGCTCACTCCATCGTCATACACATAGGTAATAGTCACGGAGCCGTCGTAGACTTCAGTGAATATATCTAAAAAGGCCGTGCCGACATTGTCGAGATCGAAGAAGTAACCAGAATAAAAAATATCGACCGTAAAGATATCGAGACTGCCGACACCCGTTACGTCCGTAAAACCAAAAATGCTGAATCCGTTAGTAAAGGCCTCGTCACCGAAACCAGAGCTCTCGCTGCAACCGTTACCGTCGCCCGGCTCCCCGAAACAACCGACACCCAGGCCTTCCTCGAAATACATCGAGCCACCCGATCCGCCGTCGCTGCGCTGGAAGTTAATGCCGACGCCCATTTGGTCGATGAAACCGCTTGCTTGATGGGGCACGCCACCATCGAAAATTCCCTGAGCCTCAATGAAGTAGTCAACGAAGAAACTCCATTCAAAGTCGACGATTACGTCCGTCAGTGTGCCAAGCGCAGGGTCGAATTTGGGTAGTCCTGTTACGGTCTCGCTGGTGTCGGCATAGTCGAATGAGCCTGGTTCAAATGTCGCGCCCAGAAAGGTCTCAGGAATGCCGGTGGTGAAGGTCTGTGTCTGGATCTCGGCGTTTGCTACAGATTGGTACGCGATTAAACAGGCTAGCAAAGCGCCGCCGTAATATACTGATTTCATGTTAGTTTCCCCTTGGTTATCTAGGCCGACTCTGTGAATAAGCAGGCTGTTTTTATAGGCCTACTTCTTAAGGCGTAGCGGATGCATAAAAGAGATCAGTTAAGGGTTGGTTTTTTGGTGACGGTCAGTCTACCGGTGTTCTTGTGATTAGAGTTCGAAGGCCTCAAGCTATGACTTCGGGTAAAATGCCAACACTCGCGAGACGCTATGAAACCATCCGTGCTGTTCAACAATTTCTCCAGTGACTCAGAGGTCGGTGGACCACATTACGCCAGACAAATTCGAGACTTGCTGTCGCTTGATGTACCCGTTCAGGTCAGAGGTGACGAGTTGCTCAACTCGTGCTTCCCTGTCTCTTCGCTCGCCGTTTCATCAATGGGAGCCGTGGCCAGTGCCATAGCCGGTTTCTCCGCAGAATTCGGCCGGCGAAAAGACGCTGATGTACACGTTGACCAGCGACTGGCGGCACTATGGTTCCAGCAGTCCATTCGACCGGTGGATTGGGAGATGCCGCCCGTTTGGGATTCTGTAGCGGGTGATTACAAGACTGCTGATGGCTGGATCAAGCTACACACGAATCTGGATCACCACAGACATGCGGCGCTACGAGTGCTTGAGGTCGAAGGCGTCCGGGAAAACGTGGCTGCAGCTATTCTGAACTGGAAGGCGAATGATCTTGAAACTGAAATTGCAGGAGAAGGGGGCGTTGCCGCCGCAATGAGGTCGCGGCGTGAATGGCAGAACCATCCTCAGGGCCTGGCGGTTGCGTCGGAGCCTCTTGTTGCCTGGGATGAACCTCGATCAGTTCATTTTGGTTTTTCACCGGCCTCACAAAACCGCCCTTTAAAAGGTCTTCGCGTGTTGGATTTGACCCGGGTGCTGGCGGGCCCCGTGGCGACGCGCGCGCTCGCGGGTTTCGGCGCCGATGTTTTACGCATAGATCCTCCGGAATGGAGCGAACCCTATGTTGTTCCAGACGTCACGTTAGGGAAACGGTGTGCCTGTCTACAGCTCACTAAAGCTGAAGACCGCGAAACGTTTGATGCGTTGCTCAATAAGGCTCACATACTCGTACATGGCTATCGGCCGGGAGCGTTAGATAAGTTGGGCTACGGATTGTCTGCTCGTCAAGAGATATCGCCCGGTCTAATTGAAATCAGTCTGGATGCTTACGGTTGGAGCGGACCTTGGTCAGGTCGTCGTGGTTTTGACAGTCTTGTACAGATGAGTAGCGGTATCGCACATGAAGGGATGAAGTGGGCAAAAGCGAGCAAGCCGACACCGCTACCGGTACAAGCTCTTGACCATGCAACAGGCTACTTAATGGCCGCTGCTGCTGTTCGCTTAGTTCAAACGGCAGTGAGGGGAGAGGGTGTAGGGAGTGCTCGCTTGTCGTTAGCGCGTACAGCCGAGCTGCTCATGACCCGTCGACAGCTGGAGAGTTCTCAGGGCGATTTCACACCGGCCGAACATGATTTCTCGACCCATCTGGAACTGACTCCATGGGGCAGGGCTAACCGGCTTAACCCCGCGTTTAGGGTTGAAGGTATAGACATTGAGTGGAGCTTGCCAGCGAGTAATCTCGGCTCTAGCCCCGCCCGTTGGTAATAGGCCCACCAGAAATCAAAATGGGGGTCAGAGTTAATTAACTGGATAACTACTCTGACCCCTTTTAATTCTATGGTGAGGTTTGGTTCAGGCCTGGACCTGGTGGCAGGAGGAAGAAGTCACTGAGAATGGCGAAGTCGAGAAACGTAACTGTGCCATCACCGTCGAGGTCGGCGTCTTCATCGTCACTTAAGAACAGGCTTGCAAACAGACTTACATCAACGAAGTTTACCGTGCCGTCGTTGTTTAAGTCCGGGTCGCAGAAGTTGCCAAAGCCGTCCATATTGCTGTCGCGTTGTAACGGGTTGGCTACCAGCAGGCAGTTATCGTTACCGTCAAATACTCCGTCTCCGTCCTGGTCCAGATTCAACACCATATATACCGCGTCGAAATCACCAGCATTATTGGCACTTGAATTTACTCTGGGCCAGCCGTCGCCGGTGGTGCTTCCTGCGAGTAGTACACGTGAATCTGATGACAAGTCGATGCCTCGGAAAAAACGGGCGGGACCATCACTTGGCAGGTAGCTTGAAAATTCGATGTCGGTACCGGACGGATTGAGCACCGCAAGCGCTATTGTTTCGCGTCCGGGAATCGTTCTTGCAATGCCCTCGCTGTTTGCGGTGAAAATCCGGTTTTCGGTATCATCTGTTTCGAGTTGTGCAAACGCCTTTGTATTCTGGACACCAACGGTTAACTCACTTTCGAGAACGAGCGTACCGCCGCCTGTGTTTTCAAACACGAGGTCATTGCCAAGTCGACCAACTAGAAGATCTTGATCGCCGTCGAAATCTATATCGATCAACAACACGTCAGTGTTTTCGCCCGATGCGGTTTCGGGTAGCGTGATAGTTTGAGCGGGCAGGCCCAGGTTAAACAGAATCACTTCCACAGGTCCGTCGAGGCTCGCGGTAACCACATCGTTTTCGCCATCTCCGTTTACATCGCCAATTTCCAGAGCACTCACGGCACCAGGGTTATTGTTCAGAATGTATGGTTGGCTTAGCGTTCCGGAGCCAAAGGAGTAGAGTCGAATATCCTGATTTTCGTTGCCCACAACAATAGAAAGGGCTCCAAAGCTTGGACCCACAGTGCCTGTTTCAATAGTGGTTGTGTTTCCGTCAGGTCGTCCGAAATCTAGGCTGACTGTTTGTGACGTAGTCTCGTCAACAAGCCCTACAATTTGATTGCTTTGTCCATAGTTGGCGATCGCAACTGCATAATTCGAGCCAGCGCTCGAAAAAGGGAACAATTTGGCGGCGGCCCGAGAATCGCTGCTTGCCAGTCCTTGAGTGCCTAGGAAATCGAACGACTGCGAGGTGGTGTTCCATCGATATATCTCATTGGCAGCGTCTTTATTGGTCGCTATTAGTTCATTGATCTGTCCGTCGCCGTCCAAATCAAGCTGCAGAATGTCGGAAGTGTTATCAGTGCCTGTGCCGAGTTCGAAAAAATCACCTAACGCATCTGATTGTCCATTTGCAGCCAACAGGTTTACACCGTTTCGTGCAACTAATCGGAAGAAACCAAAGAAATTATCGTCGTTAAAGGCAGTCGTTCTCATGTGGTTAATATCGGGAATGGAAACTTGTTGTGTGCTGCCTGTGAGCAGCTGACCAACTGTATCGCCAATCTCATTCTTCAGTGGAAAATCGACCGAACTTGTGATGCCGGCCAGATATAAACGTCCCTGCGCGTCAAGGGCAACGCCGTTGAAATCTTCGTCGTTCGTGCCACCAAGATACGTCGCATAGTCGAGGCTCATCGCGTCGGCGTTTAGTTTGAATGCAAAGGCATCGCCTTCTCCTCCGTTTGCCGGGCCACCCAGATATGTAGTTTGGAACGCGCCGGGGGTGACAGGAAACAGGTCAGTAAAAGCTGTACCAGAGCCGTAAATATCGCCAGCACTGTCAATAATAGTTTTTTGAAGTATCCCTTCGCCGACGTACGTTGCAAAACTTATTCCGTCCAGTTCGCTGTTTAGTTTAATAACGAAAGGGCTATACGTAAATTCGGCGGCAGGTAGCGGCTGGAAGAAACCGGTCGTGCCGGGCAAGTCTGGCGAGCGGGCGAAACCCGATATGTACACGTCTTCATTCGGTCCAAGTACGATTTCCCGACCAGCGTCGCGTTCTGTTCCGCCAATGCACGCTGACATGATTCGGTCACCTGTGGGGGTGAATTTGGCGAAAACTATGTCGGAGGTGAACGTGGCCTCGGCGTTGACGTCAGCTTCCATGCAAGACAGACCTGCAATAGTCGTGGTAACGGGAAAGTCAGATGCTGATGTTTGCCCGGCTACGTAAATGTTGTCACTGCCGTCTATTGCAACTCCGCGCAGCAGTTCAAAACCGAAATATCCTGACGTGTCAAGATCTGCGTCGGCGCCGCCCATGTAGGTAGAGAAAACCAGGTTTGCACCGTCGGCACTTAACTTGGTAATCGTGGCATCCCATTCGAAAGAGGCCGACTCCGGTACAGAGGCGCCCACATAGTCTGGCTGGAAAGCGTTTAGTGTGGGGTAGTCATCAGAGTTTGTGTAACCCACGATGACAATGTTGCCAGCGCTGTCGAGAGCCATTTCCTCTGAATTGTCGGTTTTAGAGCCGCCCAGTATTGTCACCCAGTTTGGCGTCCCGGTCGTTGCATCCAGTTCCATGACAAACACGTCTTGGACGCCAGCCAGTTGGTCGGGTGTAGTGCCCGCGAGATCGACGGATAGCGTTGTTCCCAGTAACAGGTAATTGCCAGCAGTTGATTCCAGTAGCTTGTGGCTGCTGTCGATAGTTGAGCCACCGACATATCCGGAAAACTCTATAATCGGATCAATGACCAACGTGTGTTCTTTGTCATGCTCAGCTAATTCAAAACGAATAATGCCGTCGTCGTTAATCGCGAATTCGCCAGCTACGCTTTGGCGTTTACCGTTGACTGTCTGAAACACAACAGGAGCCAGCTGTCGCAGCTCGCCGGAAGCGGTACCCGCTATCCATTCGCCGGTTTCCGTAATCGACATATTTTGTGTGCCGTGTAGTTTAAGTTGAATCTGTCCGGCGTCGGCCCCGGGAGCCACCTCAAAGTCGTATTCCAGACGCTCGTCGTTGAGTCGATAGACAACGTCAACGCCGGTATACACATTGTTGACTCTCGCATGACTCAAATGCGGCACACCAGATCGCCACTGCGAGGCGTCGCCGTTAAAATAGTTGCTCACTGATTCAAGCCGAGCACCTGATTTTGCCGTGGTCTTTTCGTTCGCATTAACCAGCTCAAGGCGCAGCGATTGACTTGTTATAGTTGAGCGAGTCTCGCTTGCAACTTTCGCGTGGGCCAGGGGGTCGTGGATTCTGTGGTCTTCAATTTGAACCGGGACCAGGAAATCGACGTGCTGACCTGCCACCAGTGCAGTAAGCCCATTTGCCCGAATGACGTAATTGTACTGATCTGCGCTTTGGCCGACGTTGGGTTCTATCCACGCGGCCGCGGAGGTGCCATACGTAAAAAAAGCTACAGCTAGCAACAAGATTGACGATTTCAACAGGTTAAACATGCGCATAGTAAATTGCCTTCCATGATATTCAGTGTGGTTCGAAAACGTGTTTCTTAGTTTTTTGAGAATAATACCACGATTGCCCATACCGGTTTTAAAGTCCAGAAAAAGAATTATGTCACTTGGTGAAATGAATTCGTCACTCGGTGGGTCTGTTAGGTTAATCAGTATGTAAACGAAGTCGTTGTGTTTTCGTTCATAGCTATTCTGAATCGAAAGAGAGAGCGGTGTTTGGTCAAAGCAAATTTGTGGTAAGAGGTGTTGTTCTTATGGTTGCGTTACTTGTTTACGGCACAGCCAGCGCAGACAGTATCGATACCGAAGACTCTTCTCGCAGTTTGCTGCCCAGTAGTCTTTCCGTTTTATTAGTCGATAGTTTGGAAAATACGGCTGACAGCGAAATGGAAGAGGTCATGGTCATTGGCAAGAAAAAGGCCGAATTCCCCCGAGACACACTCATTGATAAGATCATTCGGTTTAATTCAAAGGTTGAATATTTCCCTGGTCTAAAGCAGCCTTCCCGGCTTGCACGAACTGAGCGGTTCAGCCTGCATTACGACAATGGGCAAAGTCGTACTGTGCAAGTTTTTCGAGTGCGCTTTGGCGGCTGATACAGTCGCAGACAGTCTTGCCTTATTTCCTTCTGGCGATGGGAACACCAAACAGATACCGCAGTACCCCGGAACGTCGCACGACAAATTCGTGCAAAAGCAGGCAGCCTAATATAGTCGAGGCTAAAACAAGAATGGGTTCAACTATCGGTCCACGCTCAAGTTGCGACAACTCGTAGCCCGCGACTACGGTGATGGTCTGATGCAGTATGTACCACGGGTAAACGGCTACCGTCGCATAAGGTAGCCAGCGAAACGGTTTATTAAGCAGGTGTCGCCCCCAGCCGAGTAGGGCGACTATCCACAGCCACCGATTCAAATAGATCACGACCAGCGCAAGCTGGCTGTGTCCCGAAAAAGAGTTTTCGGGTAGCACTATGCTGAGCGTATAAAAAGAAGCAAAGCTAATCACTGCAGCTGGTAATGTGTATTTCCTCATGCCTCGAAGCTGGTTCCACAGCTCATCGTCGTTTCCAATTAGAAAGCCGTATGCGAAGAACGTGAAGTACATGGCGTGCGCGTACCAGTCGTCGGTTAATCCATGATTAATGTACGGGAATTTGGGGAAGATCAAATTGCCGTAGAGAATCAGTGGAACGAGAGGTAAGAGAATTAGCCAGATTCCGCGAACGCGCCGAATGTTCTCGAGCACCTTAATGCCCGGGCCACGTAGAAATAGTGCGAATGGAATTAAAACCAGCGTATAGCCGAGCAGATACGGTAAATACCAAAGATGGTTCCAGGTCCACATGGGCGTTTCGGCGTCGTCGTAAGCATTCGCCGGAAACTCGCCGCCGGCCAGATAGGTACTGAAGAAATCCACGAAGCCACGCTGAATTGCTCCGTTTGATAATGCTTCATAGTAGTTTTGAGGAGCGACCACGACGGCCATTCCAAAGAGAAGCGGCACGAACAGTCTGGAGAATCGCCGCAGGGCGAAAAGGCCTGGATGATATTTTCCCCACGCAAAACTCACAGCGAGCCCGGAGATAAGAAAAATTAGGGACATTCGCCACTGGTTAAGCACGAGCATGGGTAGCTGGAGCCACTCAAACTGATAGTTTGACTTAATGTGCCAGCCCCAATCGGCCACATAAAACATACCCACGTGGAAGATGATGAGCAGACCAAATGCAATTACTCTCAGGGCGTCAACGTCGTGGCGACGAGCGGGTGCGGAATAGGGCTGAATAGAAGGCATAGCGTTCTCACGGCGGCGTTAGTTATTGAACAAGTAAGACCTGTAAGAATCGTTAAGAAGTGGTGTTATTTCTATTGGAGAGTGTCGAAATGGGTCGTGTTTGTGATGAGTGGTGGAATTCAGGGGCGAGTGGCGACCAGAATCAACGCGTTGGCGGTATACTTGCGCCAACTTGTCACGCGAAACGGATGTCATGACCCTGCAAAGCTACATGTCAAAGCGTCACTCCTGGGAGTGGGGCCTCTGGACAATCTATCTGTTGACGGCCTTTCTGGCGAACTCGGTCATCGCCTGGTTCGATCTTGGGCGCGGTGGCTCGGAGTTTCATACCTGGGAGCCGGTGGTCTGGGAGTTTACCAGCGCCATAGTTCAAGGGTTCCTGATTCTGGTTATTCTGCGTTTCGATCGCCGGTTTCCGATTCAGCCTGACACGTGGCGCAGTCACCTCATAGCGCACGCGCTGTTTACCGTCGTGTACTCGCTTCTACACGTTACGCTTATGTACTGGATGCGAGTAGCTCTATATGAGTTGATTGGTAATAACGAAGGCTATCTGTGGCACGACTGGTGGGTGGAGTTTGGATACGAGTATCTCAAAGACTTTCGAACCTACTTTTCTTTTTTGGCCGTCATTTACCTATACCGCTTTGTTCTCAGGCGCTGGCAGGGAGAGGCGGGTTTTCTGACCGAAGGGGAAGACACTGAACCGGTTGCCGTTGCTGATCGTTTTCTGATCAAAAAATTGGGGCGGGAATTTCTGGTACGGGTTGAACAGATTGACTGGATTGAGTCCTCTGGAAACTACGTTAACCTGCACGTCGGAGAACGTGTTTATCCGCTACGCGAAACCATGACTAATATTAATCAGCGTTTGGCGAGTCACGGGTTTCAGCGGGTACATCGAGGTGCCATAGTCAACCTGGACAGAATAGACGAGCTGGTTATGTTTGGGACCAATGACGGAGAAGTGTGCCTCACTTCAGGGGCGCGCGTTCCCTCCAGCAGGCGGTATCGTAAGGAATTGAGAGAGCGCTTGGCTTCGTAATCGTGACCTCATTCTTACGACTGGTTGTAGACTCGGAGTGAGCGAAACTTTTTTGTCCACTGGTCTTTTTCTTCCAGCAGTTCTTTAATGTCTTGCATGGCTTGCGCGAAATCTTCCTCCGCAACCGGTTTGCTCATGTAGTACCCCTGAGCGTAATTGCAATACTTGTCTATCAGGTAGTCTAGTTGCTCTTTGGTTTCCACGCCTTCGGCTACCACTTTATAACCGAGACTGTGAGACAAAGAAATAATCGCCTCAGTGATCGCAAGATCGTTTTGATCGTCTGGGATGTTGCTGATAAAGGCGCGATCAATTTTAATTACGTTTAAAGGTAGTCGCTTCATGTAGCTAAGCGATGAGTAACCTGTGCCAAAGTCGTCTACACTAATCGAATGACCAAGGCCTTTCAGAAGTTGGAGTTCGCTTTCAGCTCCGTGCGCCTGGTCGAGCATATAGCGCTCTGTTATCTCTATTTCAATTTGCTCAGGACGAACGTCATATTCATTTAGCACGGTTCGGAAACGCCCTGCTATGTCGCCTTTGAGAAACTCGACTGTCGATAAATTGACGGCTATCGCGTTGATCTCCACACCTTCCGTGATGAAGTTATGCATTGTTTCGCAGGCTTTTCTTAATACCCAGTCGCCTATATCGACAATCAGTCCTACTTCTTCCGCAATCGGAATAAATTCGTCGGGTGGGATGAAGCCCAACTCTGGATGGTTCCATCGAATAAGTGCTTCAGCTTTTACGACCATACGCGTTTGAAGGTCTACGATGGGTTGGAATACCAAGGAGAAGTGCTGGTCTTTGAGTGATTGTCGCAGTGCCGTTTCAATCTGCGTTCGCCGTTCAGCCTTGCTTGACATGTCCTCACGGAAATAGGCGTATCCGTTTCGACCTTTCTCTTTAGCTGTGTACATGGCGCTGTCAGCGCATCTTAAAATGGTAGTCAGATCGGAAGAGTCGTCGGGAATGACGGCAATACCAATACTGGTGCCAATGTTAATGGCGTTTCCGTCGATGTAAAACGTCTGACCTATAGAATCAATGATTCGTTGAGCTACTTTTCCAGGAGAGTATGCGTCAGACACGGGTTCCAGCACGACCACAAATTCGTCTCCACCCAGCCTGCAAAGTATGTCTGTCTCGCGCAACAAGAAACGTATCGCTTTGGCCACTTCCCGAAGCAGCTTGTCACCAACGTCGTGCCCGAGTGTGTCGTTGACCGGCTTAAATCGGTCGAGGTCAATAAAGAGAACGGCCAGACTCGACGACGTGCGCAGACAGCGCTTGATAGAGTGGTCCAGTTCTTCTATCAGTTTGGCGCGGTTAGGCAGGCCGGTTAGCTGGTCGTGGTAGGCCATGTGCAACGCTGAATCGTTTTGTTGTTCAAGCTGCGAGTTAATGTCTCGCAGTGCGTTGTTCTTTCGTTGAATCTCTTCCCGGTGTTTGCGAACTTCGATAATGCGGGCAAACATGATTGACAATAATATGAATGCAGCAAAAGCGGTTTGTACAATGAGCGTGTAATCGGTTTCTTTTTCGATCGAGACAGCTACCCATTTGCGACGTACGTTTGTTCGTTGAACCTCTGGCATGGCCTCTACGGCTTTGTTAATCGCCGACGCTAAAATGGGGTCCTTGCTTGAAACTGCGATGCTTAGACCGCGAGAGTATTCTGGGAAGTCACCGCTGATTTTCAAGGTTTGGTGAGAACGCTGTAGCAACGCATGATTAACGACTGGCATGTAGTCGATAACACCGAACAGCTGTCCGTCAGCCACGGCATCCAGTGCCTCGTGAATTGAGTTGAACTCGGTGAATTCGATAGCGGTGTATTTGTTTCTCAGATCGTTAATATCAAAATAGCCCGAGACGTAGCCGATTTTGCTTGTTGGTAGATCGCGCAGGTCTTCATAGAAGCCAACGGTAAGGTCAGTTGCCAGAGCAAGCTTTTCATAGATATACGGAGGCGAAAAGGACAGCCCTTGCTTTTCGTTGTTGACATCAAGAGCGAGCGTGATGATGTCACATTCGTTGTTGGTGAGGCCTGCGTAGGCTTCTTGCCATGAATTGTAACCGCGAGTTGCAACTTGTACTCTCAAGGTGTTGCTAAACGTAGTCAGATGATCGGCCGTCATGCCCTGATGTTCGTTGTTGCGCATGAATTCAATCGGCATGCGATTAACATTCAAGCACGCGGTGATGCGTCTTTTTTCGTCGAGGTATGCTGACTCTGCAGCGTTGAATTCGGCTTTGGCGGTTAGAAACGATTTGGCTGCGACTTCGCTGCCTGTCCACTTGGACATGATTTGCGTTGTACGTTCAAGCGGAATCTCGTTTAATGCTTTTTGCAGTATGTTTCGCAGTTCCGGCCAGTCGTTACGCACAGCCATATGTACATTATTTACTTCAAAATTAACCTGAAAAGCTGGTGACAAGCCAATGATGCCCCGGTTGGCAGTGTAGTAAGCCATGCTCGCTGTGTTTTCAATAATGGCATCGGCTTCGCCAACCAAAACGGCGTCCAGTCCGTCAAGAATGCCAGGGACTTCCAGTACGTTAATGCCCGGGTGATTCTTTTGAAGAAAATCAGCATGTGCGTAGCCTTGGGGAACGGCCATGGTCTTGCCGTTAAGGTCTCTAAAACTCTTGATGTCTTTGCGGTCACCGGCCGTGAAAGCGTAGTGGCGTACCGTGATGTACGGCAGAGTCATATTGAACTCTTGTCCACGAGTCTCCGTCCAGTACATCATCGGAACCATGTCGATGTGCTTGGTCTTTAGCTTTCCCATGAGTTCCGGCCAGGAGTATCCGGTGATTATTTTGAATTCGATTCCGGTGACGGTCGATAATTCTTCGAGATAGTCATTAGCCGCGCCTTTATACTGGCCATTTTCAACATAATCTAGCGGCGGCCAGTCCATCTCTCCACCGACTACTATGGTCGGATGCTCGGCAATGAATGAGCGTTCCGAATCAGTCAGTTCTAGAGCGCCGGCCGTTGGGGCGGTCATGAGTACGACTAAAAATATTGCTCGTAACTGCGTTCGTAAAGACATGTAGGTCCGAGTAGGTAATCTTAAGGCGGCAGAATCTAACTGCTGTGCACGGCAGGCAGACTCTGATATGGAGCGTCACTTAAGGTAGCGGCCAGCGGGGGCCAAAGTTGAGCGAAAACCGCATAATAAATCCAAGCTTTTAGAGTGAGTTGCACAAACTATTGAGCGCGAGTGTTCTCGTCAGGGGCGGCAAGGATGCGAAGATATGAAAAACGGTGACTTGAACGAATAGAGGAGGCTGAAGTCAGCTGTGTTTTTACATAAACCGCTGTGCCCAAGAGTGCCCCGGGCGAGGCAATGGGCGTGCTGTTGGAGTACGGTAATTAAACGCTGCGCAGAAATTTCTCACGGCTTGCCGACGATTTCTTGCGAATCTCGTCGAGAGCCAATGCTTCGGTTGCGTCGAGCATGGTTTCCAGTAAGCGGCCAAAGTGGTGGCGCATGGCGGCTCGGGCTGCGGCTGCATCACGGTCTCGAAGCGCATCTAGAATCTCCTCGTGTTCGTTGCCGCGCAGTTTGAGGTCTGTTGAGCAAACCGAATTATGTACTTCTTTGATCGCCTCGGATTCGTTACGGATTTTCCATAGCATGTTTATCACATGGCTAACCACAGTATTATCTGACGCAGCGGCTATTGTCAGGTGGAATTCCATGTCGGCTTGTTCTGACTCTTCCGATGTACCAGTAGACATTTTTTCAATCAAATTTTCGAGATGTTCAAGAGCTTCATCCGAGATAGTTGTTGCGGCGAGAGCGGCGGCTTCAGATTCGAATATAAGCCTGGCCTGCGTCAGCTCAAACGCACTGGCATTTGGAAGAATGCCGTTCATAGCGCCGTTGGTAGGCTCTAGTACGTAGACGCCCGAACCGGTTTTAATTTTAAGTCGTCCAAGAGCTTGCAAAGCAATCTCGGCCTCGCGAATGGTTACCCGGCTTACGCCAAACTGTTCGGCCAATTCGCGTTCGCCCGGTAGTCGGGAGCCGGTTGGGTATTCGCCATCGTCGATCATTTTGGTGATCTTGGTCGCTATGGAGTGGTAGAGCCTTTCGTCCTTCATCGTTCTCTCTTTTGTAGCCAGCCTCACTGCTGGATCTTGTCTTGTTCTGATTGGCCAGTAATTATATTGGCCTCTCGCTTAGTTTAACTGCTTTATCGCGGCAAGATGCCGCTCCTACAAATAATAAGTATCTTTCTTGAGGTCTTTATTACCTCAAAAGATCGATCTTGATTTTGCACCGCTCAACTAATCGTGAGCTTTCTCTAACGCATAAAACGTGACTTGGTCAAAGTCGGCTTCGTCGCCAGTGTTGTTCTGCGAATAAGCACCAGCCTTAAAGTACATCCATTCTTCCGGCACGTCGTAGCCGCTGTTTTGTTCTCGCATGTCGACAAAATTGTGGCCGATGATTGGGCCGGTTTCGTCACCACGTCTTATAATGACATCAATGCGAGCACCCTGCTGTGTTATTTCATAAGAGAATATTTCGTCTAGAGCGATGCCGTTTGCCGGGTTTTCATCGTCGGTAGGTGCATTGTCTAAATTACTGTTAACAGGGCCCAGTACCGAGAAGTAAATGTCATCCGAATTTCGTATTTCGTGTGCAAAATAAACAAACCCGCGTTCGTTTTCAGGATACTTTCGATAATAGAGCCGAATTGGCTCATCGCCCTCTGCATGAATTTGACCAATAATTACGCGGCCAATTTGATTACGATTGCCTGTATCGGTGACGTGATTGACAGCGAGTGTGCCCCGCAACACGCCGTTTCGACCTCCTACGGCAATTCCGGAATCGGGTTGGTAGCCCAGCACCCAGTTGTTTCGGTTTACGCCCCGAGTGCTAATGCTGGTATTGCCACGGCGCAGCATTTCGCGAAGCTCCGTACGGGTATAGCTTGTATTGACCGATGTTTTAGCGCCGCCAATGGTTGAACGAAAGACCATTCCGCCAGAAGGGTCGGTAAAGAAAAACCCATCGGTAAATCCGTTGTCCAGGTCAGTTTCGCTCGGGCTATCCGAGATGCCGTTGCCATCGAGGTCCGCTGGCGTGTTCAGCTTCCAGCTGATCAGCTCAAAGTTTGAGCCGGGTGGTGCGTTTGGGTCGAGTGCAAAATCTAATGGGTTTACATTTCCGTTTTCGAATGCGGCTGTTGCTGTATCGAGCGTACAGCCAAAAGCCGTGCCCTCGACAATGGCGTTGTCTGTGTTCAGAGAATTGCCGTAGTTCTCGATGCGTATGAACTGCGCCGGAGTATCGGGAGTGACGTACCGTTCAAAGCCTAGAGTCTCGCCAGAGGATTGTTGGTTTTCGAGCAGTGACTCAAAATTAACGCCATCTACCGATGAGAAAACACTGAAAGACGCTGCGCGTTGGTCTCCTTCGAACCAGGCTATTCCGACTTCCCGAACCAGGTGCCGCGCGCCGAGATCAAGGGTCAGCGTGATTGAATCACCAGGCGATTCCCAACGAGAAGAAGGATTCAGGTTGTCGTCAATAGCGTTCTCTGGCCCGTTGCCAGTGCTACTTTGCCCGTTATCGGTGGCCCCAATTACGTTAATAAGATTTGTTCCAGAGCATGTTGTCGCCAGAGCGGGTGGAGTAGTCATGGTCGGCGTGCCTGGAATGTTGCCACTCGGGGTGCCCGATGACCCGCCACCACAGGCTGTGATAGCAAGTAAACCTGCAACCAATATGGCTCGGTGGTTCATCTTCGTAGCGTTACCTGTTCAGTCGAGCGATAAGGAATATTCCAAGTGTGTATTAGTGGCAGGCCTTTTAAGGTGTGAAAGGTAATGTAGCCGGCTCTTTATAATGAGTCGTATTTAAAAAACCAACCGAAAGACGTAAGCCTTGGACTCAGAGGTATCTACCGCTGATGTTTTAGATCCATACCAGTTTGATTCTAATTGGTAGAGTCATCCCACCAATTAAACATAAGTTGCCCGCCTCTTTTATTCGCTTAGAGACAATCAAGCCTACCTGCCTCAATGAAACGCTAGCAATTGAAACTTATATTGGTATAGTGATATTACTACGTTGGTCTATCACTTGGTAGGTGTTTGTCTAAAAAATTGGCCTAGACAATAAAGCCTGAACAATACAGCCTAGATGATAAGTTTAGTGTCTCTGTCCGTTGAGAGACACAGCAGTAATCTCCATTCGGCTTCCAAGGCTGTACCTTGGCGTTACGATACCTGTTTGTTGTGACGACCTTAGAGGTGCGGGTAAACGCCGTGGACTAACAGGCCTATACGAACAATATAAAATTTTATGTGGGAGTTCCGGGTAATGAATCATAAGTTCTTTCTATGTGCTGTTCTGTTCACGATGCTTTTCGGCTGTGGCAGTGACAGGGATAGCGCCTCTCTTGTGCAAGGTGCTAACGGCTCCGCCAGTCTTGGCGGCGACGCTGTTGTTGGTGGAACCTTGTCGGCAACAGTTGCGGATAGCGATGGCATTGAGGCCGGTACCGAGACCTATCAATGGTTCTCAGATTCGGAACTGATTGCGGGTGCTACGACTTCTTCTTACACACTAACGTCCAGCGAAGGTGGTGAATCTGTAACAGTTGTAGTTCGTTACACTGACGGCGCCGGTCTTCGCGAAACGGCTGAATCTGCACCGACTTCTATTCAAGCTGCGTTTAATCTTGGCGCGCGTTACGTGCATGGACTGGTTGACGGCGCTCAGTGTGATCTCTTTGCCGTTGATGCTACCGGTGTCGCGGGAGGCACGGCGTTGGCTTCGGGTACAACCAGTAATGGGTTGGCTGCTTTTGGCGATCTGGTTCCTGTTGATGGCACGGCCTTAATTTCCTGTAACGGTGGAACCTACACGGATGAAGCAACGGGTCTTGTGCTCGATGCACCGGCTACCCGGGCCGTTGTCAACGTAGACGGTAACGCCACGTTCACAGTTTCACCGCTTACAGAGGTTGCGGCCCAACTCGCTGATGCAGCCGGTGATTTAAACACGGCTATTGCTACACACAACGCAAGCGTTGCCGTTAATTTTGGTATCTCTGGTGACATCACTGTAATCCAGCCCACCGATTTGACAACGACAGCGGCAGCCGACGATGACGCGGGTCGATATGCGACCGCCTTGGCTCTGATTTCTCAAGTTGATGCAACCGACGCGACTGCAACGGCTGCAGACATTATTAACAGCCTTGGCGCCGAACTGGCCGTTGGGCCTTTTACCCCCGCCACCGTAGACGCTTTCAACGCGGCGGTGACGGCTTTGGCTATGTCGCCGGTAGCGGCAAACCTGGATAGCACAGCTCTCGCAGTGGTTGAGAGCGCGATTAACAATGCGCCGGAGCCTGCCGTTTTTGAAGGCTTGGACGCTACCATTCCTAACGACCAGGTTGAGGATCTCACCGGCATGGTGGTCGTCACTGACGTTAACTTTGGTGAAGACAGAGTTGTCGCGCAGTCGGGTGTTCAAACGACTTACGGAACCTTCAGCATCGAAGAGAGCGGTGCCTGGACATACAAGCTGAACACAGAGAACGAAACGGTTGCCAGCTTGGAAGTTGGCGCTTCGGTCAACGACACCATCGGGCTTTCTTCTCCGGACGGCACCATGGCTAACCTGGTTATTCGTGTTACAGCACTGACGCAAGTTGCTGCAATCACCAACACCATTAACGGCGACACAGGTGAGTTGAGATACAACCTCGAAAATAATTTGCGTCGAGGAAAGCTCACGTTTTCATTCTTGAAAACGGAAGCGCTTGCAGATGACGGCAATCAAAAAGACGCCTACATTACGTTGTACGGTTCTTCAGGCAGCTCGGCCGAATCACTGTTCGATTTGCGTATTCAAGGTGAAGCTGTCGAAGATGACGGAAGCATTAGAGCGCCAAGATTCCTGGTTCGTAACACAGAAAGCCCGGCTTATCCTGGTGGCATTATCACTGCGCCGTTCAATCCTAATGAGTTCTACAATATTGAAATCATGTGGGACATGGCGCAAGAGAATCAAATCACTATTTTAATTAATGGCGAAGTGTTAGGTGGAGGACCGTTCTCGACTCCGGCGGTAGTGGATCCCGACTTCACCTCGCTTGACCAGTGGTTTGACGAAGGCGTTCGACGTGTTCAGTGGCGCTTTGGTGACAACGGTTCCACTATTCCTTTCGGAACCTACTACGTTGACAACATCGTACTCTTTTCCGATACAGCCGGAACCACACCGGTCTTTATGGACGATTTTGAAACGAACAATGTCGGGGACTCATTGGTTGGTTCCCAGACGTATCCCGATTCGATTGACGCGGTTGTTGAAGTCTTTGACGCCGGTGCTCCGATTGAATCTGTGGCGGCAGCGTTCTTCAATTTGGTGGCTGCTACGGCCAGCGATAGTACTGAGTTGTTAACGGGCATGGTCAACGTCATTGACCCGGACCCGGGCGAGGCTCTGATTGTCGAGCAAACGGCGGTCGCTACCGAGTACGGTACGTTCTCGATCCTGCCGTCTGGCGCTTGGGAATACACACTCGACACAGCCAATCCGACTATTACGGCTTTAGGATCTGGTGAATCCATTGTTGACACCATAGCCATAGCATCAATTGACGGCACGGCAGCTGAGATTCGCATTACTATCAGAGCGCCGGTAGTAGTGCCTACCGGTCTGCAAGCCGCTGTCATCCGTGACACCGACTCAAGTGACACCGGTGAGTTACGCTATGACATTACTAACCAGCTCTCTGGTCGTTTGGAAGTGACCTACGACCGAACAGTTACAGGTCCTGATGCTTTCATCGCGTTGCTTAACTCGAGCGGTAGCACCAGTTCTGCGCGTTCGATTATTGACATGCGTATCAAAGACGACGAGTTCCAGTTCCGTGACCAATCGTTTCCTGTTGCTCCGGGTGTTGTACCGACTCCGGGCACATTGCAGACCGTAGTCATTACCTGGACAGCGCCGGATGCTGATACACCGCCGACCGTGACTGTCACAGTGGACGGTGTGAATGTTGTCGACGGCGGCGGATCATTCACTTCAGGCGCGGGAGCGCTTGGCGGTGTCGAACGAGTTCAGTTCCGATTTGGCTCTGGCTCTAACGTTTCCGACTTTGTGGATACCTTTTCAGTAGAGAGCTGGGAAGTGTTTAGTGACACTGAGGGAATGACCTCCGTGTTTGCTGACGACTTCTCTGGCTACGGCGTCGGTAACTCACTTGACCCGAATGCCATGGCGGTACCGCCAGAGACTGTCGATCCAACAATCGAGCCTGGCACGCCATACAGTTCGTCAAGTAGTGAGGTTGTAGTTGAATCTCTGGGAGGCGATCCGGTTGGTGCGGTTATCCGCGACACTAACTCTGGTGATACTGGCGAGTTGCGCTACGACATCGATACTCAGCTGTCCGGCCGACTGGAAGTAACCTACGATCGAACAGTTACAGGTCCTGACGCGTTCATCGCGTTGCTAAACTCCAGTGGTAGCACCAGTTCTGCGCGTTCCATTATTGACATGCGTATCAAAGACGACGAGTTCCAGTTCCGTGATCAATCGTTTGTTGTCGCTCCGGGCGTTGCTCCAACTCCGGGTACATTGCAGACGGTAGTGATCACCTGGACAGCACCAGACGCTGATACACCGCCGACTGTGACGGTCACAGTTGACGGTGTGAATGTCGTCGATGGTGGCGGATCATTCACGTCAGGCGCGGGCGCGCTAGGCGGGGTTGAGCGGGTTCAATTTAGATTTGGTTCAGGCTCTAACGTATCGGACTTTGTTGATACATTCTCAATAGAAAGTTGGGAAGTATTTAGTGATACCGAGGGAACGGCCTCTGTATTTGCTGATGACTTCACCGAGTACACCATCGGAAACTCGCTCGATCCGAATGCGACAGCTGTTCCTCCGGAAACGGAAGAGCCCACCATTGAGCCCGGCACGCCGTACAGCTCGTCAAGTAGCGAGGTTGTAGTGGCATCACTTGCTCCGCCTCCAATTGGTGCTGTTATTCGCGACACTAACTCTGGCGATACCGGTGAGTTGCGCTATGACATTGATAACCAGCTCTCAGGTCGCCTGGAAGTAACCTACGACCGTACGGTTACTGGTCCTGATGCGTTCATCGCGTTGCTTAATTCGAGCGGTAGCACCAGTTCTGGTCGTTCCATAATTGACATGCGTATCAAAGACGACGAGTTCCAGTTCCGTGATCAGTCGTTTGCTGTTGCTGCGGGTGTTGTGCCGACTCCGGGAACACTGCAGACCGTGGTGATCACCTGGACAGCGCCAGACGCTGACACACTGCCGACCGTAACAGTCACAGTGGACGGTGTGGATGTCGTTGACGGTGGTGGGTCTTTCACTTCAGGCGCGGGCGCGCTTGGCGGTGTTGAACGAGTTCAGTTCCGCTTTGGTTCAGGCTCTAACGTATCGGACTTTGTTGATACGTTTTCAATCGAGAGCTGGGAAGTATTCAGTGACACTGAGGGATCGACCTCAGTATTTGCGGATGACTTCTCAACATATGGTTTGGGCAACTCACTCGATCCAAATGCGACGGCTGTTCCTCCGGAGACTGTCGAACCAACTATCGACCCTGGCACGCCTTACAGCTCATCCAGCAGTGAAGTTGTAGTTGAAACACTCGAGGGGCTATAACATGAGTCGGACTGGCGGAAAATTTACACAATCAATTCACAACAGAATAAACAATGTGAGATCAAACATGTTTAAACCAAAGCAGATCACGCGTCTTACGGCCTCGCCAAAAGCTCACAAAGCGAGTGCAATTTTAATTGCGAGTATGACGTTAATGACGAGTACGACGGTTTCTGCTCAGGATACAGCCGGTGGGCTTGAGGAAGTTGTCGTTACCGGCACAAGAGCTGAGCTGCAGCGTTCGATTGAACTCAAGCGCAATGCCACGCAAATTGTGGATGGCTTGTCGGCCGAAGAAATTGGCGACATTCCAGCACTGTCAATTGGTGCTGTACTTGAGACCATTACAGGTGCAACGTCACACCGTGAAAACGGTGGTGCGACTGAGCTGTCTGTTCGGGGCTTAGGGCCATTTTTGGGAACGACGGTAGTAAACGGTCGGGAAGCTACGAACGGCGGTGGTAACCGTGCGGTAAACTTCAGTATCTTTCCTTCCGAGATGTTCAACAAAGTAGCGATTCACAAAACGCAGTCGGCTGAATACATTGAGGGTGCTGTTAGTGGTCAGGTACATTTGGACACAAAGAAGCCGCTGGATTTTGGCAAGCAGTTGGTGCAGCTAACAGGAATGCTGGCGCACAGCCCCGACGAGACAAACATTGAAGGTGGACAGGACTTCGGGTCACGCGCCACGTTTGCGTACATTGATCAGTTTGAATTTGATAGCGGTTTCAGTCTGGGTGTTTCACTTGGCGTTCAGGCAAGAGACGAAACGAACCCCGAACAAGAATATCAATCTACTTCGGGTGGTGGTCGTCTGGAAGCTTGTGAGTTGACCTCCTTCGACACCAACGCGTTGCCAACTGACCCTGATGGAGGTCGTTGTCACGACGGCATTGGCGGTGTCAGTAATGACGAGATTCAAGACTTAATTGACTCTAATCCGAACTATAACTCGGTCGAAGATATTCCGTTTGCCTACATTGCACGCGACCATCGTTTCCGTCAGAACACGACTGAAGATCAGCGTGAGTCGGTGTTTGGCAGCATTCAGGTGCAACCAAACGATCGCATGGATATTACTTTTGATTTCCAGTATTCCGAACGTGACCAGCAGGAGCTTCGCAAGGACCTGCAGTTTGGTACCACGCAAGAAGATATCTCCGCGTTAACTTCCGATCCAAGAACTGGACTGGCCTTTTCTTCTGTGTCTGAAACACAGATATATTCGTACACCACTGACTTTCAGCGACTCGAAAAATATGAAGGGTATGGCCTCAATATTAACTACGAGCTGACTGATAATCTAAGTTTGAGTCTTGATTACGCCAAATCTGATACGGATCGAAAAGAGACGGACGTAGAGCTGCGACTCGGAGCGTCCAACGAAAATATTCCGAGCGACGCTCTTGGTAGTAGCTTCGGTAGTAGTAATGATTTCACCGTTCAGCTAGACACAAATCAGGGTGGTCCTCCACTTGCCACTATTTTGGATGACGGTGGAAACGGCTTCGAAGTGACTGACCCAAGTTACTTTAACGCCGCGAACCGTGGTCGCATTCGGGCTCGCCAAATTATTCGCGACAATTCTCTGGACGCCTTTCGAGCAGACCTGACCTGGGCGCAAGATTCGGGTCCAATACACACTGTGAAAGCGGGTGTGCGTTTCTCCAGCATGGAGTACGTAACATATGGTGGTTTGAGAAATGCACCGGGTCAAAGCCTGTTTGAGGACGAAGACCTGGTAACGCCTAATGGTTCAGCAAATACGGAAGTGTCGAATGCAATTCTTGCTAATGTGCTGGCCTGTGCCAATCAGAACTTCCCGGAATCAGGATTCCTGTCAAACGTAAGAAACGGGGACCTGATTACCAACGCCAGCAGCGGCTCGGCCGTTAACGCCTATGCAACGTTTGACTACGAATGTGCGGCTAACGCGTGGCTGACAAATTACGGCGGCTTGAGTGGAATTCAGTTTCAAAATGGCGTTAACACTCAGTCCAACGATGTGACGGAAGATACATTTGCGGTTTATTTCCAGGCCGAATTTGAATCCGAATTTAAAGGCTATCCAATAAGAGGTAATTTTGGCGTTCGCGTTGTCGATACAGACATTACTTCTTTAGGCTACCGAGCTCCGATTACCGTAGAAGAGACCGAAGACGGGTTCTTCGTATCACAATCGAATGACGGTACTCTGGAAACCGACGTGCAAAAAAGCGGCTACAAAGAGATTCTTCCAAGTCTGACCCTTATTGCAGACCTTAGGGAAGACCTGCTCCTGCGAGGCGGGATTTTTAAAGGTATGTCTCGCCCAGATCCTAACGCCTACGGTAATGGCCGTATGATCGAGGATAATTCAGACAACGACATTGGATTTACTTCGCTGTCCCAGGCCGTCAACGGCATTAGCGCTACCGGTAACCCGTTCCTGAAACCAATTTTGTCGACTAACGTTGACTTGGGTCTGGAGTGGTACGCTAACGAAAATACGCTTATTGCCGCTGCGCTGTACTGGAAGGAATTTAATGGCGGTTTTGAAAACGTCGCTCAGCTCGAGTCGTTTAATCTCGACGGTAACCCGGTCCAGGGTCTGATTGAAACCACACAGATAAGCGATAGAGACAGCGTCGTTCAAGGTGTTGAGCTTGCTCTGACCCACTCGTTCGATTACCTGCCTGGTTTTTGGAGCGGGTTTGGCGGCAAGTTTAGCTATAACTATGCCGACTCAGACTTTGAGTTCGAAGACCAGAATGGCGGTGACGGTGTCGAGATAACAGTTGATCAAGATACCGGTGCTGTCACTCGGACGCCGCTGATTGGTATTATCCCACCTGCTAATCTGTTTGGTTTATCCAAGCACGTAAGTGCGACGCAGCTTTACTGGAACAATCAGAAGTGGAACGTCCAACTGCTGTACAAAACGAGATCTAACTACTTTCAGCAGTTCGCACGAGACACGCAAGGTCGTATTCGTTACACGGACGACAATGAAAGACTGGACCTGCAAGTACGCTACAAGTTGTTCAAGAATGTTCAGTTGAACTTTGAAGCGAAAAATATGCTGGATGAGCCACGTACCGATTTCCGTGCCATCCAGGGTAATACTTATCAGTCTCTCTCTTACGGCCCACGTTACTTCTTTAGCGTAAAAGCCAAGCTGTAGACACAGACGGATTTAAAATTACCAACATAATGTAAGTTCGGTACCGCACTCAATGGGTGCCAGCTCGCATTGATAGAGAAACCGCCTTGTGGCGGTTTCTTTTTGCCTGTTGTAAATGTTTGGTACTGGGACAGGTTAAAGTCGGAAGTGCCGGTTTTTTGGGAGCTGTTCGGTTATGTGAGATAGAAGTCCGTCATAGCTTTGGTTAGTGCATAGCTCTGCCGAGATGTTGCTAGTAAGACCTGCAAAGTTGTGACCCATTTTGAACTGTCAGGTGGTCTGTTTCGAATATGAGTAAGTATAAAGCTGCGCTGTTGAGATCAAAGAATCGGGGTGAATATTACTTTGGTGTGTTGTTCTTTTTAATCGGCATAGGTATTTTGGTTGAGGCCTATTTTAAGGATAGAGAGTTTGGGGTCCTAATATTTTTTGCTGCGTATTTTGTTGTCGCCAGCGTTTACTATATGGTTGTCGCATATCTCCGGTCGCGAAAAACATGAAAAGATGTGGTGCTGACCACTTTACCTACAGACTTGATTTGGCACTGCGTTAGAGATGTTTAATTAGATGTTGATTCAGCTAAGATCGCTTACACTCGTTGCATGGCCTAATTGGGGATGGAGTTGTGGGAAAGCTGGGCTTAGTGAAATGGGTCTCGTTTGATTTTTCAGGTTCCTCCAACTTCTATATGCTATTTTGACTGCGCTGCATTCAGGGTTCATCGACCTTTAACTTTCTCTTCTAGTGGTAAGGACTATCTCTGGAAATACTATATTTTCGGCATGTATTATTTACATTGCCAGACCGTTTTGCGTGCCTGAGAGCTTTGTGTTCTCTTTGTAAGCGATCCATAAACGGCATCTAGCGAGCATTGAAATTATCTTCCAAGCTCTGGTTTTCCTAACCGGAGCGAGCAATGACAGATAAAACCATTACAGAACGACAGCAGTATTGGCTGGATCACCTCAAGGCCGCTGATGCCGGCGGCATCAGCCTGGTGCAATATGCCGAAGCGAATGAGCTGAAGGTCAAGGACCTGTATCAATGGAAGACCAGTCTAACCAAGCGTGGTTTTTGGGCGTCATCTCCACCATCGTTTGTCGCCGTGAAGGCGAAGCCTTCAACGGCGATCTGCAGTATGGTTCTGCCCAATGGTATTCGACTAGAGTTTCAAGGTGCCTTGTCTGCTGATCTGATTAAGACCATGGTCGCCAGTGCGAGTCAGCTTTCTTGATCAGGCCAAGTGCCGATTGCGAGTGCATTTATCTCTACCGTCATCCGGTGGACATGCGTAAAGCGATTAACGGACTCGTAGCGATTGTCGAAGGCGAGATGCAGTTGGATCCGTTTACTTCACGCCTGTTTATCTTTTGTAATCGCGGCCGTACGTTGGTTAAGATGGTCGGCTGGGAAGGTAACGGCTTTGTGCTGTGGATGAAGCGTTTGGAGAAAGCCCGGTTTAAGTGGCCACAGAAACTGCCATTGGATGTCATTGAGCTCAACACGCAACAGATTAACTGGTTGCTCGATGGTTACGATTTAACGCTGATGCAAGGCCATCCGTTTTTACCGTATCACACCGTTTTGTAGTGCTGTTGTTAATGAGTCAATTAACACGTTGTGATAAAATAGCGTTCATGCAAAAAGACGTTGTTAATTTGCCGAATAATAAAGATGCATTGACCGAGTTAGTGCATCAACAACAGCAAAAGATCGAACAACAAACGCAGTTTATCGAGCAACTGCTCGAACAAATCAGACTTGCCCGACATCAACACTTTGGTACCCGTTCTGAATGATTTAACATCGATCAGATGGCGTTAGTGTTTAACGAAGCCGAGGCATTGGTGGAGCTGGCCGTTAAAGAACCTGATTCTCAAGCGCTTCATCGTGGCGACAACGGCATTGCAGTGCCAGCACACACTCGTTCGCGTGGTGGTAGAAGACCACTGCCTGGAGAGCTGCCTCGCGTTAATGTTGTGCATCAACTGGATAAATCAGACTGTGACTGCTCAAGCTGCTGCCAACCCATGGAAGCTGTGAGTGAGAAAGTCTCTGAACAGCTTGATGTTATTCCCGCTCAGGTGCAGGTGATACGTCATGTTCGAAAGACGTATGCGTGCAAGGCGTGCGATAGCACGCCTAAGACCGCTAAGCTGCCACCACAACCAATCCCAAAGAGCATGGCAAGCCCTGGCACGTTAGCCCACGTTGCAGTGAGCAAATACGTTGACGGATTACCGGTGTATCGCCAGGAGCAGCAGCTCAAGCGAATCAATATCGACATACCAAGATCTACCATGGCCAGTTGGATGATCAAGGTCGGCATGCTGGTTCAACCACTTATTAATGTGATGCGAGACGCCGTTTTGAGCTATGACATCATTACGATGGATGAAACAAGGCTCCAGGTACTAAAAGAACCGGGCAAAACACCGCAAAGCCAAAGTTATCTGTGGGTTCAACGCGGTGGACCACCGAGTCATCCGATCGTGCTTTACGATTACGATCCATCTAGAGCGGCCAGTGTGCCGATGAACTTGCTTGGAGGCTTCAACGGCTATCTTCAGACGGATGGCTATGAAGGTTACAACGCTGTATGCAACAACAATGGACTGATCTAACTGGGGTGTTGGGCACACGTTCGCCGCAAGTTCGATGAGGCTTTAAAAGCCCAGAAGCCAAAAACACTGCAACAGAAGAAAGCCTCGTTGGCAGCCGATGCGATGAGAAGAATCCAGCTTCTTTATCAAATCGAACGCAAGATTAAAAACGAACCACCGGAACAGCGACACGCCACACGACAACAACGTTCAGTGGCGATACTCAATGACTTGAGAACATGGCTGGACACACATCTGCTGGTGGTGCCGCCAAAGTCGGCGTTAGGCAAAGCGATGAACTACGCCGACAAGCAGTGGCCGAAGCTCACGACTTACACTCTTGATGGGCGTTTACGCATCGACAACAACATGACTGAAAACGCGATTAGGCCCTTTGTGATAGGCAGGAAAAACTTCCTGTTCTGCGACAGCGTGGCCGGCGCGAATGCTAGTGCAAACTTGTACAGCCTGATAGAAACAGCCAAGGCCAATGGC
>JBGCFV010000065.1:0-24774 GCA_045107075.1 Gammaproteobacteria bacterium
AACAGAATATCGGGCAGCGGCACGTCGTTACGAAGATAGTCGATAATGCCGTGCGGAGGCTCGTAGCCGAAAAACTCATGAACACTCGGGCGACGTAGGTCGAGGTCAACCAGAAGCACCGTGTGGGTCACCTCCCGAGCCAGACTGATGGCCAGGTTTACCGCAGTCAATGACTTGCCTTCACCTGGACCGGCACTGACGACCATTAAAGAATTCCAGCCGTTATCACGCATGCGCTGAATAACGCGCGTGCGAAGCATACGGTACGAGTCGGCTGCCATTTCGGCTGACCGGCCACCGAGTACACGCATGCGATCGAGCACATCTTCGTCAACGTCGACGACGTGAGTCTCTGAGTAAACAATGTGTTCGGCACGAACGTCTGAACGCGGTACGGAGTGAGACGCAGACTCAGCGCTCTGCGGAATTTCCGTTTCGTTACTCTTTTGGTCGACGTTGCTGTCACGCTCCAGCTTGGCGCGTTCCAGTGCTTGTTTAATACGTTCCATGATCCTGTCCTTATGCTATTTCAGCATCAAGTAATTTTTTAAAGTCCGAATT
Source organism: Gammaproteobacteria bacterium (assembly GCA_045107075.1). GTDB lineage: Bacteria > Pseudomonadota > Gammaproteobacteria > Steroidobacterales > SZUA-146 > SZUA-146. The sequence goes on from JBGCFV010000065.1 coordinate 562, forward strand.
TCCGTGCCATCTGAAACCAGATAACGTCCAGCGGTTTGACCGCGAAATGGATGATGGCGAGAATGGTCAATATGACACCTAAAATCGCGCCAATAATCAGAAAAATATTGCGTCGTGATTTTGACTGGTCACGCTGATTGGAAATAACCGGTATCGCAGCCAGCGGTGACGCGCCCGAGACATCCAGAATGTCGGTCGCTTTACGAACAGCCGAGTCCATACTCTCCATAATGAATGCAAAAGCTGTTGTTCCAAACAGCGACAGCACGAGACCAAGGAACAGCAGAGCGACTCGGTCGGGTGCGTGCGGTGAGGTGGCTGCAATCGGAGGCTCGATCAGGGTGAATTTCTGGCCCTTCTGACCGGCAATCACATCCACTTTAAAAACAGCCTGCCCCAACAACGTCTTGAGACCCTGTAACTGAACGCGGCGATCGACGAGATCGCGCATGATGGCCGAAAACTCTCTCTCGACCATGGGGGCTTTTGACAGAGCATCCTGGTATTCAGCCGCTTTTTCTTTAAGACCTTCCAGGTTACGCAAATACGAGCGCATTTGGGATTCAACAGTCGCCAGATTTCCCTGCAGCTGAATATAGGCTGGATTAGTTGGGATGCTGCCTTGATTTGCCTGAGCCCCACCAGGACGAATCTGGTTGATCAGGTTCTTCTTGACGAATCCTTCGGTGCCGTCGCTCAACCGAATTTTGGCCCAGTCGCCTGCATTGGAATCGATCAGAGTAGCTTCAACACCTTTCAAAAGGTTGCCGACAATAGTGGAACCGGTCGACGTGTCTGCACGCAGATTAATGCTCTGCTTAACCCGCGGTGCGGTCACTACTTTAGTCTGCGAACTCCCTGCAAGAGCCTGAGAAAGCTCCGTATTGAGTCCGTCCAACTGGCGCTCGATACGTTTTACTTCCGGGTGCTCACTGCTGTATCGACCTTTAGCCTCGACCAACTCGGCTTCCACGCTCTGGATTTGATCGTTCAGCGCGCCAAGGTCCTGCCCCGTTTCGCCGCCGGCTTCTTCGATCAGCGTGGTCAACTGCTTTTGCAGTCGTCGAACGTCCGGATGATTCTCTCCATAAAGCGATTTCGCGTTCCGCAGCTGCCCTTTAACAAGTTCAATTTGTTGCATCGGATCGGTGATTGAGGCGTATTGAGAGTCGCCACCCGAATTGGGGTCTGTCTGGAGCAAATTTGAGGTGAAGAAAATCCGCCGCTCTTCCAATGCCGTCAGCTCGCGCTGAACATCGCTCATGTCTTTTTCAGTCTTCTGCAGGAGCTGCATCATCAACGGCACAAACTCAGGCAATGCGCCTTCGTTCTCACCTTTAAAACGAGCCAAACGATCTTCCAGGTCAAGCACTTCCCGATTGGTTTTTTCGACTTGCTCTTCGTAAAAATTCACCGTCTGGCTGGCTTCTGAAATACCCTGCGTTTCATTCTCTGTTTTGTACAGCGTTACGAGTTCGTTCGCGACACGCTGAGCCATTACAGGACTGCGGTGGTCAAAGCTCAAGTCAAATGCAATGGTTACCCGGGTTGGTCGTCCTGTACGCGGATCAACCACGTCGGCGCTAACCAGTTCCTGACGAATGTCTTCACGCATGTCTTCAATAATTTCACTACGCGGCAGCCGATTGATGTCGTCTCTGTACAGACTGTATTTTTCAATGATGGCCGACAGATTTACCGATGTGAGCGCTCGCTGTTGTACTTTATAGACACGCGCGTCGGCATATTCCGTAGTCGACTGACGCTGATCAAAATCGTCTGAAACTTCCTGCTCTTCCAGCAAAATCGTAGCAGTTGAGCGATAGACCGACGGCAGCAAGAACGTAATTAACAACGTCAGCAGCATGAGCAGCCCAAATATCACCATCATCTGTACTTTTCGTCGTTTGACGATATTGATGTAGTCGCGAAGTGAATTGGTTCTTTCTTGTAATTCCATCGTGTAATCCGGTTCCGAATCTGTGGTTATAAAGTTATGTTAGCGAGTAAACCGTACAGGTTTAAAGTTGTAGTTAAATCCGACATAGACGCTTAGACCGTCTCGTTCACCTTCGACAAACAAAGACTCGGCAGAACGATAAATCACGCCTCCATTGAGGCTTAGCTTTTCGTTGAAGCGCCAGTTCATGCCAGGGGCAACGCGGAAACCTTCTTGCTCAAAGGCGAACCCTTCGTCAATTGATTGGGTATTAAAACCATTGACGAGAAACGTCGCTGTCAGGTGCTCCGTGAATCGGTAACTCATGTTCAATCTAAAATTGTCGCGCTCGGTCAGGAAACCCAGTCCGACAGGTGTTATTGAACGCGCAAAAGACACGTCAACGCCGTACTTCTCGCCCTGATAATTTGCACCCGTGTCCAGAATAAAACCGTCAGATGATCCTGACGTTACGTTCAGGCCATTGGCTGCGCACAGAACGTCGTTAGTATTTGTCACACTGCGATAGCCCAACGAACCACGGTAGCTAAATCGTCTGGTTGGCTGCCTCGAACCGCCTACCTGAACGCCAACCGTTTCCGATTCAAAGCTGTCGATGCTGCCGAGTCGAGCGAAATTAATACCTACGCCTGGCACGACTATCGACGTGAAGTCACAAACCTCGAACTGATTCGGTCGAGCAACCGGTGGCGCTGCCGTGTATTCGGACGCGAATGTCGACACATTAAACTGGGTTTTCTCATCGAACTGGTGTGTCCAAGCCACATCGGCCGCAAAGTTATCGTAGTCACTGAAGACCAAACCACCGTAATGAACGTTTTCTCCGGACACGCCGAACGCTAAACGGTTCTTCGCATTCAATGTCCAGGTAGCCCCGGGTCGAATGTATTGCCGGTCGCGGCGATCAACACCGACACCAACCTGACCTAGTTCATCGAGTTCATTTACGCGCGTGTTACCGCGGTCATTCAAAGCCACGAGCTGGAACTGGACCGTTTCAGCCTGGCGAATAAGCTGAATCGTAAGGTTCTGGTTGTCAGAGTTAAAGTCATCGACTTCGAGACGTTCGGCCGTAAGGGACGCGTCGACCGTCGCCTGCCACTTTTCAGTTGATCGAGTCACTTGCAGACGCGGCGTAACGACGAACAGCAGAGTCTCAATTTCAAGCCCGTCGTTGTTCAACAGAAGGTTGTCGTCGTTTGTAAGACGCCCCTTAATCGACGGCTGAACCTGATAATCCGCTGCCAAGGAGAATGGTCCAGCGAGCAGACCACACGCGGCTGAGGCCAAAATCAACGGACGCACAGAATCGCCAAATCGAAATTTGGTTGCACCCGCGGTCAACGAATGTGTTTCGTTAAGGGACAACGACAGTGTCTCCACTTACCAGCACGATGTTGGTATCAAGCTGAGCGCCCTCTTTCACAGCGCCATAGCGAAACGGAATCGCTTTCTGGGTGCCGTCCGCTGATCGGCGTAAAATTCGCACTTTATTTTCAGCAGCAAATGTCGTCAGGCCGCCGGCTAGAGCCAGCACCTGCATCACGTCCAGTCGCTTGTTGACGACGTATTCTCCGGGACGCGCTACCTTGCCCAAAACGTACACTTTGTTTCCGTTTGTGCTCAGCACTGCGACTGTCACGACGGCATCCGGAACATATTCGGATAGCTTTGCAACGACGGAATCCTGAACGTCTCGTGTAGACCTGCCGGCGGCCTGAACCTCACCGACTAACGGAAAACTAATGCCTCCGTCGGGCCGCACCAGCACCTCACGAGTGAGCTCTTCTTCTTTCCAAACTGAGACTAATAAAATGTCACCGGCGTTGAGTTTATATTCCTGCTGCGCTTGAGCGCTGCTGATCATCGCCAGAAAACCCGCAAAAATGCACAGCTTCCACGATTGTCTAAGCGTAAACATGCCTTTCATTTCTCCTCCAAAAGAGCCAGTAACTTATTGAAAAACCAAGCGCGAAAGCCTATCGAAACGGCGTTCACCTTGCAACCGACCAGTTGGCCGACCGCACAATATAGCAGCGCAGCGAGCTAGAAAAATGGCGAATTGTGGACGGAAGGCCCGAACACCACTTTTCCTCGTTCATGAAACGCTCAGAATCCCCCGAGGATGGTGCTGACCTGTGCCTTTTATGGCTTTGTTATTCTTGTTATACCAGTCATTCGGCGTGGTCTCGTATACTCGTGACTCACCCTGACCACTACTTTGCAGGAATCACGCCAACATCATTAAACTTATATAAATCAATATTTTAATGACTTAACTTAAGCATCTTAAGCATCGACTGTAAAACCTTTCGACAACTTTTAACTACCCACTCTACATAAACCGCCTGCCGAGAGAAGCGCCTGACTCCAACTATAGTGATTATCTGCCTCAACTAACCCATTCCAGATGGATAAATTGATAAATACCGAGAACAGGCCATCAACCCAGGGTAAACCCGCGCTAATCCTGAGAGCAGCTGCTAACGGCACTTCAGTCTCACCCTGGCACACAACCGCCTCAGTTGCATGACGGCCAAAGATTTTACGTCAGGGAAGAATCACGCGTTGCTTTCTTAATCGCACCCGGTAAGAACCGCGCGATCTCTGCGAGCTGTGCCCCAACTTTATGTTAGGACGTTTCGCACTGGTCGTGAAAACGACGTAACCACAGAACCCAACCTTGGCGCTTTGCAAAGGGTCTTCAAAAGGATTACGGGGAATGGCGGAGAGGGAGGGATTCGAACCCTCGAAGGGTATTAACCCTTGCTGGTTTTCAAGACCAGTGCATTCAACCGCTCTGCCACCTCTCCTGATGGTTCGAACGTGCGGAGGTGTTGGTCACCCGAACGCGAAGCCGCATTTTGGCTGTAGTTGACCAAAGTATCAATGGGCAAACACCAATTATTTACGAATGCGGCCACTTTTTTTTCGTCCGCGAGTGTTTCTTGGTGGTTTGAGCTAAGTGCGGGCCATTACTAGGTTTTTATCAAACAAGTCAGTAAACTTAATACATGAATCAAAGTCGCCTCGCCGCCGCCCTATTTCCGCCTTTCCCTTGCGACGCGTTGCTCACTCGAAAGCGCTGGTTTTACCCCACACTTAAAGACATGAAAAACATCATTACAGGTTGTTTTGCGCTGCTGCTCATGTCTGCTGGACCCGCCGCATTTGCGCAAAACGACGTAACCACCGAGCAAGCCGATGAGCAGCTTGCGCGCTGGGAGGAGAGCCTCGACGAACTGGAACTGGAGCTTGAGGACGTCGAGATCGACGAAGTCAAAGCAGCCGTGATCAAAGAAAAGGCCAACGCCTCTCGTACAGAAGCGCAGTCGTGTATTGCCGCTGAAACTGCCAAAATTGAACAGCTGGAATCCGATCTTACTTTGTTGGGCGAAGACCCCATTGAGCCGGATGAATTAGCGGCCGGTGAAAATGACCTTGGCGATCAGGAAATCGAAGAACAAGCTGACGATTTTTACTTGCGCCGGCTAGCCATGACCAACTCGATTACGCAACTGACTGTCAGAGTAAAAGAATGCCGATTCCTGATTCTGCGCTCGGAGCGCATAGCGGACCGCGCTGCGGCGACCCAACAGGCACTCAGTGCAGCCCGACTGGGCAGCCAGGGTGAACGTTTCTTCACCGTACTGCTCGACGCGATAAAGCAGCCGACCAAACTTTACGAGCGCGTTAAAACGGCTTTTAGTCGTGACCTTGAACGTGGCCGCATGGACAAGTCGCGTATCCTGCAGCTATCCGGCGGTGTGCTGCTGGGCGGCCTGATCGGCTGGTTGCTGGGTAACTGGCAGCTGAGATGGAGTCGCAAGCAACGTGGTCGTGGCGGAGAACCTACCCTGCTAACCGTACTGTCCAGACACAGCTACGACTACCTGCCCCTGCTACTAAGTGGCACCATTGGCACCGCCCTGCTGTTTATTTATTTCGCACCCGACGCAACTAGCTCACTGCTTTTCCGTTTGGCCTTCGCATTACTGGCTTTCTCCATTGCCCGAATCATTATCCGCTGGCTGGTAGGACCCTACTCACCGGGCGCCAACTTCCTGGTGTCGCCTGAACTCCCCGGAATGATCGACCGACGACTGGTCTTTCTGGTGTCGGCGTGCCTGCTGTCTGTAGTTACGCTTGGATTCAAAACGTACGCCGGCACGGCAAGCTCTGACTCGATACTGGCAAGAGCGGTGGTGGTGCTGTTTATCTGTTCAGCCCTGATTTGGCTGGTAAGCGCTGCCAGAGAAATTCCCAGCATGCGCGGTAAACTGCTGCCACTCCGGGCGCTGCTATCACTCGCCGCCATAGCCTCAGTCGTTTCCGAATTTGCCGGCTATCGCAATCTAACCAACCATCTTATAACCGCGTGCCTCATCTCTTTAGGCGCTGGCCTTGTTTTGTGGACACTGCTATGGCTGCTCAAAACACTGGTTCGCGGGCTCACCCACGGCACCAGCGCACTGAGCTACCAAATGCGCAGCTGGATGGGTATGCGCCCGTCCGAAACCCGCTCCGAGCTTGGTTGGTTGCGGCTTATATTGAGCTTCGCGTTATGGATCTGGTTTGCCTCCCAGCTGATATCGGCATGGGACACAACGGGCAATCTGCTACCCGCAATCAAAACCCAACTAGCTCAGGGCATCCCGCTCGGCGGCGAAACCACCCTCGTCCTGACCGACATGGTGATTGGTCTCGGTACGTTTGGCGCCCTACTCCTGTTAACAGCCTGGATCAAAGCCCGGCTTAGCACCCGGTGGCTACGTGACACAGGCATGGACCGCGGTTCACGCGAAGCCGTAGTCACACTGAGCGGCTACGTTGGTTTTGTCATCGCCATGATCGTCGGCCTTACCACGGCAGGAGTCGACTTCAAGAGCCTTGCGCTTGTCGTGGGCGCGCTGTCACTGGGTATTGGTTTTGGTCTTCAAAACATCGTCAGCAATTTCGTTTCCGGCCTCATTCTTTTGTTCGAACGTCCGATAAAATCTGGCGACTACGTAAGCGTAGGTGAACTCGAAGGCAGCGTTAAACAGATTCGCATACGGTCAACCGAAATTGAAACCCAAGACCGACAAACCGTGATTGTTCCAAATTCTGAACTCGTCGCAACTCAGGTGACTAACTGGGTGCTACACGATTCTCACGGCCGCTTGCGCCTGATGATTGGCGTTGCGTATGGCTCAGATACCGAAAAGGTTCGGGAAATACTTCAAAACGTGGCGTCAGAACATCCGGAAGTGCTCACCAAAGGCCCGACTCCGAAACCTCGCGCTCTATTCGTCAACTTCGGCGACAGCTCGCTCGATTTCGAGCTCAGAGTGTGGATTCGTCAAATCGAGAAACGCTACGTTGTCACCAGCGATATTAACTTTGCCATCGACAAAGCGTTCCGCGAAGCCGACATTGAAATACCGTTTCCCCAGCGTGACCTGCACGTCAAGTCCTGGTCGAACGACGTACACATAGAGGCCGAGCAAGAAGATGCGCAGTTCGAGGAAGAATCGGATACGCCCAAAGAAACCGACGGCGACAGCACGAAAAAAAGCCAGCAGAAAAAAGAAAAACAAAAAAACCGTAAGAGCAAGAAGTAGGCCGGGAACCTGATTGGCACCCGCGCCTAACCTTCAAACAACTTGTTCTTCTAAACTGGCGGAGGGCCAGAAGAGAGCTAGCCTTCTCCCGGGCGTAGCACTTCAAGCCCACCCATGTAAGACCAGAGCGAAGCTGGAAGCCGAACGCTTCCGTCCTCCTGCTGTCCGTTTTCGAGCACGGCCACCATGGCCCGACCAACGGCGAGCCCCGAGCCGTTAAGCGTATGCAGCGGCTCCGGTTTACCGGTTTCAGGATTTCGCCACCGTGCACCCATACGACGCGCCTGAAAACTCTCACAGTTGCTGCACGACGAAATTTCACGATAGGTGTTCTGCGCGGGTAACCAGACTTCAAGATCGTATGTACGAGCCGCACTAAAACCGACATCTCCAGAACACAGCTCCACCATCCGGTATGGCAGCTCAAGGGCACGCAAAACAGCTTCGGCATGCCCGGTTAGCTCTTCGAGCGCCGCGACGGAATCTTCCGGTCGAACAATTTGTACCAGTTCCACCTTGTCAAATTGGTGCTGTCGAATCATGCCTCGAATGTCGCGCCCATAAGAACCAGCTTCGGAGCGGAAACAAGGTGTGTGTGCGGTCAATTTTATGGGTAGTTCACCTGGCTCAACGATCGTATTTGCAACAAGGTTTGTTAACGGGACTTCAGCTGTTGGAATCAAGTAAAAATCCTGATCATGATTGAGTTTGAACAAGTCTTCTTCAAACTTTGGTAACTGACCAGTGCCCAATAGCGTTTTATCGTTAACAATAAACGGCACATAGGCTTCGGTATATCCGTGCTGGCCAGTTTGAAGGTCGAGCATTAGCTGCGCGAGCGCTCGATGAAGTCTCGCCAGACTACCTTTCAATACCACGAAACGTGAACCCGTAAGCTTTGCTGCGGCCTCAAAATCGAGAGTTTGAAGACCTTCGCCCAGCTCAACATGATCGCGCGGCTTAAAGTCAAATGAGGGAATCTCTCCCACTCGCTTCACTTCGACATTGCCCTCCTCACTTTCCCCCTCAGGCACCGAATCCTGTAACAAGTTTGGCAGGCTGAGCATAATCTCGCTCAGTACAGACTGATTTTGCTCGTAGGCCGCCTCGGCAGCTTTAAGCTCATCTCCCAGCGTTTCCACCTCAGCCAACAATGGCGCAATGTCCTCGCCTTGCGCCTTGGCCTTTCCAATGCCCTTGGATCGGGTTTTGCGCTTGCTCCTTAACTCTTCAACATGTAGCTGTAACATTTTGCGCTCTTGCTCAAGCGCATCAAGTTGTTCACTGTCCAGTGTAAAACCACGGCGGGCCAAATTTTGGGTAACTGCATCCAGGTCGGTGCGCAGGAGTTTTGCATCAAGCATGTTGGCTGCCTTTCAGGTTATTTAGTTTTCTGGTTGAAGGTTTGAGTTTTGTGATGTGACGTCGATCATTCGGGTCCAACAGTCAAGCCCCTATTATCCGGGATAGCGGGTTAAAGGTGAACCTTCATCACGTCAGAAGCTGCGTGCCAGAGCAAGCCCGGCGAACGCCGCCAGAACGCAAATTATCACGCTGGAGGCTGCGTATAACAAGGCCGTCTTGAGCGCACCCTGTTCAATCAGCAGCACCGTTTCAAGCGAAAACGCGGAAAACGTAGTGAAACTGCCCAGAAAACCGACCAGAATGCCCGCCCGCAGCGGGTCGCCTGCTCCACGACTCGCCAACACTACAAACAAGCAGCCCATTATGAAGCTACCCATTACGTTAACTAATATCGTTCCGTAAGGAAGCGCAGAACTGACTCGTGCATAAACCAACCAGCGCAACACGGCACCACCTGCACCACCAAACGCTACGGCTAACCAAGTAGGCATATCACTGTTTCCTTTTTGCTCGCGCGTTGCGAGCCTTGAGTTCGTCAAGCCGCGCGGCGATTTGCGTTTCGAGCCCGCGCGCGACTGGATGATAATACGTTGCCGGCTTCATGTCGTCGGGAAAGTAGTTGGCACCAGCTGCGAAGCCGTCCTCGAAATCGTGCGCATACTGATAGTCTTTGCCGTGCCCCATTTGCTTGGCAAGTTTGGTCGGCGCATTGCGCAAGTGCGCTGGTACGGGCAATGAGCCGCTTTTTTTGACTTCTTCCATGGCCTGTTTAAACGCGTTGTAGACTGCATTGCTTTTCGGTGCGCAAGCCAAATACACGGCCGCCTGCGCCAAGGCTAGATCGCCTTCGGGAGAGCCCAGTCGCTCAAAGGCGTCGGCGCAGTCGGTGACAATCCAAAGCGCGCGAGGGTCGGCATTGCCGATGTCTTCACTGGCAATTCTAACCAGGCGCCTGAGCAGGTAGCGCGGATCACAGCCTCCATCGAACATGCGACACAACCAATAGAGTGCGGCATCGGGATCTGAACCGCGTATGGTTTTGTGTAACGCTGAAATTTGATCGTAAAACTCGTCACCACCTTGATCAAAGCGGCGGAACTGACCTGTTCTTGCGTCGGCAATCAGCTCGTCGAGCGGTGCGTGATCAGGTTCTTCGCAGGCGTGAAGAACAAGCTCCAGAAGTCCCAACGCCCGCCTTGCATCACCGTCCGCGGCCTCGGCCAACTCTTGAATCTGACTGTCGGTCAACTCAGGCGTATCCGGCAGTTTGATCAGTGCTTTTTTAATCACACGGCTAACGTCTTCGCTCGACAACGACTGCAGCAAATAAACACGCGCTCGTGACAGCAACGCGTTGTTCAAAGCGAAAGATGGATTCTCAGTCGTGGCTCCAACAAATATAATGGTCCCGTCTTCAATATGAGGAAGAAAAGCGTCCTGCTGGCTCTTGTTAAAACGATGCACTTCGTCGATGAACAGAACGGTCTGTTGACCCAGCCCCTGCAGCGATTGCTTGGCCGCCGCGACGACCTCTCGAATATCTTTCACGCCACAGGTGACCGCTGACAAAGCCACAAAGGCCGCCTGATGTCGTTCGGCCAGCATCATGGCTAACGTGGTTTTACCGGTTCCCGGAGGACCCCAGAAAATCATTGAGTGAAGCTCACCGCCGTCCAGCACGCGAGTCAAAGCACTTTGATTACCAAACAGGTGTGACTGCCCGAAGAAATCGTCCGTTGATTTGGGGCGCAGACGATGGGCTAAAGGGGTTGACGCTTTCACTTGGAGGTTCTCATCACATGGCAAGATGTGATGTTGACGGCTGATGACCGGTTAGGCAAGCACTCGTTCTATCGTTTGGCACCAGTACCGCATGCCCAGATTCGCAAGCAGCGCAGCCAATATCAGCCCCAAGCCGTTAAACACCATATCAGCGACTTCAAACTGCCGGTGCCCACTGGCCCCCTGCAAGAACTCGAGCACAATGCTCATTATCATGAAAATGAGCAACACAGCCCAAAGAGCGCGCCTGGTTACCAGACTGCTAAAATAAACGCCTAACACCGCGTAGGCGATCAGGTGTTTGAGCTTGTCCCATAGCCGAACGTCAACGATGAGTCCGCCACTGGCCAGAGAGCCATAAATTACGAGGGCCACGAGACTGAAGCCCAGCAGCCACCAGTAGACGGTATGCCGTAGAGGATTAACGAAACTAGCCATGTTGGGTGTCGCGCTAACGCTGGGTTGGCTGCCCGTTCAGGCTAGCGCCTTCAGGAACTTCAAACGTAAACAGCGCATCATCGATGTCGGCATTCAGAGTAACGTCTGAAAACAAAATGCGAGACGTTTGATCAACGCGGTCTACCAGTTCCATCAATTCAATTGTGTCTTCTTTAAACTTGATACGCACGGTTACAAAGTCTGAATTACGATCGCGTGTCTCCAGCACAATCCACTGATCGCCCTCGGTCTTGTGGCTGCCCACCACCTTAAAGCCCTCGGTAATTTTGTCCGAATCGCCACCAAGCAAAAGGCTTGGATTCGCTCCACGATAGTCGTCGAGACTGCTGACAATCACCTGCTCCAGAACTTCATCGAAGTGCCACAGATCAACACCGTCGGCCAGCAGAACGGAGGGGTCGGGATTTTCGTACTGCCAGCGAAATTTGCCGGGCACTTTGAACGCAACGGTACCGTTTGACGTGTCGGACTTGCGACCCGAGTCATCCAGTAGAATAGAGGTAAATTCGGCGGTCAGGCTCTTGGTGCCATCCATATATTTTTTGAGCTTGGCTAACGCTTCTTCGCTCTCTGGCGAAAGCGCCTCGTCAGCCAAAGGTGCTGCTACGTCGGCCGGCTCAACGCCGCTCGCCGTCTCCGACTTTTGAGCCAGCGCAACCGGCCCCGTCATGAACAGTGCGAGCACTCCGGCGCTCAATATGTTTTGCGTAAACTTAATCACGTATTCAGTTTCCTTTAATGTAGCCACCACCAAGACCAAGCAGGCCCCGGCGCTGTGCGGCCGTGGTGTTCATTGCCGATACATCAGGGGCTTTTAAGCCCAAAAGCGTATCGCGAGACGCACCTAGTCTTTCGGTGCCGGCGGTGCAATTACTTCGCGCATGCCGTTCGACTGAAGCGGCCCGACAACGCCCGCCTCTTCCATCGCTTCGACCATGCGCGCGGCACGGTTGTAGCCCACTTTTAGTCGTCTCTGCACACCGGAAATAGACGCTTTACGGGTTTCTGTCACCACCTGAACCGCTTGATCATAAAGCGGATCTTGCTCGGCATTGTCAGACCCGGCACCCTCTTCTCCGGCCAATCCAGGGATTGGACCGCTGGGGCCGGATAAAATTTCGTCAATATAGTTGGGTTCGCCCGCTTGTTTAAGATATTTAACAACATTGAGCACTTCGTGATCATCTACGAACGCACCATGAATTCGCGTCGGGATGGAGGTGCCACCAGGTAGATAGAGCATGTCACCGTGGCCAAGCAGGTGCTCCGCACCCATTTGATCGAGGATTGTGCGGCTGTCGATTCGGGACGACACCTGAAACGCAATTCGGGCCGGAATATTGGCTTTGATCAAACCGGTTATGACGTCAACAGAGGGACGCTGTGTCGCCACGATCAAGTGAATGCCAGATGCACGGGCCTTCTGGGCCAGTCGCGCAATTAACTCCTCAACCTTCTTGCCTACCATCATCATCATGTCGGCGAGTTCGTCAATAATGACGACAATGAGTGGCAGAGTATTGAGTTCCGGGGCCTCTTCAGTCGGGTTGCCGTCTTCGTCTTTGTCTACTTTGTAAAGAGGATCAGCAAGCGGCTCACCCGCTTCGCGGGCGTCAATGACCTTACGATTGAAGCCCGCCAGGTTTCGCACTTTCATCGCCGACATAAGCTGATAACGACGCTCCATTTCAGCTACACACCACCGGAGCGCATTAGCCGCTTCTTTCATATCGGTGACGACCGGCGACAGCAAGTGCGGAATGCCTTCGTAAACCGACAGCTCCAGCATCTTGGGGTCAACCATAATCAGACGAACCTGATCGGCCGTGGCTTTGTAAAGAAGTGACAGCACCATGGCGTTAATAGCGACAGACTTACCTGAACCCGTGGTTCCGGCAATCATCAAGTGCGGCATTTTGGCCAGGTCAACCGTAACAGCGTTGCCGGCAATATCTTTACCCAGACCCAACGCAAGCGGTGCTTTCATTTGGTCGTAGTCTTCCGACATCAACACTTCGCCCAGCGTGACAAGGTCGCGGGTTTCATTTGGAATTTCGAGGCCAATAACGTCTTTACCCGGAATCACCTCTACCACGCGAACAGCCGGAGCTGACAAGGCGCGGGCCAGATCTCGAGATAGCGCAGTCACCTTGCTGGCTTTGAGCCCGGGCGCCGGCATTAGCTCGAAGCGGGTGACGACAGGTCCGGGGTACACAGATACAACCTGAGCTTCAATACCGAACTCACGCAGTTTGATTTCGACCTGTTTGGAGCGTGCTTCAAGTGACTCCGGAGTGTACGTGACACGCGACGGCGGCGGATCGTCGAGCAGCGCCACGGGCGGTAGCTCGTTAGCCGTTGCGCCCTCGAATAACGACGCCTGTCGCTCGCGCTCTTTGCGATCGCTGACAGGCTTACGCTCTACCGGTGCCTCGATACGCGGCGCGACTCGTGCTTTGCTTATTGTTGTCTGTTCTTTAATCGATTCAGCTCGCGCTTGCTTAACTTTGCGCCCGGCCGTGCGATCACGGGTGCGGCCCCACCAGGCGCTGACGCCGTCGACCGTGTTAAGCACCAGCGCGCCAAGTGAATCCATAATGGCCAGCCACGATACGCCTGCGAACAGCGACACACCGGCGAGCCAGACTCCGAGCATGAGCAACGTGGCACCGAGCGGTCCGACGCTTCCCGACATGCCCTCGCCCACAAGTTTGCCCAGCACGCCCCCGCTGGAACTCGGCAACGCCGGCCCTGCAAAATGCAGGGTGGCCAGACCACAGCTGGTCGCCAGCGTCAAAAAGAAACCGATGGCGCGGTAGCTCATGTCCTGTTTCGATACGTAGTCACTGACTTTGCGTGACTTGTAAAACATCCATCCTGTAACCGCCAGCATGACCGGAAACAAAAACGCGGGCCGGCCAAAGCCAAAATAAAACGCACTGGAAAGCCACGCCCCCAGCGGGCCAATAAAGTTTCGCACCCGGTCTCCCGTGCCGGTGTCACTGAAACCCGGGTCGGCTGGATGATAGGTCAAAAGTGCCAGCGCCAGGACCAGCGCCAGTACACCGAAAATCCACAGCGCACTCTCGCGCAGCGCCTTGCTTACCGACATACCGAACATGGGCTCGCGCTGGCTTGAGGTAGAACCGGTCACGGTAAAAGCCTGCCGCTGAAGGCACTTGCAGCACGTCGGCGCGTGCGGGTAAATGAGGGGTTTTTGTTCATGCAAATCCTGTGATGATTTGATACCGTTGCTGACCGGTTGCGCCCCGACCAGGCGCGCCAAATAAATTTCATCAGGTCGGCGTCAACACAAGAGAAGTATACATGAGCAACTCACAACATTTTCGACTATTGATTCTGGGTTCTGGCCCGGCCGGATACACAGCTGGTATCTACGCTGCACGCGCAAACCTGGCGCCGGGACTCGTCACCGGAATAGAGCAAGGCGGTCAGCTCATGACGACTACCGAAGTGGAAAACTGGCCGGGCGACCCGCACGATCTTCAGGGTCCTCAACTAATGCAGCGAATGGCCGAACACGTCGAGCGCTTTGAAGTCAACATGATGTTCGACCACATTCACACTGCACAGCTTGATGAACGCCCGTTTAAACTGACGGGCGACCAAGGTGAGTACACCTGCGACTCGCTCATCATCTGCACGGGCGCAACAGCCAAATACATTGGGCTCGAGTCTGAAGAAGCGTTCAAAGGCAAAGGCGTTTCAGCCTGTGCCACCTGTGACGGTTTCTTTTACCGCGATCAAACAGTCGCTGTGATTGGCGGCGGTAACACAGCCGTCGAAGAGGCCTTGTACTTGTCCAACATCTGTAAAAAAGTGTATCTGGTTCATCGTCGCGACTCTTTGCGCGCTGAAAAAATTCTACAGGACCGTGTGTTCGCCAAAGCGGATGGCAAGGGCAACATTGAGCTCATGTGGGACAATCAGCTGGACGAAGTTCTCGGTGACGACACGGGTGTCACGGGCATGCGTATACGCTCAACGAAAGATGACAGTACTCAGGACATCGACTTGTCTGGCGTGTTCATTGCAATTGGACACAAACCGAACACCGATTTATTCGTTGACCAACTCGACATGGAAGGCGGTTATATCGTGGTTGAAGCCGGACGTAACGGCAACGCGACGGCCACCAGTATTCCGGGAGTCTTCGCGGCTGGCGATGTGGGTGATCATATTTACCGCCAGGCGGTTACGTCAGCCGGATCCGGCTGCATGGCTGCTTTGGATGCTGAGCGTTATCTGGACGCCCTCGATTCAGACTAGCCGTCTGTTGAAAAGCCCTTCATGGCTTTTTCCAAAGCTCGGCAAGTGACGCCTGACCCCTACGGAGTGTAATGAAAAAGTACGCGGTTTCATTCATCGATTCGATCACACAGGCGCGCCGAGACGATTGGCAAAGGCTGGCCGCCACTGACAATCCGTTTATCAGCTACGACTATCTCAGCGCGCTTGAAACAACGGGTGCGACAGGTGAGGGAACGGCCTGGAAACCTCATCACGCACTCGTCCACGATCAAAACGGTGTACTCGTCGCCGCCACACCGCTTTACATCAAAGACGACTCGTGGGGTGAGTTTGTTTTCGACTTCGCGTGGGCCGAAGCCCACCATCGAAACGGAATTGCCTACTACCCCAAACTGGTTACCGCGGTGCCCTACACGCCCGTAGCGGGTCCAAGATTGCTAGTGGGAAAGGTCGATTCTGGAGACGCACAGTCTGGAGACGCACAGTCTGGAGACGCCGAGTCTAGGGACGCCGAATCTGGAGGCAACGAATCTGGCGCAAACCGCTTGGCCGCCATTAACGCGTTACTGAAAGCCGTGGAGGAAAAGGTCGAAAGCCTCGACGGTTCGTCCTGGCACATGCTCTTCCCTAACCCTGAAAGCCGCGCGCTGCTTGAATCCAAATCTGACTATATTGTACGCAAGGACTGTCAGTTTCACTGGCGCAACAAAGACTACACGTCGTTCGATCACTACCTGTCGCACTTTCGCTCCTCGCGGCGAAAAAAAACCCGGCGCGAACGACGCAAGGTCGCCGAAGCGGGAATTCACGTACAGCTCTTGCACGGCAGTGACATGACGCAGGAACAGTGGGAGGCGTTCTACGAACTGTACGCTTCCACGTTTTACGCACGCGGACGCGCGCCTTATTTTGATCTGGCCTTTTTCACCACCATCGCCCGCTCCGACCTGATTAACATTCGGGTTTGTTTTGGCCTGCGGGACGAACAAACGATAGCGGCATCCATGTTTTTCGAGACCGACACAACGTTGTACGGTCGGTACTGGGGCACGCGGGAGTTTGTCGATGGCCTACACTTTGAATTGTGCTACTACCAAGGCATTGAATATTGCATTGAGAAAAAACTCCACACTTTCGATCCGGGAGTACAGGGCGAGCACAAAATCGCCAGGGGTTTTCAAGCCTCCCCTTCGTGGTCCGTTCACTGGTTACGCTTCCCTCCGTTTGCCGACGCCATTCGCAATCACGTCGAACTGGAGTCGGGTCACGTAAAAGAATACGCCGAACAGGTCGACCAGCATCTGCCGTTTCGCAAAGAAGACCGCAACCTGTGAGCTCACTTCACTGGATAGCTACTCACGATCCAGTGGACGCGTTTCCGGACGTGCACAGAGCCTTTACCGATCCGGACGGCCTATTAGCAGCGGGAGGCGATTTATCGTCAGGCCGGTTACTGGCGGCTTATCGACGCGGCATTTTCCCCTGGTACGAAGAGGGTCAACCTATTCTCTGGTGGTCGCCTGATCCGCGAACCGTTTTCATACCAAAGGACGTCCATCGATCACGCTCGTTGCAACGAGACCTCAAACGACGCCCTGTTCGTGTCTCTATTAATACCGTTTTTGATGACGTCTTGAGCGCCTGCGCCGAGTCGCGTCCGGGCCAACATGGCACCTGGATAACGCGTGATATGGAGATCGCTTATCAAACACTGCACCGTGAAGGGCACGCGCACAGCATTGAAGTCTGGCGCGACGATATACTGCTCGGCGGGCTCTATGGAATTGCTATAGGGCCGGTGTTTTTCGGTGAATCCATGTTCAGCCGAGACACCAATGGCTCGAAAATAGCCCTGACGTATTTGGCGCAATGGCTTGAAAAACACGATTTCGCCCTCATAGATGGTCAGGTGAAGTCATCACACCTGGTGTCCATGGGCAGCATTGAAGTCTCGCGCGAACGATTTGTATCGCTGCTGGATCAGCACTGCGAACGTTCGGTAGACAGCAATATGTGGCGAAAAAACGACAGCCTAACCATTTGAATTGCGAAGAATGACTAATTCCCATCATGATTCATTGCATTAGCACGCCGTTTTATGCACACTTCACGCAGTTTTTAAGCCACATGAGGACATGAATTTCATGGCGAAAGAAGAAGCCATCCAAATGGAAGGCAAGGTAATTGAAACCTTACCAAATACCATGTTTCGCGTTGAGTTGGAGCAAGGTCACGTTGTGACTGCGCATATCTCCGGCAAGATGCGAAAGCACTACATCCGAATTCTCACCGGCGACGCGGTGACTGTTGAGTTGACACCCTACGATCTTTCCAAAGGCCGTATCGTCTACAGAGGGCGTTAATACGTCTTAAGGAACAGCCGTCCGGCTGTTGCTGATTCCCGGTATTCGTACCGAAATCCACCAAATACCCAGAACCTGAACTCTTGAGCGACTACGCGTTCGAGGTTCAGGCTTTGCCTGTGTTCCGGCTTTAGTCGGTGCGTTCCCCGAGGGCATTTCCAGGCTCCGACCATTCAAGCCAAGTGGAGTGCGTACCCCAAGGGCACTTCCAGGCTCGACCCTTCGGGCCAAGTGGAGTGCGTACCCCAAGGGCACTTCCAGGCTCGACCCTTCGGGCCAAGTGGAGTGCGTATGAGCGTCCCATGGGCATTTGCTTGTCCGGCCAATGGCCGGGCAGGCTGCACTGGCCGCGATTGGGCGTTTAAAATTTCAACAACGCAGCGTATTTCATCGCGGCAAGATGCCGCTCCTGCAGGCTTATATCGAAGTAACAGGTAAAGACTACTTCGTAAAAGAAAGGTATCTATCTGCGTGCTAGTGAACGATCGCAGGCGGAGGCGCTTCGGGTAATTCCCCGGCGGTGCAAATCAGTTTGATTTCGTCGTCTAGAACCGTGACCTGCACGTGACCGCCGTCGGACAACTCTCCAAACAGCAGTGACTCGGCCAAAGGTCGTTTGATTTTTTCCTGAATCAAACGCGCCATTGGACGCGCACCCATAGCGCGGTCGTAGCCGCGAACCGCTAACCAGGTACGAGCATCGTCGTCGAGTTCAATCGTAACGTCTTTGTTGCCCAACTGTGCTTCCAGCTCAACCAGCATTTTGTCCACCACACGCTCGACAATCGCCGCCGAAAGCGGTTCAAACTGAATGATCGAATCGAGTCTGTTACGAAATTCTGGCGTAAACAGGCGCTTGATGGCTTCGCCACCTTCGGTAGTGTGGTCCTGCTGGGTAAAACCAATAGACGAACGACTCATTTCCTGAGCTCCGGCATTCGTCGTCATAACGATAATGACGTTGCGGAAATCGGCTTTGCGACCGTTGTTGTCGGTCAGCGTACCGTGATCCATCATCTGCAGCATCAGGTTAAACACCTCAGGATGCGCTTTTTCAATTTCGTCGAACAACAACACAGCGTGCGGATTTTTGTTAACCGCTTCGGTTAGCAATCCGCCCTGGTCGTAGCCAACGTAGCCCGGTGGTGCTCCGATAAGGCGAGACACAGTGTGACGCTCCATATATTCGGACATGTCAAAGCGAATGAGCTCAATACCCATTTGCATGGCAAGCTGTCGAGTGACTTCGGTTTTACCGACACCCGTAGGGCCTGCAAACAAAAACGAACCAACCGGTTTGTTGTCTTCGCGTAATCCGGACCGTGCCATTTTGATCGATGACGCAAGCGTATCGATTGCCTTATCCTGGCCGAAGATAGTCAGCTTCAAATCTCGATCGAGTGATTTGAGCGTGTCGCGGTCGGTAGCTGATACGGAGGTCGGCGGAATACGCGCCATCCGCGCCACGATGTTTTCAATTTCGACAATGGTCACCTGATCGCGAACCTCGTCTTCCGGGCGTAAACGAACGTTAGCCCCTGCTTCGTCAATCACATCAATGGCTTTGTCAGGAAGTTTGCGATCGTTCAGGTAACGGTCGGCCAGTTCAGCCGCTGCTCGCAGCGCTTCGTCGGTATACGTTACGCCGTGATGCTCTTCAAAACGGGATTTGAGCCCAACCAAAATCTGGTGAGTCTCGTGAATACTCGGCTCACTGACTTCGATCTTTTGAAAGCGACGAGCCAGGGCGTGGTCTTTTTCAAAAATGCCGCGGTATTCCGTGTACGTCGTTGAGCCAATGCAGCGTAGCTCGCCATTAGCCAAAACCGGTTTAATCAGATTAGAAGCGTCCATGACGCCGCCAGAGGCCGCGCCTGCACCAATAATAGTGTGGATTTCGTCAATAAAAAGAACCGCGTTTTCTTTCGATTTGAGCTCGTTCAGAACGCCCTTCAGGCGCTTCTCAAAATCTCCGCGATACTTGGTGCCAGCAATTAGAGCGCCCATGTCGAGAGCATAAATCGTGCAGTCAGCCAATACGCTGGGCACTTCGCCGTGGTGAATGCGACGCGCCAGGCCTTCAGCCAAAGCTGTTTTTCCAACGCCAGCGTCCCCGACATACAGTGGGTTGTTTTTGCGACGACGGCATAAAATTTCTACGGTGCGAGACACTTCTGTATCGCGACCAATCAGCGGGTCTATCTTACCCTCAGCCGCACGCGCGTTCAGGTTGGTCGTAAACTGGTCGAGTGGGCTTTCAGCTTCAACGGCCTCGCCTGCCTGTTCCGGGGCTTGCTGGGGACCGGCGTCACTGTTCTGGTCGGCCAGTTTGGATAACCCGTGAGAAATGAAATTGACGACGTCCAATCGAACGATATCCTGCATGTTCAGCAAGTATGCCGCGTGGCTTTGTTTCTCGCCAAAGATAGCGACAAGAACATTGGTCGCGGAGACTTTTTCCTTGCCACTCGACTGTACGTGAAAGACAGCACGTTGTAGCACACGCTGAAAACCAAGCGTAGGTTGAACGTCCTGGGGTTCTTCCGACTCAACCCGGGGCGTGGTTTCGTTAATAAAGTCGGTCAGATCACGACGGAGTCGCTCGATATCCCCGCCACAGGCACGCAACACTTCGGCCACTTGCGGCACGTCGAGCAGGGCAAGCAACAGGTGCTCGACCGTCATAAATTCGTGCTGCTTGTCGCGCGCTGCATTGAACGCTTCGTTTAGACAAAATTCCAGTTCACTACTTAACATTTAGTCCACTTCCATAGTGCACAGCAACGGATGTTCGTGCTGTCTCGAAAAACTATTTACCTGCGCCACTTTTGTCTCTGCAATTTCGTAAGTGAACACCCCACAGACGCCTTCGCCTTTGGTGTGCACTTCGAGCATGACTCGCGTGGCCTGCTGTCTGTCTAGCGAAAAAATCTTTTGCAAAACATCTACTACAAACTCCATTGGCGTGTAGTCGTCGTTTAGCAACATCACTCGGTAAAGTGATGGTTCTTCCAGCTTCGGTTTATCCTCTTCTACAACCAGACCGTAATCTGGTTGGTTACTCTCGCCCGCCATTTGCTCGCAACCTGTGTGTCTAAAACTGATCAAATGATGCCGGTACTTATATTAAGACCCGCTCCAGTGCTTTTTTATCCCCACTCTCCTGTAAATACATGAAAGTGCGGTGCAGCAACACGTTACCCGTTTGTGGGGGCGATGTCAGCACTTTACAAGTGTGACTGACTGCGCACCATTAAACCCATCACAGTGCGAGATTATTTCTCATGGTGCGTGAAGACACCGTCCCAGTCCTGCGGGGGTGCTTCGCGTCTAAAATGCGTAATTCGATCGAGATAGATACCGTATACCCGCTCCTCCGGAAACGACTGTTGCAGCTGGAAAAATGCACTTTCTGCGCTGTCCCAGTTTTGCGAGCGATACGCCCTGAGAGCGTTCTTGTGCAGCGTCAGCCTTACCTTTAACTGGCCCGTCATGGCGCTTTTTTCCACCAGTGGTGAATATATAGCGACCGATTCATCCTTACCCTTAACTCTGACCCGGTCCAGTTCGATAAACTGCACGTCCGGCACCGCTTTCACTGTAGTCTCGGAAACCGCGATATCCGTATCGTAGTGCTTGGTCAAGCCTTCGAGACGCGATGCGAGGTTCACGGCGTCTCCCATAACCGTATACGCCTTGCGAAACTGAGAGCCCATGTCGCCGACGCGCATTTCTCCTGAATTGACCCCTATGCCAATAGAGATAGGAGGCCACCCTCTTTTGGCGAATTCTTCGCGAAGCTGCCCTAGAGCCAACTGCATTTCCATAGCCGTCTTAATGGCATTTTTGGCATGATTTTCATCGTCCAGCGGCGCTCCCCAAAACGCCATGACGGCGTCTCCCATATATTTGTCAATGGTGCCCCGGTTACTGTGAATAACTCGGGTCATTGGCGTCAGGTATTCATTCATTAACTGGCTTAGTTCCCGCGGTTCAAGACCTTCCGCAATACCGGTAAAGCCCCTTACGTCCGTAAACATCACGGTCATAACCTTACTCGAACTGTCCATGCTGAACGCACCCGGATTACGCCCCATTTCCTCAACGAGTTCAGGCGGTATGTATTCGCCAAAGCGCGCAGAGAGCTGGCGGCGTCCACGTGTTTCACCGAAATAACTCAAGATCATGTGGACCAGATACAATAGGAACAAAAAAGCAAAGCTGGACGCCAGTGGAACCACCAAATTCGCTTTTGACCACAGCTGCAGATTGATTGCAAAGACGACGGTGGCTAACAGCAACATCGACAGCGTCGCCGAAACCAGCTGCATGCGAATCATCACGATCGTGCCGAACACGGCCAGAAGTATCAGCGTGACGACTTCAACGCCCTGAACGTAGCGCGGACTGTGCTTGACCCGGCCATCGAGAATGCCAGAGATCACACTGGCTTGAACCTGAACACCGCTGTAATTCTCCGACACTGGCGTCACTCGCATGTCGCGCAGCCCAATCGCGCTTGTGCCCACGAGCACAATCGCTCCGTCAAACAGGTACGGCGCTGCTTCTTTGGTGAACACATCCGTCGCCGAAACCGACGGGAAACTGTTTTCATCATCCCGATACGGCACCAAGGCCGTCGCTCTTTCGTCAACCGGTATCACTTTGGAACCCAGCGTAAGCCACTCCAGATCAAGACCGTCGCGGGCACCGTCTTCACCGGAAAAAAAGACCAGATCCAGCTCCATGGAATTGAGAGCAAGTGCGGTCACCGCCAAGGCGAGAGAGGGATACCAATCACCTTCCCAGGACTGCAGCAGCGAAGCGCGACGAAACGAACCGTCCGAATCGAGACTTTGGTTGTTAATAAAACCGGATGCCGCAGCAGACTCTACAAACATCGGTAGACTGGCCGTGTAGCTCAAACCCTCATGCAGCTCAATGTCGCTATTGTGCTGCTCGCGCGTCAAAATAGGTGGACCAAGATTATTGGTGGGCTCAACCGTTTTGTCGCTGTTAAACGAGAAACCAATGACCGTCTTGCGGTTTCGTAAACTCTCCGAAAAACGACTGTCAAAATCGAACTGACCGCGAAGTTCGCCAAGTCGCTCTACAAAAATATCGTCGTCGGCTAGCGCCCCTTCCGCCAGCTCGTCCAGAATGGGTAGCGTGCTGCGACCATCAGGCTCCGGGAAAATAGCGTCGAAACCCAGCACATCAATGTTGTACTCATCGAATAACAGGTCAACGAAGTGGGCCAGCTTGTCACGACCCCACGGCCATTGCCCCTGCTCCTGCATCGTGCGCTCGTCAATATCGACAATCACTGTGCGATCATCCTGCGAATTCGGGAGGGTCATTATCAGTCGTGCATCGTAGGAAGCCGCTTCCAGACTCTCCAGCACCATAGAATGGCGAACGCCCGTCGCGTGCAAATAAAATGGAACGAATATCACCAAGCTGGTGACAAAACGTAGTAGGAGGCGGAAGCTCACAGATTAGTCCCTAAAAACGTACTTTAACTAATTGATTTCGGGTAAAGTTTAACGTAGAACAAGGTGCTGAATGTGTGCGGTGGCGCACAAAACACCGCGACTGACCTTGTGGTGACTGTGAACCACACATTAGTATACAAACCCCTCTGCACCATTCACGGCAGCAAGAACAAAGAGAGTCCGCGCAGGTCTATGGAATTAACTAGTAAATTCAATGCACTAACAGCATCATCCGCCTCTTCAAAGAAGACGCTCATGCGCTATGGTCCCATGGTCCTGACCGCACTGCTGGTCATATGGTGCGCCTCCAAGCTCGCCTCCATAACCTGGATGTTGCTGGACAAGCCCAAATACGACATCAGTACCATGCAGACTGTCAGCGCGCCGGTCCCGTCTGCGGACGGCAGTCAGGCGCTGAATGAACAAGTGTCCGTCATTCGAAATGCCAATTTATTTGGTGCGTACGTTGCACCACCTCAGGGTGAGCTGGCGAACATTCAACCTGACGAGGAAGTCCCCGAAACCCAACTGACCGATCTCACCTTAAAGGGCACCGTCGCTTCAACCTCTGACGACAACGGCCTTGCTGTTGTGGAACGAAGCGGCGAAGAGAACGTCTTTGTCATCGGTGACGACATCGCACCGGGGATTAAGTTAAGCCGGGTCTTCGCTACGGAAATACATTTGAGTCGCAATGGCGTGATTGAAAAACTTTTGCTGCCTAAACTGTCTGAAGCCCAACCCAGTTCCAGCCGTAGTAATCGTTCAAGCAGCCGGGGTAACCGACGCCCGGCCACTCGTCAGGTCGCCGCAACCCAGCGTTCTGCGGGCAATACGCCTACCAAGCTTGGCGACCTCATGCGACCTCAGCCTGTTTTTCAAAACGGCAAAATGCAGGGCTACCGTGTGTACCC
>JBGCFV010000066.1:0-5001 GCA_045107075.1 Gammaproteobacteria bacterium
TTTAGCGCTGCTTTCCAGTTGCGTATCGGCATAGTCCACTTCTTGGATGCATCTGTAATCGCTAAATAAATCACTTTCGTCGCCGCGGTATCGGTTGGGAACAGCTTGCGTTTCTTTATCGCTTTACGGATCACGCTGTTCAAAGACTCAATCGCATTAGTCGTGTAAATTGCTCTGCGTATTTCAGGTGGGTAGCGGAACAAGGTACTGATGTTTTCCCAGTGAGCGTTCCAGGAACGACTGATCTGCGGATATTTTTCGTCCCAACGCTCTGCAAACTGCGTCAGCGCTAGCCTTGCTTCGTCTTCGGTCACAGCCTGGTAAATACGCTTAAGATCAGCGGCGATTGACTTGTAGTCTTTCCAAGGCACATACCTCATCGAGTTGCGGACCATGTGTACGATGCACAACTGAATTTGGGCGTTAGGATACGCCGAGTTAATCGCGTCAGGGAAGCCCTTCAAGCCATCGACACAGGCAATCAGGATGTCCTTGACCCCGCGGTTTTGAAGCTCCGTGAGCACGCTTAGCCAGAACTTCGCGCCTTCGTTTTGCGAGATCCATAGGCCAAGCAACTCCTTGTGGCCTTCCATGTTGACACCTAACGCCAAGTATATGGCCTTGTTAATGACCTGTTTGTCTTGTCGGATTTTAACAACGATGCAGTCTAGATAAACGATGGGATACACTTCATCCAAGGGCCTGGACTGCCACTCCACAACACGCTCAATCACGGCATCAGTGACTTTTGAAATCAGCGTGGCGGACACATTTGCATCGTACATTTCTTTAAACGCAGCGACGATCTCACGCGTTGACATGCCTTTGGCGTACAAGCTCAAGATCTTGTCATCCATCGACGTAAAACGGGTTTGGTGTTTCTTTACGAGTTTGGGATCGAAACTGCCGTTACGATCACGAGGCGTGTCGAGCTCGATCATGCCATCTTCGGTGCGCACGGTTTTACTCGTATGACCGTTACGGCTATTGCCAGAGTTGGCTTTATCGTGCTTTGAAAAGCCCAGGTGGTCGTCAAGCTCGGTATTTAACGCCGTTTCGATCGTCACCTTGGTCATGAGTCGGCGAAACTCATTCAGGTCTTCCTCTGTTTTTATACCTTTGGCGAACTCTCGCGCAAAAGACTCAGCTTTTTTCCTATCCATCTTCTGTCCATCCTTCCCCTGCTCACAGGGCTATGATAAACAGTTACACAGATATTTTTACAGTCTCTCAGCGCCAGCAGTTCTGGCTGCCACGTTTTCCAGCTCTGATTTTGAATTGATCGTTACGTGCTCCGATGATCTCCCGCCACACTTTGACCCCGACTACATGTTTGTCGATTACGAGGTTTGGGTTGTAAAAAACAGTGGCCAAACAATTAACTTTGGCGAAGACCTCTTCGTTTGGTCATCAAGTTTTGATGCACAGGTTAACGGCGAGTCAATCTTCGACATGGAAGCCTATATCTGGACCCAATACGCTATTAAAGGTGACTATGGCGACGGCGATATGGCGCCCGGAGAGGCCTACTATCTGGGTGGTATATCAACTGCGTTGGAGTCTGCATTTCTCCCTAATACTTCAACCGCGGAGCTTTCTTTTCTCTCTGTTCTGTTTCGAAACGAAAGCGGTAACAGCGATACCGACTTCTGGGTTGACTACAACGGTGATCCAATCACAAATACACTTATGATCGCTACCCCAGTCCCTGCTACCGGCCATGCTCTTTTTCTACTTTTTTCATCCATGAGTTTGCTTGGAAGGAAGCGTACGCCAACCGGTAGCTTGAACGCGTAGCTTCAGCGCGGCTAAATGATTGTCGAAATTCTTTTCTTATTGCCGTTACTGCAATAACTACAGTTTGATTAAATTGACACAATCCTGACTAATCACAAACTGACGATGACATACCTGATCATAGTAGTAAGGAGCCGTTACCATGTTTCACGAACAAAGATCACTGATGCAACGCTTGTTTCAGAGTCTGAGTCTCACCCTGATTGTGTGCTGTGATACATCCGCATCAGCGGTAACACTGCTTGAAGATAATCGGGAAGTACTCATTGGGAGTGACAGCGGGCTCACCGTCATTAATCCCGAAGTCCCGTTCGAAGATTTTTTCTATCAAAGCGCTAGCGGTCAGATTCTGCAATCGTCCTTTGTTTCATCAGAAGCGTTTTCAGGTCAAGGTCGCGGCGGCTTCCTTTCTGACATGGGATTCACCAGTCTTCGGTCCTCAAGTTTCGATATCGCTTTTGACGTGGAGGAGTCGATTTTTCTTGAGTTAGAAGGAATATTAGATGGTCAGGCAGGAGACTCGCCAGGTTCAACCGGTCTGGCATTTGTCGAGCTTTACGACAGCAACGACAACTTGCTGTTCAGCCAAATCGGTGGTGATAGCAATGAGGTTTTGTTTTACTTTGCTAGCGTGTTAACACCCGGAATGTATCGACTGGTTCTGGACCTGGAGCTTCAGCCCGGTGAGTTTCAACCTTCCGTCGCAAACTGGGAATTTCAAGCAGACTTTACGCCTGTGCCTTTACCGGCGACTTTCTGGTTATTCGGCATCGCTCTTCTGGGCTTGTACAGGATTCATTCTAAGCGAAATTAGTATCCCATTCGATAAAACCCAGGCGCCGAATTTTGGCACCGTATTTCTTAATTGCTTTCAGGCTCAATGAGTAAAGCAATTCCCAGCCAGATAAACCAGATGATTTGACCCAATCCAAAAACAGCGATAGTCAGCTCACGCATCGGCAACACAGTCAGAACTCCCGAAGTGCCAATAACGATACCAAGGTAGTTAAGCAATTTTGGAAGCTGGCCGCCTTTCAACGCTGCAACGCTTACCAATAGAACCCAGACTCCTCCGAGCAGCTCCATTCCACCGCCCACTGCATCCTGAACGGGTGCAATAGACTGCCAAACTGTTGCGGCGCGCTCAGGGTCAGCTGCGTAGAGATCAATAACACCCTCCATCCCCATGATGAAAATCATGCCGCTGGAGACCACCAGTCCTGACCAGATTAGCCCGAACGCAGTAGCTATTTGCATGAGAAAAGGAGCGCCTCGTTTCAAGTGCTCGAACAGGGACATAGCTAACACCACGAGAACAAGGCTGAAAATAATATAGACAGCGGTCATCGTTAGGTGGAGGGATGTTTGATTGTCTTTCAAGAACTCGACTTTGCGAACAGGTCCGTCATACCCGGACGAATCGAGAACGAAAATAAATATGGCTATGCCCAGAATATAGGCCACGGCCTCTACCAGCGCGGCCAAACCGCCGATTTTTTTATAACTCATTAGCAGGGCTCTTGGATGATATTTAATCGGTCTCTACGGCGGACTGCCGATTCTGCACGGCTATGCAACAGACCGGTGGAGGTGTAGTGGTCCCGTTACCTGGCTTGCCGTGAATGGTGAGGCTATACCTGGGTAGTCTGTCGAGCGGATGACGTTTCCAGAATTTTCTAACGGTTGTACCAGACGAGATCGCCTTCGGGGTAGACAACTGTGGATGTACTTAAATTTACCACCACCGGAGCCCAGCGATAGTTAGTGCCGCCACCAGACAGATCCAAAACATGTCCAAGGTAGTAAGTGGTTCCTGCCTTTGTTGAAAACTCAATTTGTTCCCGACCTTGCAAAGAGAACTGCCAGTTGGCCATCATTTCAATTTGTTGCGTTCCGGGAGGAACCTCCAAATTATATTTACCGCTAAACGAGTTGTTATAAACCGCAATCCCTTGCATTAAATTACCCTCGTTAACCTTCCCGTTAAGCTGCGTAATTAAGGCTCCCATGATATGTGGCCCGTAGATGCCGGTTTTTATTCCGTAGGTGTTCTTGACCACTTTCTTGCACGCTCTATCGCATTTGGACTGTAAAACAGAATTGGCGTTTAACGGTGCAGCGACTTGAGGAGAAGCGGTCGGAGTAGATGTTGATTTGCAGCCCAACAGCACTACGAGACAGAGGGCAGTACAGAAAATATTTCGCATATAACTTCCTGATTGTTTGTGAAATAAAGAGGTGTTGAAGCGATGATCGCACTCTTGTCAGCGCGCTCGCCAGGCAGCTCGGACAACACTTGAACTGAATCTAGATTAGGCCAGTAGCGAGCGCTTTCGGGTTTTTTACCAAGACGTGGGAATGATACACAGTATTAAAAAGAACCACTCCTTAGTATGTAAGGCGTTATACACAAACATTCATTCTGGAGCGAAACAAATAATTAGGGGTTTTCCCTAACAACAGCTGAACAATTTACACAATAATTTACGAGAACGGAATGTTTCATCGATGTAACTTGTGTACGAAATTCTTCGCATCAGGTAAAGTTGTAGTTATTAAGAAACTCTACGACTCTTGCTGAATTCGAGCTGAGCGAGTTATCTTTGGATTTGCCGATTATAAGTCGGTTGTTGACGTGGCCCCCGGTATCTCCTGGTCGGCCAGAATCAGCGGAGCCTTAATCATGGAAGATGAACACTTTTATAAGAGCATTCTCGAGTCAATGAGAGATATGGTGCTGGTGAAGGGTCCTGAGTCCAGGCTGTTATGGGCCAACAAGGCGTTTCGACATTACTACGGAATGACAGCGGACGAACTGAGAGGGTTAATCGATGGTGCTCAAAGTAATCCAGATGACACACTTCAGTACGTACGAGACCACAAGTTTGTTTTCGATGAACGCAGAGACCTGAACATTCCGTCTGAGCCTGTTACAAATTCAGATGGAGAGGTGGGTTACTTTCACACGGTTAAGTCACCGATATTCAATAAGGATGAAATGAATCAGCTTGTCGCTGTTTCACGCCGTATTGAAGACAAGGAAATCGAAGAACAAGACCTTACCGAGCTGGATGCAAAAGTATTCACGGCCCCTCTTCGATCAATTATCGACAGCTACCCCATCGCTACCATGCTGCTCGACCATGATTTAAGAATTATCAAGTGTAATCAAAGGTGGTCTAAATATTTTGGCGACGCTCCAAA